>JAKAMO010000109.1 GCA_021812825.1 bacterium | reverse complement strand
GGACCAGTATCATTTTACTCCCGAGGAGGTACGGCTTCTCCTCGTACAGGGATTCCGTTACGGTCTGCCCCTGCTGTCCGTCCTTTCGCTGCTACGCCAGTCGGGAAAGTGGCTCGTTTCAAAATTCCGCTCGGCCGCGGGGCGGCTGGGAGGCCGGAGATAGGGGACCTTATGGCCAAAAAGGATTTTCACGGCTACCTCTCTGAGTTCATGCGGCATTACCCGGCCAATCCCAGCCAGGCGTACTGGCGCACGATAGAGGCTTTGCTGCTGCAGGAAGAGACGTATCCGGCCCCGCTGCTCGACCTGGGCTGCGGCGACGGCTCCTTCGCTTCGGTCCTTTTCGGCGGGCTGGGGATAAGGCCCGATTCGGCCTGCGACCTCCATCCCGCCAAGACGGCGGCCGCCGCGGCCAGGAACATCTATCCCGAAGTGCTGACGGCGGACATACTCGCGCTGCCTTACAAGGACGCCTCCTTCGCCGCGGTCTTCAGCAACTGCGTGATAGAGCATATTCCGGACGACGTCGCCGCTTTGCGCGAGGCGGCCAGGGTGCTCAAGCCCGGCGGCCGCTTCATTTTTACGGTACCGAGCGACAGCTTCGTCCCCGCTCTGCCGCGATACAGGGGATACATGGCGCGCGGGCTGGAGGCGGAAGCGAAAGCCTACGCCGGACGCATGGATAAGCGGCTGGAGCACTGCCGCTACCGGAGCGCGGCGCGATGGCGGGAGCTGCTGGACGAAAGCGGCTTCGCCGGATCCCGCGTCACGCCGTATATGAGCGCTGCGGAGGAGGCGGCCTGGGCGCGTTTCCTGTCCGTAGAGGACTTCGTTTCCGCGCTGCCGCGTCACGCGGGCCTCGTCCTGCGGCCGCTGCTGAGGCGCGTTGCGGCTTCGCTGCTCGGACCGGCGCCAGGCGGCGTCGGAGGCGGACTGCTCATAACGGCGGTCAAGCATGTTTGAACCGGAGAAGGAACTTTCATCGGGCAAGGACGGGCCCCCGCCGCCACGGGACAGGGTCGTTCCGGCCGGGCTGTACGACAGGGAGTATTTCCTTTCCAACTGCGGCGGGTTCCGCGAATTCCTGGACAGCCGCGGTATGCGCCTGCCGGAACGCCTTTCCGTGGCGCTCGAGGCCGCCGGCATAGGGCCGGGGATGAGGGTGGCCGATATCGGCTGCGGACGCGGGGAAGCCGTGATACGCTCCGCCCTGGCGGGGGCGGAAGCCCTGGGCGTGGATTATTCCGGGGATGCGATAGCCCTTGCCAGGGAAGCCGCGGCGGCCCTGCCGCCGGAAGCCGGAGCGCGCGTGAATTTCGTCAGGGCCGATGTGGCCGCGGCGGAGCTGGGAGAGGGCGTTTTCGACGTGGTCCTGATGACGGATATCGTAGAGCATCTCTATCCGAAGGAGCTTTCCTGGGCCCTGGGAAAGGTCCTGCGGGCGCTGAAACCGGGAGGGAGGCTGATAGTGCATACCGCGCCCAACATCTGGTACACCCGCTACGGCTGGGTCGTGCTCCGGAGGGTGATCATGCTGAAGGAATTCCTTCTCCGGACCGGGAACAGGGTCCCCGTGATACATCCCAGCATGACCGGCATCAACGAGAAGGTCCATGTGAACCTGCAGTCGCCGCGCGGCCTGCGCCGGACGCTGGAGTCGGCCGGGTTCTCCGGCATTTCCGTGTTTTTCCGCGAGAGCGGCCCGTTGGAAGGCGAAAGCGCCTGGAACGGCGTCCTGAACAGGCTGTTCCTGCTCCCGGGCCTGGAGGCCTTCTTCCGGCTCTCGATCTTCGCGCTGGCGCGCAAACCGGGCCCGGGGCCCGCCCGCGGGGAGGCGCTATGAAGGAAAGGCTCGGCGCCTCCATAGCGAGCGGCGCGGTCTACACGTACGCCTCGCTCGTGCTGATGAAAGTGATACTGCTGATCAATTCCGTGGTAATAGCCAGATGGCTCGGCCCTGAGAACCTCGGCATGTATTCCATCTTCAGCCAGGCGCTCAACTTCCTGCTGGCGTTCGGCCTGCTGGGACTGCCCCTCGCCGCGGGCCGTTTCGTAGCCGAATACCACGGCTCGGATCTCGGCAAACTGCGTGAGACCTTGTCGAGCGCGCTGATCTTCTGTCTGGCCGTCTCCGGCCTGCTCGGCATAGGGCTTTTCACGTTCGCGAACAAGGTAGCCCTCGGGATATACGGGGAGCCGGGGCTGAGGCCGCTCTTCCGCATAGGGGCCGTGACCATCGTGTTCTCCCTGCTGTCGAGCCTGCTTCGCTCCGTGCTGCAGGGCCTTAGGGAGATAGAGCTGCTGGCAAGGCTCAACGTGGCGCTGGGGATAGCCGGGGCGGCGCTGACGCTGGTGCTGGTCATGGGGTTTACGCTCAAGGGCGTGGCGATCCGGGACCTCTCCGTGGCCTTTCTCGGGAGCGCGGCGATGTTCTTCGCGATGTCGAAGGCGCTGTCCGCTTCCGGGATCTCTCCCGGGCCCGTTTTCAGCGTCGCCGCCATGCGTAGGCTTTTCTCCCTGGCCGGACCGCTTTTCCTCGGGTCGGTCATGATATTCGGCGTGGACCTCTTCATACGTTCGCATCTGGCCCTGAAATGCGGCTTTTCCAGCGCCGGGTTCTTCTCGATCTCGGACAATTTCTTCCAGATGGTCTATTTCATCCCGCAGGCCATAGCCATGCCGCTGCTTCCCATAATCACGCGCATCTATTCCGCGGAGCCGCAGAACTTCCCGCGTCACGCCGCCAGGGTGATAAAGGTCACGGGCGCTATCGCGCTTCCCGCGGCCGTCGCGCTGGCGCTGGCCGCCGGACCGGCCGTCAGGCTGCTGTACGGCGAAGCCTATGCCGCTAGCATGTCCGTGGTCTTCCTGGTGGTCTTTTCCGCGGCGGTCGTATCGCCGGCGTATATCGTGGGGCAGCTGCTGACCGGGGCCGGCCTCGGGATGCCGATCCTCCTGTTGAGCGCGCTGCAGGCCTGCGTGAACGCGGCGGCCGGATACCTGCTGATAAACGCTTACGGGCTCGACGGCCTCGGGATGGCGGTGGTGGTATCCGCTTTCTTCAATTATTCCTTGAGCGGGACCTTCGTGATAAAGAGGCTGGGCCTTAAGCGTTCCGAAATGCGCTTCGGAACATATCAGCTCTCGGTCATTATGGCGGGGGCCGCCGCCTATGCGACGACCAGGTTCCTGGCGGGGCCGCTGTTCGCGGTATCCTCTTTCGCGCTTCCCGCCGCCATGGCGGCGGCGCAATATCTTTCCCTGTCAGAGGACGAAAAGGGACTGCTGCGAGAAACCGCCGGTAAGGTGTTCGCGCGGCGCTGATGTCCGGTCATTGTCCGTCCATAACCCGCCTGCTGGCGGAGATGTATTCCTTCAACACCCTGCGCTTATCAAAAACTTCCACGGCCCGGGTCCTTGCTCCGGCCGACAGCCCGGCGCGCAGCTCATTACCGGCCAGCAGTATCCGGAGCTTGGCCGACAGCTCCCGCGTGTTCCCCGGCTCGGTGAAGTATCCGCTTTTGCCGTCCTCAATGCTGGAGCCCGTGCCGCCTATGCGCGAGGTGACGCAAGGCAGGCCGCAGGACATGGCCTCGAGCAGCACCAGCGGCAGGCCCTCCAGACGCAGCGTGGGGTTCAGAAATATGTCAGCGGCGTTGTAATATAGGGGCATTTCCGCGTTGGGGACCAGGCCGCGGAACGCGACCTTGCCGGAGATCCCCAGGTCCAGGCAGAGCTCCTGCAGCCTGGCGCGCTCGGGGCCTTCGCCGGCTATGGCGAGGCGCGCTCCGGGAAATTCCCGGCAAACGGCGGCGAAAGCTTCCAGGCCTAGATGCACGCCTTTCTGCTTGTGAAGGACGCCGCTCATCAGCACGACGGAGTTCTTCGGGGAGAATCCTATCTTCCCGCGCCCTTCGGCCCTCAGCCGGGGGTCCGGACGGAAGACCTCGGTGTCAACGGGGTTGAGTATAGCGACCGACTTCCCGCGGCTCTCCGGGAACTCCTTCTCGAGCGCGGCCACGGTCTCGTTGCTGACGCCGATGAGGAGGTCGGAATCGCGCACCATCGCGCGGAAGCGGGGGATATAATAGAAAAGCGTCTGCGCGGCGTAGCGCGTCAGGAAATACAGCAGCTCCCCCGGGGTGGAGACGCGGCCGAAGTTGCTGGCGATCTCCCCGCGGACGGCGAGGCCCTGCACGATGGAGATCACCGGCCTTCTGGCCGCGCGCGGCAGCGCGGCGTAGGAAAGCCCGGAAAAATTAGCCGCCCAGACGACGTCCATGTTCCCGGAGGCGCAAAGCGCCTCCGTCCTCTCCGCGCTGGCCCGCCACCAGTCCGGCGCCGTGCGACGCGACATGGTATGGCTCGTGCCGTCGAGGTAGATCACGCGGTAGCCGTTCCTCTCCTCGGCTTTCAGCCCTTTCGGGTGGGCGGTGGTGATGATGAGGACATCGTGCCCCTGCCTGGCGGCCTCGGCGGCGAGGATTTCGGCCTGGGCTTCCGTGCCGCCCATCTGGTGCGCGGTGGTGGAGGTGGTCAGAAGGCAAATGCGCATGGTCTGATTCTATAACCTTTGAGCCGCGCGGCGCCAGCGCGTTTTTTACTTTGCAACATATAAACGCAGTAAAATATATAATAGAACTGGAGCGTCTCATTCTCGCGGCCGACAGCGCGCTATTATGGAACGTCGGATAAAGTTGCTTTTTGTCATAGAGAACTCGTGTTACGGGGGAGGGGAGAAGACTTTTTCCCTGCTGGTCCGCGGTCTTCCCAAGGATAAGTTCGAGATCTTCTGCGCTTCCCGTCCGACAGGCCGCTTCCATGAGGAGGTCCGGGACGGCTGCCGGTTCCTCCCGTTGGACCTTTCCAACAGGATAGACCCGCGCAATATCGGGCGGCTTGCGGATATTATGCGCGGCAACGGGATAGATGTGGCGCACAGCCAGGGCGCGAGGGCCGATTTCTATTGCGCCCTGGCCGCCGCCAGGGCGGGGGTGAAGGCGGTATCCACCGTGGCCATGCCGGTGGAGGGCTTTGAGGTGGGCCGCCTCCGCAAGAAGATATATCTCGCTCTGAACGCGTTCGCGGAAAAAAAGATAACGCGTTTCATAACGCTCGGCGGCGTCCTCAGGGATCTGCTGGTAGAAGGCCACGGAGTCCCCCCGGGCAAGGTGGATATGATCCCGAACCCCGCCGTGCTCGACGGCGTCCCCGGCCCCGGCGATGCGGTGAGGGGGGAGTTCGGGCTCAAGGGGGGCAGCGTCATAGCGGCGGCCGGGCGCCTTGTGGAACAGAAGGGCTTCGATATACTCATAGACGCCCTGGAGCTGCTCGGGGGCTCCGCCCCGGGGATCTTGGGGGAAGTGAAATGCGTTATAGCCGGCGCGGGTCCGCTGGAGGCCCGGCTGCGGCGCAGGGCCGCTTCGCTCGGGAACAGGATCGTCTTCGCGGGCTTCCGTGATGATATGCGCGGCTTCCTCTCGTCGGCCGACCTTTTCGTGCTGCCATCCCGCTCGGAAGGCCAGCCGCTCGTGCTGCTTGAAGCCATGTCCTTGGCCAAGCCGGTGCTGGCGGCCGATCTGCCGGGGATCAAAGAGATAATCGAAGACGGCATTAACGGCGTCCTCTTCAGGACCGGCGATCCGGCCGCGTTAGCGGAAAAACTAGAGGCTATTCTCGCCGACCGCCAGGCCGCCGCCAGGATGGGCGGAAGGGCGGCGGAAACGGCATCGCGATTCACGCTGGGGTCCTTCCTCGCGGCGCACGAGCGCGTCTACAGGGAGCTCACGGGCTGATGTGCGGCATCTGCGGCTTCGCCGGCGACAGGAACGAGGGCCTGCTGAGGGCCATGACGGCGTCGCTGGTCCACAGGGGCCCCGACGAGGACGGCTTCTTCTCGGAGGAGGACCGCGTCTCGCTCGGGATGCGGCGGCTGAAGATCATAGACCTGGCCACCGGTTCGCAGCCGATCTTCAACGAGGACCGCAGCGTGGCCGTGGTCTTCAACGGCGAGATCTACAATTTCAGGGAGCTCCGGAAAGACCTGGAAGCCAGGGGACACAAGTTCGGCACGAATACCGACACCGAGGTGCTGGCGCATCTTTACGAGGAGCATTACGAGGATTTCCCGAAGCTGCTGCGGGGAATGTTCGCCTTCGCGCTGTGGGACGCCAGGGAGCGCAAGCTCCTGCTGGGGCGCGACCAGTTCGGAATCAAGCCGCTATACTATGCTGTTTCCGGGGATAAGCTCTATTTCGCCTCAGAGCTCAAGGCGCTGCGGCTGGTCTCCGGCCTGTGCGGAACACTGGACCCGAGGGCGCTGGACTACTATTTCACCTATCTTTACATCCCGGCCCCGCTGACCGCGTACTCCGGCGTGAAGAAGCTGGAGCCCGCGTCGCTGCTGCGCTTCCGCAACGGCGCCGCCGCCGTGGAGCGCTACTGGGAGCTCAAGCCAGAGGATAACGCCGGACAGCCGGAGGAGTTCTACGCGGAGCGGATACGCGAACTGCTCTCGGAGAGCGTCAGGGAGCAGCTGGTCAGCGACGTGCCGCTGGGCCTGCTTCTGTCCGGCGGGATGGATTCGGTATCGCTGCTCTCCTTCATGGCCCGGCATGCCGGTTCCGGGGTCAAGACCTTCACCGCGTCCTTCGGCGGAGGTCGCGGCTTCGACGAGAGCGCCCTGGCCGCGGCCGCGGCCGCCCATTTCGGGGCCGAGCACAAAGCCGTGCCGGTGGAGGCCGATATCGGCGAGCTGATCAGGAAGCTGGCGGGACATTTCGACGAGCCTTTCGCGGATTCCTCGGCGCTGGCCACCTACCTGGTGACGAAGGCCGCGCGCTCCGGCGTGACAGTCGCGCTGGCCGGCATAGGCGGAGACGAGCTTTTCGGCGGGTATCCGCGCCACCTGGGCGCGCGGCTGCTGCCGGCCTGGCTGAAAGCGCCGCGGGCGCTCAGGCTCCTGGTCGGCGGAGCGGCCGGCCTGCTGCCGGAGAGCCGCTCCTCGTTCAACCTGCCGGGCCGGGCCAAGCGCTTCCTGCGTTCGGGCGGGGCCGGTTTCGGTGCGGCGTACGATTCGTGGATCTCTTATCTCTCTCCGGACGAGAAGAGGTATTTTTATTCCGGGGCCCTGCTTCCCGAGGTCGCCGCCGGAGGAGCGTCGCTGCCGGGCCTGCCCGCGGACCCGGACGATATCTTCGGCTTCGAGCTGGGCTCTTACCTGCCCGACGACCTGCTCTGCCTGGCCGACCGCGCCTCGATGGCCAACTCGCTGGAGCTGCGGGTGCCTTTCCTGGATACCAGGCTGGTGGAATTCATGGCCGGCATACCGCTGGCGGAGAAGACCCGCGGCTTCCGGCTGAAGCGCCTGCTGCGCCGCGCCATGGCGGACCGGCTGCCGGCGGAGATACTCGGCGCTCCCAAGCGCGGCTTCCAGGTGCCGCTGGCCGAGTGGCAGGAGAAGGAGCTGAAGACCTTCACCGCCGAGACGCTGTCATCGGCCGCGGTGAAAAAGGCCGGAGTCCTCTCTCC
>JAKAMO010000108.1 GCA_021812825.1 bacterium | reverse complement strand
CAGGTGCACGAGGTGGCGGTGGGGCCGGTGCACGCCGGCGTGATAGAGCCGGGCCATTTCCGCTTCCAGTGCCACGGCGAGCGCGTCTTCCACCTGGAGATCATGCTGGGCTACCAGCACCGCGGCGTGGAGCGGGCGCTGGCCGCGGGCCCGGACGCGCGCTCCGTACACTACGCCGAGACGCTGGCCGGGGACACCACGGCGGGCCACGCCTGGGCCTATTGCGCCGCGGTGGAGGCCCTCTGCGGGGCGGCCGTCCCTCCCCGGGCGCAGACGCTGCGCGCGGTGATGCTGGAGCTCGAGCGGCTGGCCAACCATACCGGCGACCTCGGCGCGCTGGCCGGGGACGTGGCCTACCTGCCTACCGCTTCCTTCTGCGGGCGCATCAGGGGCGATCTCCTGAACATGACTGCGCTCATCTGCGGCAATCGTTTTGCCCGCGGGATGTTCAGGCCAGGAGGGGTGGAGTTCGACCTGGACCCGGCGCTGATAAAGGAACTGAAGCTGCGGCTGGCCGCCGCGATGCGCGACGCCGACGGGGCGGTGTCGCTGCTCTGGAGCACGGCCTCGGTGGCCGACCGCTTCGACGGCACCGGCACGGTGCCGAAGGCCGCGGCCGAGGGCGTGGGGCTGGTGGGCCCGGCGGCGCGGGCCTCCGGGGTGGCGCTGGATTCCCGCCGCAACTTCCCGGCCGGGCCTTACGAGGGTTTCAATATGTCGCTTTCTGGCACAGGGGACGTGCACTCGCGCGCGCGGGTGCGCTGGCGCGAGATGCAGAAGTCGGCCGAGCTGATAGCCGGCTGGCTGGACGCGCTGCCGGGCGGGCCGCTGAAGGCCGGCTGCGGCCCGCTGAAGCCCGGCGCGGCGGCGGTGGCGCTGGTGGAGGGCTGGCGCGGCCAGATCTGCCACTTCGCCCTGACCGGGGCCGACGGCCGCTTCCGCAGCTACAAGGTGACGGACCCGTCCTTCCACAACTGGATGGGGCTCGCGCTGGCGCTGCGCGGCGGCGAGATCTCCGATTTCCCGCTCTGCAACAAGAGCTTCAACCTTTCCTACTGCGGGAGGGACCTGTGATAAAAGCCCTGTTCGAGCGCCTGAAGCAGGGGCACCGCACGATGAAGTTCCCCGCGGAAGGCCTGCAGCTGCCGCACCGGGCCCTCGGCCTGCCGAAGGTGAGGTCCGCGCGCCTGGAGAAGGCCGCGGCCGCCTGCCCCTACGGGGCCATAGGCGGGGCCGGGCTGGACCTGGGCCGCTGCGTCTTCTGCGGCGCCTGCGCGAAGGCCGACCCCGCCGCGGTGGAGTTCTCCCGCGACTACCGGCTCTGCGCCTCCTCGCGGGCCGGCCTGGAAGTGAATTCCGGCGACCACGCCCGGGCAGAAGCCCTCGGCGCCGAGCTGAGGCGGCTTTTCGGCCGCTCGTTCAAGCTGCGGCAGGTCAGCGCCGGCGGCTGCAACGCCTGCGAGGCCGACTGCAATGTGCTGGGCACGGTGGGCTGGGACATGGGCAGGTTCGGCATACAGTTCGTCGCCTCCCCCCGCCACGCCGACGGCCTGCTGGTCACCGGCCCGGTGACGAAGAACATGGAGCTAGCCCTGCGAAAGACCTGGGACGCCATGCCCTCGCCCAGGGTGGCCATAGCCTGCGGGGCCTGCGCGATAGGCGGCGGGCCCTACGCGGGCCACCAGGAATGCGCCGGCCTGCCCGCGGACATACCGGTATCCCTTTACATACCCGGCTGCCCTCCTCACCCGCTGACCATCCTGGACGGCCTGCTGAGGCTGCTGGGAAGGATAGAATAAGCGCAAAAAAGAGAGCCCCCAGCTAAGGGGGCTCTTCTCTATCGGCCGAAGCCGTACTCTAGTTTTTACCGCGACCGCAACGCACACCGCACA
The DNA here is from genome assembly GCA_021812825.1 of bacterium. Next base: position 5,832 of record JAKAMO010000108.1, on the reverse strand, counting down.
CGGGCAACCGGACAGCCGGTCACCGACCCAGGGGTAGGGACGCCGCCGCGCCGGGCGGGCCGCCTCACCAGGAACCCGGCCGCGCGCCGCCGCAACGGCGGGAGACGGGCCAAGACACTCCCCGGAACGCCGCACCGCCGGACCGAAGCGGGCGCCGCAAGACGCCGCGCGAGAGCGGGCCGCGAACCTGGGGGAGACACGCGCCGGGCGGGGCCGAACCCCGACACCGCGACCGAAACCGCTACTGAGACCGCCGGCGCACCATTAAGAGAGCAAGACTACATAAGTAATATAACAGACGAAAGTTGACTTGTCAAGGGGTGAGGCCAGATTTTTTTATGAGGCATATTTATGCCTCATAACTGGCCGCAAGGCGTTTTCATCGCAAGCGAAAACGCCGGATGGAGCTGTGCGCTGTGACAGCGCACAGCGACAGTTCCCCGCCGGGGCCGCGGCCGCTTGATAAGCATAGCTTCCGATGCGGCACGGCCATAGGCCAGGAAAGCCGCTATGCGGCTTATCCGTGACAGGCCATAATATTCTGGAACATTAAAACCGGCCTTCGCCCGGCGTCAGCGCAACGTGAAGCTGTCGAGGCGGCCGAAGTTGAAACCGCGCTTGCGCAGCTCCGGCACGGCCAGTTTCAGCGCCGCGACCTCCGGCCACTCCGGGTGGTTGAAGTGCATGATGACCACGGCGCCGTGGCGGGCGCCGGAGAGTATATTGCGGCTGATCTTCGCGGCGTCGTCCTTCATCGCGTCCCCGGAGAGCACGTCGTAGCTGACCACCTCCATGCCGAGGCGCTCGGCCACCTTTCGCGAGAGGTCGTCGGTGTAGGCGGTGGCGGAGCGGAAGAAGACGGGCCTGCGCCCGGTGAGCTGCTGTATCTTGCGGGCGTTCAGCTCCATCTCGTCTATCACCCCGGAGAGGTCCATGGTGGAGCGCACGCCGTACATCGTGCGCCCGCTGGTGGAGCAGAGCCGGTGCAGCAGGCCGTGGTTCTCTATCTCGAACAGCGGGTCCTTCGAGAGCTCCGCGAAGGTCTCCTTGTTGCGGTCTATCCAGACGCCGGTTACGAACAGCGTGGCGGGGATCCTCTCCTCGCGCAGGTAGTCTATCAGCTCCTTGTTGTAGCCGCCGGGCTTGCCGGTGCAGGCGTCGAAGGTCAGCGCTATCACCTTATGCTCGGCGCCCTTGTCGGCCCGGGAGCGGTGCGCGAACTCGCTGAAACGGCCGGCCGGCGTCTTCTTGAACTCGTCCACTATCCTCTTCCTGAAGCGAAGGTATTCGGGGGTGTAGTAGAAGACGTAGTCCCCTCTCCCCGCCGCCGAGGCCAGCGCCGCGCCCAGCACGAGCGCGGCGGCGAACTTGAGGGAGAGGGGCTTCATCCGGTCACCTGGCGAAGTAAGGGTTCGGCAGGTAGGGGAGCTTTTCGGGCTTCTGCTCGCTCTTCTTTATCTCCATCTCGACCACCAGTATGGAGGGAGCCACCAGCGAGCCCGGGGTGGTCCAGTTCAGGCCGTACACGCCCTCCTCGGTGGAGACCGCGGCGATATCGCGCAGCGAGCGCAGCGTGACGCCGGTGAACTCTATGCCGTGCACCGGCTCCTCGCGGCCGTCCGCGTAGACCTTCCACGCGGCGAACGGGCCGCCCAGGCCGTTCAGGCTGTCCACCCGGATGCAGTAGTCCAGCTCCTCCTCCCTGCAGAGGGCCATGAACTTCTTCTTAAGCTCGGCCAGCGGCATCACGCGGGCGGGGTTCTTCTCCGGCACGATGAACACGTTGGCCGGCGAGCCCTCCGGGTACTCGTCCAGGCCGCCGCGGCCGTGGCCGTTGGAACCGGAAAAGTCGCGGGTGGCGGCGCGCGAGCGGTAATAGTCGGTCAGCTTGCCCTTGGTGACGAGCTCTATCTTCCGGGCCGGCACGCCCTCGTCGTCCATCTCGTAGAAGCCGGCCAGCGGGCGGCCGTCGTAATAACGGGCCAGCGGATCGTCCGTGACGTTGAGGAAAGGAGAGGTCACGCGCATGCCGAGGCGCTCCACCAGCTGGCCGGCGCGGCGCAGCACGCCGTCCTGGTACCAGCGGCTCTTCTCGGTCCAGACCTCGCGCGGGTTGGCCACGTTGTTGACCAGCAGGTTCTCGAAGAACTCGCCGGCGGCCTCACCCTCGAACAGCACCGGCCCTATGTAGGCCTTCAGCGTGACCGACTTGCCCATCTTCGTCATGTTCTCGCCCAGCTCGCGCGCCTTGGCCAGCAGCCGCTCCCGGGGAGGCGCGTCCTTGGCCAGGCAGAAGCTCTCGCTGTAGGAGTCGTTCAGCCTGAAGCCGTCCGGCGCGTAGCCGGAGACGCTGATGGAGACGGAGCCGGAGCAGGAGGGCTGCCGGTAGGCGGAACCCTCGCTGTTCAGGAAGCGGTCGCCGCCCGAGCTGAAGCCGACGCTGACGGCGGAATAGCGGACGGCCGGGTACTTCAGGAAGACCTTCGATATCTCCACGATATCCTTCTTCCACTGGTCCTCGTCCAGGCGCTCCACCGGCGCCGGCCTGTAGAGCTCGTGCACGGGCTCGGGGCTCTGGTCGTCGTAGAGCTCGGTGATGTTGCGCGACTCCACGAAGGCCTTCTTCTTGGAGAGGGTCTCGAGGGCCTTCTTGTAGGCCCGGTCGGTCACGCTCCACAGCGCGAAGCGCAGCGCGTCGTAGTTGTCGTCCAGCGAGACCGCGCCGTCGGACTCGGTGCGGTACTCCCCCCAGGCGGTGGAGGCGAAATGGCTGTTGTCGAACTTGGGCGAGCCCACGCGCAGGTCCGCCTGCAGGCGGCGGTAGTCCCCGGAGTACTCCTGCTCCAGGCCGCCGAAGCTGGCGGACACCGAGAAGCTGTGGCCGTCCTCTATGCGGTAGGACATGAAGTACGGCTTGCCGAGGTTGTCCATGTCCAGGCTGGCCATCGAGCGGGCCATCTCGTCCTTCATGGCCGCGAAGACCTTGTCCCCCTCGGGGAGAGAGGCGGAGGCCCCGGCGGCGAGAACGGAGGCAAGGGCGAGAGCGTATATAGGCGCGGTTCTCATGGTCTTGTTCCTCATTTCGCCCCCTTTTCCGGCGTCGGCGGAGGCAGCACCGGCTGCTTCTGCTGCGACTTCTGCGACTTCTCCACCTCTATCTCTCCCAGCAGCAGGCTGGGCGAGACGGCCGAGACCGGCACCCAGCCGGACTCGGCGCCGCAGGTGCCGTTGAACACGTCCGGGTCATCGGCGGCGGCCTCTATCTTGCTGAAGCTGGTCAGCGGCGTGCCCACTATGTCCACGCCGCGCACCACCTCGTCGGGCCTGCCGTCGGTGTAGACCCTGTAGACCAGCAGTGGCAGCACCTTGAAGGTCTGGCCGCTGCCGCGGCTGGTCCTGGTGAAGCCGCCGGAGATGTCGTCGAACACCAGGCCGAAAGGCTTGCCCTGCTTCTTGCATTCCTCTATCAGCATCCCGCGCAATTGCGCGTAGGGCACCGAGGTGGAGGCCTCGACGATGGTGTTGCCCATGCGCGAGACCACCTCGTTGCCGGCCTCGCGCCGGCCGTGGCCGTTGGAGGCGGAGAAGCCCCGTATAGGGGAACGGCTCATCAGGAAGCCCTTCAGCACGCCGTGGTCCACCAACCCGGCGCGCCGGGCCTTCACGCCCTCGTCGTCGTAGCGGTAGTAGCCGCGCAGCGGTATGCCGCGGAAGTCCCTGACGGCAGGGTCGTCGTAGAGGGTGATGATGTCGGAGGTCACCTTCTGGCCCACCTTCTTGGCGAAGGTCTGGCCGGAGTCCTCCTGCTTCTGCCTGTGGCCCTCCAGCCTGTGGCCTATGATCTCGTGGAAGTAGACCGCGGCGGCGCGGGCGTTCAGTATGGCAGGGCCGCTGTACGGGTCCACCACCGGCGCGGCGAGCAGCGCCTTCAGCTCCTTTATGGAGCGGTCCATGTCGGCGATGATCCTGTCGTCGGAAGGCAGGTCGGAGAAGTCCGAGCCGGCGTAGCGCTCGCCGCGGGTGAGGTCCATGCCGTCGGTGGTGCGGCTCATCAGCGAGTAGCCCAGCACTATGTAGTTGTTGCCGGTCTTGACGCGGGTGCCGTCGCTGTTGACCAGGTACCTGTTCTGGTTCTCCCAGCTGAGCCAGACGCCGGAGTCGTAGATGAACGGATAGCCCTCGAACCTGGCCGACAGCCTCTTCAGGCGGTCGCGCCAGGCGGCCAGGTCCGGCTGCTTGAGCGTGACCGTCTCGTAGAACTTCTCGGGCGGGGCCGCGGAGAAGTCGGGGGACGGGTCGTCCTCCTCGGCCGTGACGGCCTTGTTCATCTTGACCTTCGTGAATTTCTCCTGCGCGGCCTTGTAGGCCTTGTCGGTGTACTGCCAGAGGCGCGCGCGTATCGCGTCCTCGTCGCCGTCCAGCGCCACGGGCAGGTTCTGGGACTGGCTGTAGCTGCCCCAGGCGGAGGAGCCCTTCACCTGGTGGGTATTGTCCAGCTCCATCGTATTGACGCGCATGTCTATGTCCAGCTTGGCGCCGGCGGAGCCGCCGTCGTATTCCAGCGCACCGAGTTTGGCCGATATCTGGTGGTAGGTGGAGACCGTCAGCTCGTAGCCCAGATAATAGAGCGGCACCTTCTCGGCCTTCTTAAGGCCGCTGAAGGAGCGGTCCAGCTCCTTGGAAAGGGCGTCCATTACCGGGTCGGCGGGCTGGGCGGCGCCGGCAATGGCGGGCAGCGAAGAAAGCAGCAGGGCCAGGATTGTTCTCAGCATCGGTCCTCCGTTTGGATTAATGAAATTGTATATAAATTAGCGCCGTTAAAGCGCGCGGTCGCGGACCCGACAGGCCCTTGACGGGTTGACCTGCTATGCTATCTCCAGGAAGACAGGGAACGGGGTGGTATTATGAGATGGAAGGTCAAGGAATGGGCGGGAGACTCTTACAGGGCCACGCGGGCGGGCGCGCTGCGCGCCTACATCTACCGCTCGCTTAGCTGGCCGGACTTCTACGGCGGGGGCGGCGCGGCCTACGAGGTGCGCTACTGCGGCAGGGCCATAGCCCTGCTGGGGTTCGGCGGCAAGGGAGCCACGGTGAAGGTGCTGGCCGCGGCAGGCGGGTTCCCGGAAATAGGCGAGCTGGACCTGGCGGAACTCGCCCTGTGGGTGAGCAAGCTGAGGGAAGCGGGCTCAGGCGCCGGTTGAGAGGGTCGATGACGCCAGCAGGGCCGCCGGACGGGCCGCTTCTGCGGATTGTCAGACGGGGAGTATATCCCGCTCTTTGGCCCAGTTGCGAAGGAAATCCACGGCCTCCGCCTTGATGACGGAGAGCGGCCTGGTCAGCTTTATCTGCTCCATCACGTGTGAGGAGGAGATCTTCTCGCCGGCGCCGGAGGCGCTGTAGAGCGCGGCTATGACCGCCTGCTCTATTTCGGCGCCGCTGAAGCCCCCGCAGGCCGCGGCCAGCGCGGGCACGTCGAAATCCTCCGGCTTCAGCCCGCGCTTGCGCAGGTGTATGGCGAGTATCTCCCCGCGCGCGGCCGGGTCCGGCAGGTCCGCGAAGAAGATCTCGTCGAAGCGGCCCTTGCGCAGCAGCTCGGGCGGCAGGTTGTTGATGTCGTTGGAGGTGGCGGCGATGAACGAGCGGTCCTTGCGCTCCTGCATCCAGGTCAGCATGGTGCCCAGCACGCGCTTTGAGACGCCGCCGTCTATGTCGCCGGAGGAGGCGGCGAAGATCTTCTCTATCTCGTCTATCCACAGGCAGACCGGGGCCAGGCGCTCCACGGTGGCCAGCGCCTTGCGCAGGTTCTCCTCGGTCTCGCCGATATACTTGGAG
>JAKAMO010000107.1 GCA_021812825.1 bacterium | reverse complement strand
CCTCCAAGTATTCCAGCACCTTCTTCGGCGGCGACATCACCTTCTCGCTGACCCCCGGCAAGGGCGGCCACGGCCGCATGGCCGGTCCCAACGCCAGGGCCGCCTCCGGCGGCGGCGAGGGCGTGACCGGCGTGGACGTGGGCGCGGGCATCAAGCATACCGACCACAAGGTGGATTCCACCGTAGCTGCCTCCGACGGCAAGACCGGCCAGAACGAGCTCTCCATCTTCGCGGGCGCCAAGATCCTGATGGCCCGCCTGGGCGCCTCCTGGTCCGGCTTCTCCTACGGCAGCGAGAAGGCGATGGCGATGGTGGACCCGGTCTCCGGCCTGTCCTACGCCCTGCTCGGAGTGCTGCCCAAGTCCAGCGTGAACGTGCGCCTGGACATACCGGCCACCGTGCCGATGATAGCCCCGTACGTCACCTACACCACCACCAAGTACAAGGGCGGCGTGGACGACTCCAACGCCTACGCCTTCGGCGCCTACATCGACCTGAACATGATCGGCGCCAACGTGATGTACCAGATATTCGACAACGGCAGCCATAAGAACAGCTACGTGACCCTGAACGCCGGCGTGAAGTTCTAAGCCGGCCCGCGGCCCCCGGCCCGGGAGCGCCCGCTCCCGGCCGGAGGGACGCCCAGTCCAGTCAGCACAGCGGGAACATAATGTACGAAAATCTTGCCACCAAGTACCGCCCCGGCGACCTCTCCGAGGTCATGGGGCAGGAGACCATCAAGGTTACCCTGCAGAACGCCGTGAAGCTGGGCCGCGTCGCCCATTCCTACGTCTTCTACGGCCCCAGGGGCTGCGGCAAGACCACGATAGCCCGCATCCTGGCCAAGACCCTCAACTGCCACAAGCCCGGCAAGGACGGCGCCCCCTGCGGCAAGTGCCCCTCCTGCCTGGAGATAGCCGAAAGCAAGTCCCTCGACGTGATAGAGATAGACGCGGCCTCCAATACCGGCGTGGACAAGGTCCGCAGCGTCATCATCGAGCAGGTGGACTTCGCCCCTTCGCGCGACAAGTACAAGATCTACATCCTCGACGAGGTGCACATGCTCTCCACCGGCGCGTTCAACGCGCTCCTGAAGACCGTGGAGGAGCCGCCCTCGCACGTGGTCTTCATCATGGCCACCACCGAGCAGAACAAGGTGCCGGCCACCATCCTTTCCCGCTCGCAGTGCTTCCGCTTCCGCCCGATACCCGAAGCGGAGATCGTTTCCAGGCTCAAGGAAGTGGCGGCCGCCGAGAAGCTGAAGGCCGAGCCCGAGGCCCTGCGCCTGATAGCCCGCTCCGCCGGCGGCGCGCTGCGCGACGCGCTCACTATGCTCGACCGCGCGGCCTCTTTCGCTCACGGCGACATCAAGGCGGACCTGATAGCCGAACTGCTGGGCTTCCCCGGCGGCGAGGTCGTCAATTCCATGGCCCTGTCGCTGGTCAACCGCGACGCCAAGGCCCTGCACGCCGCCTTCGACAAGCTTAACGCCGAGGGCTACGACGCCCTTGCCGCGCTGCGCGAGCTGCGCAATTCCATGGCGGAGGCCTTCCTGGCCGCGCAGGGTTTCCTGGAGGGCGAGCCGGTGAAGGGCCTGCCCAAGGACCTGCAGGCCGGCACGCTGGCCCGCCTGTCCCGCAAGCTCAACGTCATCGTGGAGGAAGTGAAGTTCTCCGACTCCCCGGCGCTCGCCGCCGAGGTGGCCCTTTTCACGCTGATAGAGGTGCCGCAGGACCTGGAAGGGCTGGTCCGGAGGCTGGAAGGCCTCGAAGGCCGCCTCTCTTCCGGGGCTCCAGCTCCCGCGCCGGCCGCACCGGCCGCGCAAAAAAAAAATCAGGATATAGCGCCGGCTCCGGCCGCTGAGGAGACTCCCGAGGAGGAGCCCGAGGAGCCGGCCGGCTCTGCCGCCCCGGACCAGGCCTCCGGCGCCGCCGCCTGGAAAAAGCTGCTAGGCTACGTCAATTCCCGCAAGCCTGCCCTCTACAACATGATGCTTTCCGTTAAGCTGGTGCCGGTGAGCGCCTCGGCCTGGCGCCTGCTTACCTCCAACAAGTTCGGCGTCAGCATGATCGAGAACTCCCGCGCCGAGCTGGAGGAGGCCCTGGCCAGGTTCGCCGGGACCCGTATAACCCTTAAACCGGAGTTCTCCGCTTCGGCGCCGGCGCAGGCGGCGGAGCCGGCCCTGCAGGAGTCCGACGATACCGATATGCCGGCCGAGCCCACCGAGGAGGAGGAGGCCATGGAGTCGCGGCCCGCCCGCTCCCCGCAGGCCGCCAAGCCGGTGTCGGCCGAGACCGAGCCGGAACTGAAGCACCTTAACAAGGTCTTCCACGGCCGCATCACCCGCATCAACAAGGTGAAATGAAAGCCCTTGAAAAGATAATTGGCATCTTCCGCCGGTTCCCCGGCGTCGGCCCCAAGCAGGCCGAGCGCTTCGCCATGTACGTGGTGCGCGCCTCAGCCCCGGAGATAGAGAACCTGGTGGAGGCTCTGCGCGAGGTGAAGTCCTCGGTGAAGTACTGCGGGGAATGCTTCAACTACGCCGAGGGCGGGCTCTGCTCCGTCTGCGCCGACTCCGGCCGCGACCGCTCCTCCATCTGCGTGGTGGAGCGCCCGCAGGACCTGGCGGCCATAGAGAAGGCCAAGAGCTTCTCCGGCGTCTACCACGTCCTGCACGGCGCGGTCTCCCCGGCCGAAGGCGTCATGCCGGAGAACATCAAGCTCAAGGAACTGGTGGACCGCGTGCGCGCCTCCGACGGCGCGGTGAAGGAACTTATAATAGCCACCAACCCCGACGCCGACGGGGAGGCCACCGCCATGTACGTCACCAGGCTGCTCAAGCCGTACGTGCCTAAGATAACCCGCATAGCCTACGGGGTGCCGCTGGGCGGGGACATCGACTACATGGACGAGGTCACGCTGGGCTACGCCCTGAAGGGCAGGGTAAATATCTAGTAAGTTTTGAGGGGGACCGGGCGGGGGCCCGGAAGCGGACAACTTGTAACGCAGCATCGCGGCGCTAGTCCCGCGCGCTATGCTTCTATCCCATTACCGCAGGCCGCTTTTCCTGCTGCTGCTGGCTTACGCCGGGACGCTGCTGCTTTTCCGCGGCCGGCTGCTGGAACCGGAGCCTTTGCCTTTCCCTCTGCCCAGGAGCGGCGTCCCCGTAGTCGGACGCCTAACCGAATACCCGGCCGCCGCGCCCGGCGGCGTACGTTTTTCACTGAGGACGGAGAGCGTGTACGGCCGTCCTCTGGAGGCCGGGCTGATGGTCTACGCCGCCGGAAGCCCTGGGGTTTCCTACGGCGATACCGTCGAGCTGCTGGCCGACCTTTCGCTGCCGCGCGGGGCCGAGTCCCCCGGCGGCCTGGACTGGGCGGAGTACCTTTCCGGGCGCGGCATAACTGCGGAGGCCAGGGCGCGGGAACTGCTGACCGCGCGGCCGGCGGGGCCGTTGCTGCGGCTGGCCAGGCGCTTCAGGGAATCAGCGCTGGCCGCCTTCAGGAAAGGACTCTCTGGCGAAGCCGCGGCCGTGTTCGGAGGGATAGTGCTGGGGGAAAAGCGGAGCGTTCCGGCGGAGCTGAAGGCCGCCTTTCAGGATTCCGGGGCGATGCACCTGCTGGTGGCCTCCGGTTCCAATGTCGGTTTCGTAGTGGCGGTGGTTTACTTCCTCTGTTCCAGGCTTGGCCTGGGGCGCCGGCGAGCCGGCCTGGCCGCGCTGGCGCTGGCCGGCTTCTATGTTCTGGCCGCCGGCCTTGACGCGCCGCTGGTGCGGGCCTACCTGATGTTCTCGGCCGGGCTGCTGGCCTGCCTGCTGCGTCGCGAGAGCGGGACCTTCCAGGCGCTCTGCGCCGCCGCGCTGCTGATACTGCTGGCCGACCCGCGCTCGCTCTTCGCCGCCGGTTTCCAGATGTCCTTCCTGGCCGCCTACGGCCTTACAGTGGGGATGGCGGCCTGGGGCCGCCACCTGGAGGCCGGGGGCCCCGCCTTGTCGCTGCCGGCCGTCAGTTTCTTCGCTCAGCTCTGTCTTTATCCTCTGCTGGCGGTCTACTTCCACAGGGTGTCCATGGTCTCGCTGCTTTCCAATCTGGTCCTGGTGCCGGCCTCCGGCGTGGCCATGGGATTGGGCTTCGGCCTGGCGTTGTCTGGCGGGATGGTCTTCATGGCGCTGGCGTGGACCGGCGGCGTGTTCATGGCCGCCTTTCTGTGGCTGGTGCGTTTCTTCGCCGGGCTGCCGTTCGCGGCGGTCAGCGTGCCGGAACCGTCACCGCTGGCCGTGGGCGGGGCTCTGGCCCTGGCGCTGACCGTTCTCCACGCCCCGCTGCTGGGCTTCAGGCGGCCCAGGTTTTACGCCGCCGGAGCCGCGGCGGCAGCATTGTTCCTGGCCGGGCTCTTTACCGGCGGAAGGGAGGCTTCGCGCGGGACTGCCGTCAGCCTGTTCGGGGACCGGGAGACCTCCTGCGCGCTGGTTTCCCTGCCGTCGGGCCTCTACCTCGTGAACCCGGGGCTTTCCGGCCCGAAGCTCGCGGCCGCGGTGCTGACCTTGGGGGCCTCGGGGTTGGAGGGGGTGATCCTGACCTCGCTGGAGCGGCGCAACTACTCCGGCCTGAAGGCGCTGGCCGGCAAGGTGAGGATAAAGAGCGTGCTCCTGCCTCCCGGGCCCCGGCCTCCGTCGCTGCGCGCCGCCCTCGCGGGGGCCGAGGCGGCGGGGGCCGGAGTCAGGGTGCTATGGCCGGGCGAGGAAGCCGCGGGCGCGGCGCCGGACTGGGACGGAAGGGGACGCGGTTATACCGGGCGCGATGAATCGTATTCCTGGAGGATAGGTCCCGTCAGGCTGAGCGGCGGCGGCGGGCTGGCGGAATGGGACTGCGGCGGGCGGCGGGCCGAGCTGAAGACGGAGAGGGGGAAGGTCGTCACCGGCGGCATAGGGGAAGCCGGCGACGGCTGCGGCGGCTGAGCGTCAGGAGCCGGGGTAGGCTTCGCGCAGCCTGGACAGGTGCGAGCGTTCCTCCTCTACCAGCCGGCGCAGGCGGGCCTGCTTCCAGGCTTCGGGGAAAGAGGTCTCCAGCGCGGCGTAGAACTCCGCCGATTTCATCTCCTGCCTGATCGCGAAAGCGACCAGCTCTTTTTCCGTAGCTTCCGGCGGCGGCGGCGCGGAGAAGAAGCCCTCGCTTTCCACTTTGCGCAGGAACTCGGGCCACTCCGTCAGGTGCGGATGGAGAGGCCTCCACCTGTCCAGGGTGTCCTGGATCAAACGCCTGTGTTGCGTTTCCTGCTCGGCCAGCCAGGCGCACAGCTTCTTGGCGTCCGGGTCCGAGGCCGCTTTTTCCATCCTAAGATACAGGTCCGTTCCCTTTTCCTCCAGCATCACGGCCAGGCGGAAGACGTCGCGCAGGCGCACGTTGGGGCCGTACTTGGCGAAGGCGCTGCCCGCGGCCGCGGAAGTATCGGCCGGGCCGCGCCGGCGCAGCAGGAAATACGCCAAGGCGCCCGTGAAGGCCGCTAAGATACTATAGATATAATGTTCCATATTATCGTTTTGCACCTGCACTGACCGCTAATCGAAATCCCTGCGCCGGGAATCCTTCAGGTCCGAGCGGCGCTTCTTCCCGTCCAGCCTGCGCAGCCTGGAGCCGTAGGAGGGCTTGGTGGGCCTCCTGCGTTTAGGCGGGCGCAGGGCGCGCATCACCAGCTCGGACAGACGCGCGCGCGCGGCGGCGCGGTTCTGCTCCTGCGTGCGGTATTCGCTGGCGACTATCACGATGTCGCCCTCCGTGGTCAGTTTCGAGCCGGCCAGCCCGCGCAGCCGCCCGACGGCGGCCTCCGGGAGCCCGGAGAGCGCGGGGGAGAACCTCAGCTGCACCGTGGTGGCCACCTTGTTGACGTTCTGGCCGCCGTGGCCGCCGCTCCTGACGAATTTCTCCTCGTAAGAGCCGGGCGGGGGAAAATACCTTCCTTCCATGCCCCCTATGTTACCAAATTTTCTAAAATTGGCAATATGAAGAAGATCGTCCTTATTACCGGAGCGTCCGCAGGCATCGGCTACGCCGCGGCCGAACTGCTGCTCAAGCGCGGCTACAGGGTCTACGCCGGGGCCAGGCGCGTGGAGAAGATGCGGGGCCTGGAGTACCTGGGCGCCGTGGTGTTCCGGCTCGACGTGACCGAGGACGCCTCGCTGCGGGAGGCCGTCGAGCGCGTGATAAAGGCGGAAGGCCGGCTGGATATACTGGTGAACAACGCCGGCTACGGCGCGCACGGGGCGCTGGAGGACGTGCCGCCGGAGGAAGCCAGGAGGCAGTTCGAGGTGAACGTCTTCGCTCCCGCGCGGCTGGCGCAGCTGGCGCTGCCGCATATGCGCGCCGCGGGCGCCGGGACCATAGTCAATATTTCCTCCATCGCGGGCAAGATCACGGTGCCGGCGGCCGGCTGGTACCATGCCAGCAAGCACGCGCTCGAGTCCTTGTCGGACGCGCTCAGGCTGGAGGTCTCCGGCTTCGGCGTGAGGGTCGTGCTCGTAGAGCCCGGCCCGATACGGACCGAGTGGGACGATACCGCGATGGTCAACATGGAGAAGTATTCCGGCTCCGGTCCCTACGCCCCGATGGTGCGGCGCATAACCGAGAGGTTCCGGGCCGGCTACCGCTCAGGGGCCCCCGGGCCGGAGGCGGTGGCCAGCGTGATACTGAAGGCCGTAGAGTCCGCCAGTCCGGCCGCGAGGTATCCGGTTCCGTTCACGGCGTCGGTGATCCTGTTCCTGAAATGGCTGCTCCCGGACCGCGCGTTGGACTGGGCCATCGGCCGCGCCCTTAAAGGCTGATCCGGGCGGCGGTCGCGAGACACGGAGCCTGGACCGCCTGGAATAGACGGGACATGGCTCCACGCTCCTGGCTTATGGGGGCAGTCGCGCGGTTCCTTCCCGCAGGGGAGATGAAGGCTCGGCCTTGTGCATATTTTTTGCGGGGTCAGGATTGATTGCAGAAATTGTGGTACGATGAATCTCAACGGCCTGATGCTTGCCTGGAGTGGTTTTGGAGGGGGAATGATCATTATAAAGCTTTTGCCTTTTTTATTGCTTCAGCCGGGCTATGCGGAGGTTGCGGTGTCTACCTCTGTTGTTGTCCCTGTGGAGATGGATTCCCGGGACGCAAAGTTCGAATCGGATATCGCAGAGGCAGAAAAGCGTATTAACGAGTTGGCACGTAAGAATAGGCTGTCCAACATCGAGAAAGCCGCTCTCTATCGGAAAGAAGCGCAGAAGGCGTTGGCCCGTCGGGATAGCAAGCAAATTAATAAGTTCGCGAAACTGATGTCCTCGCAGGAAAAGGCGATAGCTTTCTTCACAAAAGAGATCGAGCTTAATCCGAACTCTCAGGCTTATCACCTGCGCGGGGTCGCTTATAAGCAACTCCGCCAATACGAGAACGCCATAAAAGACTTCACGGTGGCGATAGATTTCAAGAATCAGAAAGCGGAATATCCCTTTGAATATTCCAAGGCGGAAGCATATCGCTTGCGCGGATCGGTCTATAAAGTCAAGAAAGATTACCCCAAGGCTTTGGCCGATCTGAATGCTGCGATCTCATTGAATCCTCGCGATGCGACCTACGCATACGGCGATAGATGCGATGTTTATCTGAAGATGGGGGATAGCAAGGGAGCCGCTAAGGATGCAGAGGCGTTTTTTCGGGCTCCTGTTTCGAAGAGGGATAAGGAGAGTTTTTCCAAAAGCGGTCAATGTCAGTCTCTGGCGGAGGCTGGGATTGTCGTTGAGGGTTGTAAAAGTCTGGAATACTTTAAAGAGTGGCAGCGCGAATTCTTGAAGCGGGTCGGA
>JAKAMO010000016.1 GCA_021812825.1 bacterium | reverse complement strand
TGGCAGCGTAAGGTGAACGGCAGGCAAGCATCTCGTCAGCCTAGCAGGGGATGGGTGGAGCGGCCGGAACGGGAAAACGGCCCGGGCGGCAGGACCCCGAACCTGCATTCGGCGACAGTGCAAAAACTAAAAGATCAGCATCGAGTCGCCGTAGGAGTAGAAACGGTACTTCTCCTTAACGGCCTCGGTGTACGCCTTGAAAAGCAGCTCGCGGCCCGCGAAGGCCGCCGTCATGTAAAGGGGGGCGGAATCCGGCACGTGCAGGTTCGTGATGAAGCCCGCGGCCACCTTGAACTTGTATCCGGGCATTATGAAGATGCCTGCCTTCCCGCTTCCGGCCCCGACTTTTCCGTTCTCGTCGGAGAAGGTCTCCAGGGTTCGCATCGAGGAGGTCCCCACCGCTATGACGCGCCCGCCTGCCGCCCTGTGGGCGTTGATGGCCTCCGCGGTCTCGGATGGCACTTCGCAGGACTCCTCCATCATCACATGGGACGCCGGGTCCTCCGAGCGGACCGGCTTGAAGGTGCCCCAGCCTATGTGCAGCGTCACGAAGGCCCTCCTGACGCCGGCCGCGTCCAGCCTGGCGAAAAGCTCGGGAGTGAAATGGAAGCCGGCGGTATGGGCGGCTATAGAGCCGGCCTGCTCGGCGTAGACGGTCTGGTACTTCTCCTCGTCTCGTGGCGCCGCGGCGCCGCGGCGCTTCCTGGCGTTCAGTATGTACTGCGGCAGAGGGACCGCGCCGTTGACGGCCAGGTAGGTTTCGTCTACGGGTACCGAGAAGCGGAAAGTGTAGCTGCCGTCGGCGTTGCGCGCCAGACACTCGGCCGAAGCGCCCCCGGCGCAGTCCAGCCGCTGGCCCGGCTGTATCTTCCTGCAGAGAGCGGTCCAGACCAGTCCGCCGGGGCCGGAAGGAGCCATCAGCAGCAGCTCCGACTTCCCGCCGGTGGGCTTTGCGGCTGCCAGCCGGGCCTTCCAGACCTTGCTCCGGTTAAGCACCAGAAGGTCCGAGGGCTTCAGGATGGCGGCCAGGTCCCTGAAGTAACGGTTGGCCGTGGTCCCCTCCGTCCTGTCCAACAGCATCAGGCGGGACGAGTCGCGCGGCTCGGCCGGCCGGTCGGCGATGAGCGGTTCTATCGGAAGGGAAGCGAACTCTGTCAGGGATCCCGAACTCATATATCGGTGATGGCCGCCCCCGGGTAGTATTGGCGCAGTATCCTCTTGAACGGGCGGCCCTTCAGTGCCATGTACTTCGCTCCGTCCTGGCACATGCCCACGCCGTGGCCCCAGCCGCGGCCTGAGAACTCGTAGCCGCCTTTCTCGGCGGTGATGGAAGTTATATAGGTGCTCCTGAACTCGTAGGTGCCGAGCACGTTGCGCAGGTCGGAGGCCGAGACGGAACCGGAGCCGCTGTCCGATCTGACGCGTATGGTCAGCGCCCGTCCGGAACGGTCGGTGCTGCCCACTTTGACGCTCTTTATCCGGAGGGCCGTGGAGCCGAGCGACTGCACAGCCTTCAGGAGGTCCTGGGCGGGGACGTAGAGCCTCCACCTGTAATGGGTGGAAGGTTTGCAGAACGGATCGGATACGCCGTATAGCGGCTTGAGCACGTCCTCGCCCCAGGCGGCCTTGGCGCTGGCGGTGTGACCGCCGCAGCAGGCGTGGAAGAAGGCGGTTATCAGCTTGCCCTTGTATTTGAGCACCAGTCCCTTGGTGGAGTCTACGGCCTCCTTGATGCGCGGGCTGATGTTGTGCGTGCCGTTGTACGCCTGCTTCTCGGTGCCGTTGCTGACGTCGTAGTCCCGGGTCTGGCTGATATGCTTCAAGGCGTAGGTGCGCGAGGCCACCGCCTGCGCCTTAAGCGCCTCCATCGGCCAGTCTGGGCTCATCTCTACCGGGAGTACGCCGTAGAGATACTCCTCGAGACCCAGGTGCTCTACGATATCCAGCTTCCTGTCCTCGGTGAGATTGATATAGATGTCTCCCTGATAAAGATGCTTGCCGAGACGCACTTTCTCCTGCCCTTCCCCGGGCAGCAGGCGCACCGGGGAGGAAAGGCGCTGGCCTGCTATCGCGATGCCGGAGCCCTGCGGACGCACCTCGTAGGAGGAGTTCTCCAGCAGCATGTACTTCTGGCCGCCGTCATCCTGTACGTACAGGCGGGTGGAGGTCTTCAGGTTCAGCGAGGACGCGCCGCGGGAGATGGCCACGCGTATTACCGGTTCTCCGGCGGCTGCGCGGGCAGCGGGAACGGTGCAGAACAAGGCGAGTAGCGGCAGCAGGCGTGTCATTACGGCTTAGATCAGTTCGGGCTGTCCGGGAAGTTTGAAGCCCATGTGCGCGGCGGCTTTAGCGGTAAGCACGCGTCCGCGCGTGGTGCGCTTCAGGAAGCCGGCCTGCATCAGGAATGGCTCTATAACGTCGGTGAGCGTGTCGGGCTCCTCGGAGACGGCCACGGCCAGCGTCTCTATCCCCACCGGGCCTCCGCCGAACTTCTCGGCGATGGTCGTAAGTATCCGGCGGTCCAGGCTGTCCAGGCCTTCCGGGTCTATCTCGAGCGACGTCATCGCCGCCTCGGTGACGCTCTTCGTTATGACGCCGTCGGCCTTGACGTCGGCGAAGTCCCTGACGCGGCGCAACAGGCGGTTGGCTATGCGCGGAGTGCCGCGGGAACGGCGGGCGATCAGCGCGAGGGCGTCCTTCTCGGTCCTGCTGCCGAGGATCCCGGCCGACCGGGCCAGGATGCGGGCTATTTCCTCCTCGCCGTAGAATCCGAGATTGAAGACTATGCCGAAGCGGTCGCGCAGCGGACCGGTCAGCAGGCCGCTGCGCGTGGTGGCTCCCACCAGCGTGAAGCGGGGCACGGCCAGCTTCAGCGTGGTCGCGCCCGGTCCCTGGCCGGTGTTGATGAAGAACAGGAAATCCTCCATAACCGGGTACAGGGCTTCCTCTACAGCGGCGTTCAGACGGTGTATCTCGTCGATGAACAGGATGTCGCCCTCGGAGAGTTCGGTGGTGAGCATGGCCGCCAGGTCTCCGGGCTTGGAAAGGACCGGGCCGGAGGTCACCTTGATGTTGACGCCCATCTCGCGGGCCAGGATATGGGAAAGCGTGGTCTTGCCGAGTCCCGGCGGGGAATAGAAGAGGCAGTGGTCGAGCGGCTCACGCCGGCCCCTGGCCGCCTGGATGAAGACCTTGAGGTTCTCCTTGAGCTTCTGCTGTCCGACGAACTCGTCGAGGGTGTTGGGGCGCAGCGCCGCCTCCAGCCTCGAGGAATCCTCGGGAGCCGGGCGGGGGGAAAGTATGTCCTCTTTGTTCGCCATCGTTATTTGGGGGAAAGGCGCTTGAGCGCCAGGCGTATGATGACCTCGGCCGCCGCTCCGGCAGGGGCTTCGGCCGCGGCGTCCTCGAGGGCCGCCCTGGCCTCGGAGGCCCTGAAGCCGAGCGCCGCCAGTGCGCTCATGGCCTGCGCGTAGGAGCCTGAGATTACCTGCGCGTGAGGCCCGGCGTACGCGGGGAGAGCGCCGGGGAGCTTGTCCTTCAGCGCCGCGATAAGCTTGTCGGCGGTCTTGGCCGTGAAGCCGAAGATCGCGGTCAGGCGCTTGGGGTCCCTGGCCGCCACGGCGGCGGCGAACTCGGGCATGGAGCGTACGGCTTTGCCGAGGTAGTCCAGGGCTTTTTTAGCGCCGGTATTGGGGACGGCGTCGCGCAGCAGGTCGAACAGCAGCTTCTCCTCCCTGGTGCGGAAGCCGTAGAGGGCGGTGCCGCCGTACATGCTGATCGATTCGGCCAGGAAGACCTCGGCGGAGGAGCCCTCCGGCCCGAGGTCCTCAAGCGAGGGGGAACAGAAGAAGACCTCGTAGCCGAGCCCGTTGACCTCTATTACGGCGCTTTCCTCGCCCTTGGATACGATGCGGCCGCGCAGGTACGCTAGCATGCGCCCCTCCTGGCCGCGGCAACGGCCCTGGCGAACGGGGCCAGACGCAGATGGCAGAGGCCGGCGGCCATGGCGTCGGCCACATCGTCCGGCTGCGGGGGGGCGTCCAGCTTAAGCGTAAGCTGCACCACGCGCTGCATCTGGCGTTTCTCGGCGGTGCCGCTGCCTGAGACCGTCTTCTTTATGACCTTGGGATTGTAGGGATAGATGGGGATGCCCGCCTTGGCGCAGGCGAGCAGTATGACGCCCCTGGCGTGCGTAGTGTTGGCCTGGGTGTCCGCGCGCTTGGAAAAGAACACCTCCTCTATCGCGGCCTCCTCCGGACAATGCTCGGCTATCAGCTCGGCGAAGGCGTCGTAGATGGCCACCAGGCGCCTCTCCAGCGGAGCTTCCTTGGGGGTGTGGACCAGGCCCGAGGCGGAGAGCGAAGGAGCCGCCGGGCCCTGCTTCTCCAGCACGGCCCAGCCGGTCCTGTCGAGCCCCGGATCTATGCCTAGTATCCTCACGTTCTATTTGTCCAGCTTGGCTATGATCTCGTCCGGAATATTGAAGTTGGAGTAGACCTTCTGCACGTCGTCGTGGTCCTCGAGCTCCTCCATCAGGTCCAGTACCTGCTGGGCCTTGTCCGAGCCGACGTTGACCTCGTTCTTCGGGAGCATCGTTACCTCGGCGGAGGCCAGCGGGACCTTCTTTGCCTCCAGCTTGCCTTTGACCGCGTCGAAGTCCTGCGGGGCGGTGACGATCTCGAACTCCTCGCCCTCGGGGGAGCGGAAGTCCTCTGCGCCGATCTCGAGGACCAGGTTCATCAGCTCGTCCTCGTTGGAGTCTGCCTTCTTGACGGTGAGGAAACCCTTCTGCTCGAACATCCAGGCGACGCAGCCGGCCGAACCCATGTTGCCGCCGTGGTTGTCGAGGATCTTGCGTATCTCGCTGGCGGCGCGGTTCTTGCTGTCGGTAGTGACGTTGATGATGACGGCGATGCCGCCGGGACCGTAACCCTCGTAGGTGATCTCCTCGTAGGTGACGCCGGGCTCCTGGCCGGTGCCGCGGTTGATGGCGCGTTTGACGTTGTCGAGCGGCATGTTGGCGGCCTTCGCGTCGTCAACGGCTTTGCGCAGGCGCGGGTTGTCCTCCACCTTGCCGCCGCCCATCCTGGCGGCTATGCTGATCTCCTTGATGATCTTGGTCCAGACCTTGCCTCTTTTGGCGTCCGTGATCGCCTTCTTATGCTTGATACCAGCCCAATGAGAATGTCCGCCCATGGTGGAACTCCTTGCCCGCTAATGGGGTTCTGCTTAGATAGACCGCGGTCTTTTACGCACGCGATAAATAAATTATATAATAATGAAGCTGCCTTACTCAACCGCGCCGCGCGCTGCCGGACCCGCCGTGCGACAGTTGCCCCCTTAGCTCAACTGGATAGAGCGGCTGCCTTCGAAGCAGTAGGTTAGAGGTTCGAGTCCTCTAGGGGGCACCAGCTTTGCGGGGTCAGCGCGGTTTATGTGTAACTATTTTGTAATCAAAAGTTAACCATACCGAAAACAAGGAACATTACAATTTGTACATGGTCTCACTGCTGGTGCCCGTGATAGTCTCGCTGGCCGCCCTTCCCGGGCAGGCGCAGCCGCCGTCGAAAAAAGAGCTCGGCCACAGGGCTCTGCAGTCGGTGGTGGATTTCCTCAAGAACGATGATTCCGAGGTCCGCGGCCTGGCCGTGGAGGTGCTGGGGGAGGCGGGGAACAAGGCCGCCTCGGGCATGCTGAGGAAGATGCTGCAGGACCGCGACAAGCACGTGCGTATAGCGGCGGCCCGCTCTCTCTGGCGGATAGGCAGCCCCGCGGGTATCAAGACGCTGCAGGCTATCATAGACGACGTCCCGGCGCAGGGGCCGGTGGCGGTCACCAATACGCCGCTGGTGGAGCTCAAGATAATTTCCCAGAACAGGATACGTGAGAAGGCAATGGAGGCCTACGCCTGGATGCGCGGCGACAAGGCGGCCGACCTGCTCTACAAGCTCAAGAACGACAACTACGGCACGATAAGGGACGCGGCCGGCAAGGAGCTGGCCCGCCTCGGGCACGAGGACGAACTTGCGCTTTTCCTGGACGCGCTTTCCGATCAGGACGAGGCTATCCGCTATAACGCGGCCACCCTTTTCGCCAGCATCTGCAGCAAGGATGCCGTCGCCCCGCTGGCCAAGGTGGCCGCAAGCGGGGATTCCGTCCGCGTGCGCATGGCCGCCCTGGACGCTCTGGCCTGTTCCCCCGGTAAGAAGGGCGCCTCGCCGGAACTCCTGAAACTGACGGAGGACGACAACCCCACCATACGCTACAAGGCCGTCTCGGCGCTGGGGGGGATAAAGGACGACAAGGTCCTTGCCAGGCTGACCGCCATTTCCTCCCAGGACAAGGACGTCCGCATGCGGATAGCGGCGCAGAGAGCTCTGATGCTCTCCGGCGCCCCGACGGACATCTCCGTGGCCCGCGACGCCATGACGGCGGCCAGTCCCGACGTCAGGCTGGAGGCCCTGGAAGTGGCGGCCTCGTTCCCGGAGGACAAGTCCCTGCCGCTGCTGGCCGCGGCGCTGGACGACCCCGACACCAAGGTCAAGCTTTACGGCGCCCTGTACATCCTGCGGACCGCCGAGCGGAAGTGATATGCTGAGACGAACCATACTGCTTGCTGCCGCCCTGCTATGCGCGTGGACCTGGCCTTCCGCTGCCCGGACGGCGCGGGAGAGGGTCCCGTCGCCCCTCGCCGACTCCATGCGCAAGGTGCGCAAGACCCCGTCCCCGGCGGCCAGGCAGGCGTTCCGGGAATTCTCCAAGAAGAACGGCGGCCGCTGGAAGGTGCGCTACAATCCGCGCACCGCGCTGCCGGAGGCCATAACCGGCGGGCGGACCACGCGCTACCCCGGGGCCCCCGAGCAGGCAGCTATCGCTTTCTTTACAGATAATAAAGAACTCCTTAAGACCGATCCGGCGTCCCTGCGGCTGGTCCTGAAGCGCGAGTTCATGGGCGTCACCCATCTCCAGTACCAGCAGTACAAGGACGGGATCCCCGTAGAATTCTCCTATGCCCGCGTCCATGTCTCTCCGTCCGGAGAGGTCTCAGGCTACCAGGGCAGGATAGAGCCCGAACTGCCGGCCAACACGACCCCCGTTATCTCCGAGGAAGGAGCGGCTATCGCCGCCGCGGCAAGCTACGGCTCTCCGCTCCGGGTATCCAGGGCAGAGCTCGTGATCTATCCGGACGAGGCCTCCGGCAAGCTGAAACTGGCCTGGAAGGTCCGCGGCCGGGCCAGGGGGCTATGGGTCTACTACATCGACGCGCTGGACGGGTCCGTGCTGTACCGTTACGACGACCTGCGCTACTTCTGCGACGGCACTGCCTACAACACCTACGGCACCTCCTCGGGCACCGTCTACGCTATTTCGCCGCTGCCGGGCTACACCTCCAGCGCGCTGGGCAGCCTCGACGTCCAGGAGTATCTCTGGGACACCCCCGTCTCCGCCTCTCTGCGCGACCAGTACGTCTGGGTGGGAGGCGTCTCCAGTGTGACCGTCACCAATTCCTACGGCGATTATTGCGCGCAGCAGGCCGGCAAGGTGTTCTCCTCGCTGAAGGGACCCTATTTCTCGGTCACCAACTACCGCGGAGCCAGCGCCCACTTCGACAACGGCTCCGGGGTATGGCTCACCAAGGCCACCCCGCTCTCGACGCCCCATCCGTATTCCAATTCCACGTCGTACTCCTACTCCGCCACGGTCAACACCTCGGACTGGAACGGCGTCTATCCCTCCGGCGCCTTCGCCAAGGTGATGCCCCGGTTCTTGGCCTTCAGCGCGGGGGCCATGGACCCCTACGGCTCGGTCTCCGACGAGGACACAGTGCAGGTAAAGAACGGGGCCCTCGTGGCCGGCGCGTATATAGGCACCCGCACAGCGCCCTTCTTCGGCGCCTCGGTGGAGAACCCGACCTACTCCGTGGGCCTGCAGTCGGACGCCTCCGGCACCGGCGACGGCTTCACGGTGGATATCTCCAGCTACCTCGTGCTGACGGCACAGCCTTTGACCACCAACAATACGAATGGCGCGATACTGTGGTCCACCCGCACCGCCACCCTGAACGTGGGAGGCA
The DNA here is from genome assembly GCA_021812825.1 of bacterium. The sequence goes on along the minus strand of JAKAMO010000016.1, from coordinate 28,032 downwards.
GCACCTCCACGGTCTATACGGACGTCTCTCTGGGAGGCTCGAACGGGCTTTCCGAGGTCAACGCCTTCTACCATCTCAACGCCGTCCACCGCTACTTCGACGGGATAAACATCGACCACTATAACGGCGGTACCCCGGCCGCCAACCTCTCGGCCCAGGTGCCGGTCATGGTGCATGCCAGCGGAGAGCCGGACTCTCTCGGCGGCTGCGGCGGCGGCTGCAACGGCATGCTCAACGGCTTCTACGACCTTGAGAAAGGCCACATCATGTTAGGCGACGGCTTCATCGACTATCACGGGAAATACCGTTCCTTCGCGCTGGACGGCACCATAGTCCGCCACGAGTACATGCATCTCGTGGTCGACAGGATCTACCCGATCATCAACTTCGGAGAGTTCGGCGCCATCAGCGAAGGCCTCGCGGACTTCTTCTCGCTGGCCTCTTTCTGGCGCGAGGGCTATACGAGCCAGGTGACCCTCGGCAATTTCGTCGGGGCCGGAGAGGGCGCGGCCCGCGATATCTCCGGCTCGGGCAAACCCACCGTGGCCCGCACGTTCCCAAGCGACTGGTACGGCGAGGTGCACGAGGACGGCCTGCTCCTGTCCCAGGCGCTCTACAAGCTGGGCAATCCCAACGCCGCGGGCTACTACCTCGGCGCGTTCTCCGCCGGCAGCTTCAGCGGCAGGACGAGGGCCGAGATCCTGGCTTTCGCCGCCCTGTTCTACTTCCCGGACGACTTCGCCAACTTCTACGACGCGATGATAGACGCGTGCACCCAGATGGACGCGAAGTGGCCGGGCCAGTGCGACGCCACCGTAAAGGGAAAGATAACCTCGGCTTTCTCGGCCCACGGCATCGGGACTTCGGCCGGAGGGGATACGTACGAGACCTCTGGTTCCTCCGCGATGTGCGACAGTAACAACGGCCCCGAGTGCGCCACCGACGTGAGCAGTCTCTCGTCCCTCTCGGCCACCGTCTATCCTCTCGGCGACGTGGATTATTATTCGATACCGCTGGCCGCGGGACCGTTCTCGGCCTCGCTCTCGCTGCCGATGAGCGGCACCGACGGGGTCTACTACGCCTACGCCATGTTCCTCTTCGACTCCGCCCGCCAGTACGTCACCGAGGCCGTTCCCGACATTTACGGCACCGGCGGCGGCGCCTGCGGCGACAGCGGACAGTGCTATACCCTGTCCCCGTCCGTCAAGCTGAACTACACCGTGCCGTTCGGGGGCGGGAGGTACTACCTGGTTATCTCCGCCGCGCCCAACCAGTATTACGGCAATTCGGAAGCCAATTCGACCTCGGAATATACCCTGGCCTTCTCAAGGAAGGAGCAGGGGACGGCCACGGCCCGCATCTACGCGGCGCTCTATGACAGCGACGAGATCTCCTTCGACGTGCCGTACCCCTACTTCCCGGCGGCCGGCTCACTTTCGTCCTCCACCTTTTCCGGCGCTACGACAGGGCACGATCCGAACGGGGGGAGTTATGATCCGGGCTCGGAACTGATATTCGAGTACGCCCAGCTCCGGGACCACAACTTCCAGCCGATAGAGCTGACCAAGACCAACGCCTCCGGCTCCTACATGGCAGTCTCCGGTCCGGTGAACGCGGCATCCGGCAACCTGGACGTCCTCGGCCGCACGCTCATCTCCAGCCGTGTCCGGCTGCAGCCAGGCTTCGCTGCCCGCTACCCGGGGGTAGGAACGGTATACCTGGAGGTCTTCGGCCGCAATCACCTCGGCCACGTCCTCTCCCTAGGCGTTTCCAACCCTCTTAACCTTACCGCCAACCGCAACGAGGTGACGGCTTACAACAACATCATCTCCGCCGGCAGCACGGCCATCATCAAGTACGAGACCCTGTCGCCCGGCAACCTGTCCATCAAGGTCTACACCCAGGCAGGCTCGCTCGTGAAGACCGTCTTCGACGGGGCCATACCGGCCGGCCGCGGCTCGGTAGAGTGGGACGGGACCAACTCCAACGGCGGGAAGGCCGCCTCGGGCATCTATTTCGTCCGGACCAAAGGCGCCGGTCTGGACAAGGTCGTCAAGATCGCCGTTATAAGGTAAGCAGAATGAACGCCACGATGACCAGCACGATCGAAGCGGCCCGCTGCCGGAGCGGGAAGCCGCTCGCCGCCCTGCTCGCGGCCGGCGCCCTGTTCTTCGCCGCTTCCGGCCTCCACGCCGGGGGGCCGGGCTCCGCCGGCGTGCAGGTCCTGAAGAACGATTTCAGCCCGCGGGCCGCCGGCATGGGCGGCGCTTTCACGGCCGTGGCCGACGACGCCTACTCGCCGGCCTATAATCCGGCGGGTCTGGGGCAGCTCTACATGCCCGAAGCCTCGGCGATGTACTATTCCGGCTTCGAGGATTCCAGCCTCCAGCATCTCTCCTTCGTCCTGCCGCTGCAGTTCCAGGGGCTGGCCGGCTACGACAAGCCCGGCTTCGGCGTGTCCGCGCTGTTCTCCGACGGCGGCAAGTTCGTCTACCGCCCCATCGGCGCCGGCGGGACGGTGGGTGAGTACAGCATGAACGCCGAGTCCACCAAGGTGCTGGCGCTGAGCTACGGCGAGAAGGTTTTCGCGGGCGAGGTGAACCTGGAGGGCTATAAGGCCAACATGGAGCAGTATCTCGGCCTTTCCGCCAAGTACGTCGGTTCCGAGCTGCTGGAAACCTATTCCGCCTCCGCTTTCGCCATAGACGGCGGCTGGCTGATGCGGGACCTTAACTCGGGCCTCTCCATGGGCGTTTCTCTTTCCAATTTCGGCTCGGGTCTCAAATATTACAAGGAGGACACGCCGCTGCCCTCCATTCTGCGCGTCGGCGCCGCCTGGCAGCCGCCTACCGTCATGTCGCAGTCACTGCTGCTGGCGGTGGACCTGGATATGTACCTGCAGGAGCAGCTGAAGAGCCTGCGGGCCGGCCTGGAATACCATTTCCAGGAGATGTTCAGCTTCAGGCTCGGTTACAAGGGGATGGACGATAATAAAGGTCTCGCGCTGGGACTGGGAGTCCATTACGAGAGCTTCGCGCTGGACTTCGGCATGTCGGTCGCCGGAGAGGTCTATAATACCTCAGAGGTGTCCTTCTCCTATAAGTTCGCGGGCTGGCGCACGGCCGAGCTGAAGAAGAAGGCTCGCCAGTTCCGCGCGCCGGCCCCTGAGCCGGAGAAGAAGCAGCCCGCGGCCCGCCCTGCCGTCAAGCCGGCCGCAAAGCCCAAAACGGATTCCGACTTCTTCTGGATATATTGAGCGAGGCCAGGAACATGACAAAGCGATATCTCTTGCTGGCAGCCGCCATCGCGGCGCTCACCTCACCGGCGGCCGCAGTCAAGCCGGTGGGGGGGCTCAAGACCGGCCTCAACATCTCCACCTTCGTGGGCGCCGACGCGAACTCCGGGGATTCGAAGGTCTCCCGCTCCGGCCTGGTCGCCGGCGGCTACCTGGATTTTCCCGTGGAGGGCCTGCCCTTCCTGGTCCAGGCCGAGGTCCTTATCTCGCAGAAAGGGACCGTCTACAAGTGGGACCTGCTGGGCCAGATATACGAGGAGCGCATCCGCCTTACCTACCTGGAACTGCCCGTGCTGGCCCGGTTCAATTTCGAGCCCCGCAGCGGTCCCAGGACGGCCCTGCTGGTAGGGCCCTCCTTCGCGTTCAAGCTCTCAGCCAGGGGGGAGGACCGCACCGTTACCACTTCCTCCTCAGGCAACCTGGACCATATACGCGGCTTCGACCCCGGAATAGTGCTGGGCGGCGTGGTGGAGATGGACACCAGCCGAGGCGCGATCTTCCTGGAGGGCCGTTATACCAGGGGACTCTCCACGATAGACGATTCCAGCGGCTCCAAGGCCGATATCAGGAACAGCGTCGCCTCGGTGATGCTGGGCTACCGTTTCTGACCGCTCCCCAAATTGACACCCCGTAGTTTTGTTTATAGAATTGAGGCCATAAGGGTTTCTCAAGGAGGCTTTATCATGAAAAAGGTTCTCTTCATCATAGCCGCCGGCCTGCTGGCGGCCGGCTGCGGTTCTTCCCCGGACAAAGGCACCGTTTCCAAGACCGGGGAGATCGAGCGCGAGTGGGTCGAGGAAGGCATCACCAAGAACTACATCTTCGCCCGCGGCATAGGCGCGGCGGACCAGACGCTGGAGAACAAGACCCAGCGTATGGCCACTTCCCGCAACGCTTCCATAGTCAACGGCCAGTACAACATGCTTTCCTTCATCAAGGGCGTGCAGCTCGAGGGCGGCATAACGGTGGAGAAGGCCATCGAGACCGACTCGGTGCTGGCCACCAAGATAGACGCGGTCATCAAGGGCGCGCAGGTGGTCCGCACGGAGTGGACTTCCGACGACGGCTGCGTGGTGGTGCTCCGCCTGCCGAAGAAGGCCCTGAAGGAAGCCGGCCTCAAGATAGCCGAATAATCACGTGACCAGGACCGGCATCTCCCGCGCGCTGCTGGCGGCCGCCTTCCTGGCGGCCGCCGGCTGCGGCGGCACCAGGAAGAGCTCCCTCAACCCGGCCTACGAGACCGAGGTCGTGGAGGCCGAGGGCATGGCCCCCGTGGTCAACGGGGACGTCGAAGGCGCCCGCAAGACGGCCCTCGGCGAGGCCATGAAGAACGCCCTGGGCCTGGTCGTCGGCGTCTACGTCTCGCAGGACGCTCTCGTCTCCAAGGCGGTCCTGATCGACGACAGCATCACGTCCAGGACCGAGGGGTACATAGAGAAGTACGAGACCCTCAAGGAATGGCGGGACGGCGACTTCTACAAGACCCGCATCCGCGCCCATGTCCGCAAGGAGGACCTGGCCGCCAAGCTGAGCGCGCTGGAGCCCGAGCCCCAGAAGCTCGGCAACCCGGTCATAGGCTTCGACGTGGCCGAGACGGCGGACGGCGCCCCTCTGAAGGGGGACTTCGCCGCCCTGCAGCTCAAGGATAAGTTCGCGGAGGCGGGTTTCCTGACGGGGGAGAAGGACAAGGCGGATATCGTAGTCAGCGGTACCGCGCAGACCTCCTTCAACACCAAGGAAGGCCTCGGCGGCTTCGTCTCTTACAGGGCGGGCATCTCGCTGTCGGCCGTGAAGCAGGGCTCCAACGAAACGCTGGCCTCGGTGCAGGACTCCGCCGGCGGCATAGATCTCAACGAGCAGGCCGCGGCCAGGGCTTCGCTGATAAACGCCGCCAAGAAGGCGGCCGGCCCGCTCACGCAGAAGATACTCGCCGCCTTGCGCGAGCGCAGCATGGTGAGGCTCAACCTCTCCAATGTCAGGGATATGAACGACCTGAGCGATTTCACCAAGATACTGCGCAACATCCCCGCGGTCCGGGCCTCCTGGGTGAGGTCTTTCGATGGCGGCACGGCCGTGTTCGACGTCGCCATGCACCGCGGCGGCGCGGCTGACCTGTCGCAGCTCCTGATGAAGAACCCCAAGCGCCCGGTAAAGGTGAGCAGGACCTCCTCCTACTCGCTGGACGCGGAACTGCAGTAGCCGGCCGCGGCAATAACGAAAGAGGCCGGGAAATGCCCGGCCTCTTTTTTGCTGGCATGCCGCTTACTGGCGGGCCTTCAACTTCTCGGCGCGGCGCTTCTCGAAATCCTCGATCCTGGCGCGCTGGCTCTCCGCGTAGCTGTCCAGGAAGTCCTGTCTGGCGGCCAGGCGGGCGCGCAGCTTCTCCACCCGTCCCCTGAGGGCGGCGCAGCGCTTCTCCTCCGCCTTCATCAGCCTGGAAAGCCTCGCCGCCACGGCCACCTCGCCGCGGGAGAGGGCCGCTTCCTGGCCCGGGACCAGTTCCTTCTCCGCGGCGCCCGAGGTCAGGGCCACTTTACCCTCGAAGAGCCCGACCTGCGACGCTCCGTCCGTAGAGACGCTGACTGCGAATTCGGTGCCCCGGACGGCGCAAACGGCCGAAGGGGTGCGTACCGTGAACCGGGAAAGGACCTTCCCTTTCAGCTTGGCGACCAGCCACACCGCCCTGCCTTTCAGGAAGGAGAAACCGAAAGCGCGCCCTTCGTCGTCCGCCCTCAGCTCTTCCGCGCCGGTCTCGGAGTTCTGGTCGAGCCGGATAAAGGTGCCGTCGCGCAGCAGCATCTCGCACCAGGACCGGCCGCCGGTCCTCAGCGAATCTCCCTGCCGGAGCGGCAGGCCTTTCACCGCCTTCAGCCAGTCCTCCTCGCCCGCCTTCCGCACCTCCACGCTGCCCTGCAGCTGGTATATGCATGCCGTTTCGGCCGCGTTCATCGCTGCTGGCAGCGCCAGCAGGGCCGTGATAAGGAATATCCTCATATTGTCTCCCTCCATACCCAAATATACAATATAGCGCAAATATTATAAAATCCCGTTATGGATTTCTTCCGGCTGAGGTTCCTGAACACGCTGCTGTTGTTCATCGCGGGGATAGTTCTGGGCTTTATTATCAAGGAGCGCTTCTCTCCTCCCGCCGAGCCCGCCCAGCCTTCCTACCGCTCCGCCCGGCAGTCGGCGGTCCAGCAGGAGCCACAGGCCCCCTATGTCCCGGAGACGGGCGCCGAGGAAGAACCGGCCGCGCCGGAGACAGCGCGCCCCGCCCAGGCTCCGGAGGAAGAGCCGGCCGCGGACGAGAAGGACCCCGGAGAGGCGGCGGTGATAGAACCGGTGGCCTCCACCCGCCCGGCCGCCAAGACGTCCCCCGACGATTTCTTCTCCTCTCCCGGCCCGTATGAGGGTCGGGAGCTGGTCCTCGAACTCCAGATGATAACGGCCAGGAAGACCGGTAACGGCTGGCGCCTCAACCTGGTCCGCACCGGCCCCGGGAAGAAGGTCGACTACCTGTATGTGGACGATTACGGCGAGCTGGGCGACAAACCGGACCTGCGCATAGGCTACTCCTACAGCGTGCGTTTCCTGTGCTCCTCCGGCGACCCGACCTCCGGCAATAAGCTGCTTTCCATCGAGCCCACCGGCGGCAAGGCCGACTGGGCCACCGGGCTCAGCGCGGTGGAATAGCATGTCCTATTTCTTCGTGATCAACCCCAGGGCGGGAATGAAGCACGGCGACGTCCTGGGAGCGATAGAGCGTTTCTTCTCGGGGCGCAGGCTGCGCTTCGAGGCTGAATTCACCAAGGCCCGCGACCACGCCGCGGAACTCTCGGCCAAGGCCGCCCTCTCCGGGTTCACTACGGTGGTGGCGGTGGGCGGGGACGGGACTATACGCGAGACCGCGTCCGCCCTGGTGGGAAAGCCTGCCGCCCTAGGCATACTGCCCTGCGGCTCGGGCAACGGCCTGGCCCGCAATCTCTATATTCCGCTGCGCTTCGACGAGGCGCTGGCCGGGCTGCTCGAGTGGGAGCCCCGCCCCGTGGACGCGGGACTCGCCAACGGCAGGCCTTTCTTCTGCGCTGCGGGCGTAGGGCTGGACGCCGAGGTGGCCAGGGATTTCAACGCGCTCAGCTCGCGGCGGGGCATACTCCCTTACGTCTGGCACGCCGCCAAGCGCTTCCTCTCCTACAGCCCGACGCCGGTGACCGTAACGGTGGACGGCAGGCGCCTCGAGATGACGGCCATCGTGAACGCCGTCCTGAACGGCGTCCAGTACGGCGGCGGCGCCCGCATGGCCCCCGGAGCGTACATTGACGACGGGTTCCTGGATTTCGTCTCAGTTAAAAGGCCGCGGCTGACCCGGATGCTCCCGGCCGCCGCGGCCCTGTTCAGGGGGAACCTGCCGGACTACACCGATATCTATTCCTCCCTCAAAGGCCGCGTCATAGAGATGGACTGCGGCGGCGGTGCCTGGTACCATCTGGACGGGGAGGATTTCTATTCCCACGACGGGAAGATTAAATTCACCGCGCTGCCGTCAGCCCTCAGGGTGATCGCTCCAAAGCAGAGCCGGCCGGGGGGCTGATGCCGCTCCTGCCGCAGCTGACCCGAGAAGCCGCGCTGGCGGAGAACCTCCCCGGCGGCCGGGTGCGCTGTCTTGCCTGCGCGCACCGGTGCGTCCTGCCTGACGGCAGGGACGGGATCTGCGGCGTTCGCGCGAACGTCGGCGGCAGGCTTATTGCTCCCTGGGGCTACGTTTCCGGCGCCTCTCCTGACCCGATAGAGAAAAAGCCGTTCTTCCATGTCCTGCCCGGCGCCCGCACGCTCTCCTTCGGCATGTTCGGGTGCAATTTCCGCTGCGCTTTCTGCCAGAACTGGAACATCTCGGACGCCAGGACCGCCTCCGCCGCCGGGGCCGAGAAGGTCTCTGCGGCCGGGCTCGCCGAGCTGGCGGCCTCCTCCGGAGCGAAAGTGCTCGTCTCCACTTACAACGAGCCGCTGATCACGGCCGAGTGGGCCGCGGAGATCTTCGCGGAGGGGAAGAAGAGGGGCCTGCGCGCGGGGTTCGTCTCGAACGGCTACGCCACGCCCGAGGCGGCGGACCTGCTCCGGCCGGTGATGGACCTCTGGAAGGTGGACCTTAAGACCTTCGACGCGCAGAAATACTCGCGCGTCTGCGGCGCGCGGCTCGACCGCGTGCTGGACGGCATACGGCTGATCAAGGAACGGGGGTTCTGGCTGGAGGTGGTGACGCTGCTGATCCCCGGCTTCAACGACTCCGATGCCGAGGTGTCGGCCATGGCCGCCTTCCTGGCCGGCCTTTCAGCGGACATCCCGTGGCACCTGACAGCCTTCCATCCGGACCACAAGATGACCGACACGCCTCCCACGCGCGCCTCCGCCCTTTACAGGGCCAGGGAGCTCGCCTTGGCGGCGGGGCTGCGCTACGTGTACTGCGGCAACATCCACGGGGCAAGAGGGCAGGACACCGTCTGCCCCTGCTGCGGGCGGGCAGTGATCACTCGCGACGGATTTTCGGTAACATCCAACCTGATCTCCCCGGGCGGGGTCTGTCCCTGCGGCGCCAGGCTGCCGGGCGTCTGGGGATAGCTATTTACGGTAGGAGTACCCCTGCCAGGGGTTATCGGAGGCTTTCTGGAACACGGCGGCAAGGCCGCCGATCAGCGCGGAGAGCGTCACGGCCAGCCCCGAGAAGCCGTACGCCCCGAGGGGGGAGAACAGCGCCCCGCGCCAGAACAGCAGGCCGCAGAAGAGCGCGCAGAAGGCCACCAGGGCCGAGAGGAAGGCCTGGTCCCGGAGCAGCGTCCTGAGGAGAGAGATAGAAAGGTACTGGAGCAGCGCGGTGCCGGCGGCGGCCGCGGCGAAACCGACGGAATCGTACAGCGCCGGCTTCAGCCAGTATACTTCCCGCGGGCCCAGCAGGAAGCGCGCCGCCGCGAATACCGCCTTCATCGCGGCGAGGGCCGCCAGCAGCAGCAGAACGGTCGCCAGCAGCGAGGCCGCCAGGTAGCCGAGCATGGCGTAAAGCGCCAGCTCGTCCTCACTTCTTTTCATAGAAGCCTATCTCTTTCAGGAAAGCGGGGTTGTCCTGCCAGCCGGGGGTCACCTTGACGGTGAGGTGCAGCTCGACGGGGCGGCGCAGGAACGCGGTGATGGCCTTGGCGGCGGCTTCCCTGAGGCGTTTTATCATGGAGCCGCCCCGGCCGATGATTATCGGCTTTTGGCCCGCCCTGGCCACGTGGATGGCCGCGAGGATCTGGTCGTCGCGGCCCTTCTCTTCCCTGAAGACCTCGATCTCCACCGCGGAGGAATAGGGCACCTCCTGCGAGTAGAGGCGGAAGATCTGCTCGCGGATGATCTCGGCCACGTAGAACTTCTCCCAGCGGTCGGTGAGCTGGTCCTGCGGATAATACGGGGGATGTTCCGGGAGCGCGGCCTTGATGGCCGCCCGCAGCTCCTTGAGCCCGCCCCCGGTGAGGGCCGAGATCAGGAAGACCTGCTTAACGGGGAGCAGCTTGGAGAAGAAATCGGCCGTGGCCTTGGTCCTCTCAGGGTTCTTCTCCTTGTCGAGCTTGTTGACGGCGAGATAAAGCGGGCAGGACAGCTTCTTAAGGGGTTCGAAAAGGGGGACCTTGTCCTCCGGCGGCAGGCCCGGCTCGGTTATCAATATGCAGAGGTCGCCTTCCTCCGCGGCCGCTCGCTTTATCGCGCCGGCCATGCTGCGTTCGAAAAGGTTGCGGCCGCGCAGGAAGCCGGGCGTGTCCACGAAGACGGCCTGCACGCCCGGCGCGTTGAGAATGCCCAGGATGTTGTTCCTGGTGGTCTGGGGCTTGTCCGAGATTATCGAGAGCCGGGTGCCGCAGAGGGCGTTCATCAGCGTGGACTTGCCGGCGTTCGGGAGGCCGGTTATCGGTACGAAACCGGCCCTGAAGCCCGTATAGTCCTCCTCCCCGGCGGGATCCGTTCCTTTCACGGCACTACTTCAGGCAGACGGGGTTCGGCCAGAGGGGGAGTTGGGTAGCCTTCTCCAGTTTTCGGACCTTGATGTCGCCCGTAAGCTCCTGCACGAAGACCTCGCAGCTGAAGACCCTGGTCCCGGCGATGAGATGCCCGCCGAAGGCCTTGCCCTCGGCGTCGGAGAACGTGGCGTGCGCGTGGACCATGGGCTTGTCGTCGAAGAGACTGACGTTGCCGCAGAGGGAGAGTATCTCCAGCTCCTTCTCGAGGGTGACCTTGTTGTATTTCTTGGCCTTCTGGTCGTAGATCGTCACGATCGCCCGCTCGACCGCCCCGATGCCGCTGAGCAGTCCGCAGCGCACCTGGTGATGGTGACAGAAATACTGGATGGCCTGCAGCAGGTCCTCACCTTTATGTATGCTGAATAAGAAAGTCCTACCGGTAAGATACGGCTTCTCCTGCTGCTGCATGTTCCCTCCGTTGTCCCCTGGATGAGCCGGCGCAAGGCCGGGCTTGCAGCTCCCCTCGCGGAAAGCGAACGTATATATTTTATCAAATTTACGAGGGAAAATGCAGGTTTGACTGCCGCATTTTAATTCATATAATAGCCATAACAGATCCCAGAAGGAGGAAATATGCCGGTATCTTACAAGGAGCTCGGTTTCGTCAACACCCGCGAGATGTTCAAGAAAGCGATGAAGGACGGCTATGCCGTTCCCGCCTATAATTTCAACAACATGGAGCAGCTGCAGGCGATACTCACCGCCTGTTCCCGCTCCCGCTCCCCGGTGATACTGCAGGTCTCCAAGGGCGCTCGCGACTACGCGAACTCCACGCTGCTGCGCTGGATGGGCCGCGGCGCGCTCGAAATGATGAAGGAGATGAAGGACGGCCCCGTGCCGGTGGCGCTCCACCTCGATCACGGCGACACGTTCGAGCTCTGCAAGTCCTGCATCGACAGCGGCTTCTCCTCGGTGATGATAGACGCCTCCCACCACCCCTATGAGAAGAACGTAGAGATCACCAAGCAGGTGGTGGAGTACGCGCACAAGTTCGACGTCACCGTGGAGGGCGAGCTCGGAGTGCTGGCCGGCATAGAGGACGAGGTGCAGGCGGAGCACTCCCATTACACCGATCCGGCGCAGGTCGAGGACTTCGTGAAAAAGACCGGCGTGGACTCGCTGGCCATCTCCATCGGCACCAGCCATGGCGCCTATAAGTTCAAGGTGAAGCCCGGCGAGAGCGTGCCGCCGCTGCGCTTCGACATCCTCGAGGAATGCGAGAAGCGCATCCCCGGCTTCCCGATAGTCCTGCACGGCGCCTCCTCGGTGCTGACGGACTACATAAACATGATCAACAAGTACGGCGGCAAGATGGAGAACGCCGTGGGCGTGCCGGCCGAGCAGCTGCGCAAGGCGGCGAAGTCCGCCGTCTGCAAGATCAACATCGACTCCGACGGCCGCCTCGTGATGACCGCGATGGTCCGCAAGGTCTTCTCCGAGAAACCCGCCGAGTTCGATCCGCGCAAGTACCTGGGCCCCGCCCGCGACGAGCTCGTCAAGATGTACATGGACAAGAACGCCAACGTTCTCGGCTCGGCCGGCCGGGCGTAGCCTCCACGGGAACAGGAACGCAAAACACGGCGTCGCGCACTGGCCAATGGCCGTGCCGTAACAGGCGCAATGCGTCTCAGGCGGCCACCGTGCGCGCGCCTCGTCGCGGAGAACTGTCGCTTTGCTCCATCCCCTCGCCGCGCTACGAAGCGGCTTCGGTCCGCGCGGTTTTGCTCTCCTGCTCCCGTGTCGCTTCTGTAATATGAGTGATTCTTACGACGTGATAGTTATCGGGGCCGGGGCCTCGGGCCTCGCGGCCGCCGTGGAGGCCGCGCGCGCGGGCGCGTCGGTCCTCGTCCTCGAGAAGAACCACGTGCCCGGAAGGAAGATCCTCTCCACCGGGGCCGGCAAGTGCAACTTCACGAACTCGGTCATAACGCCCGACAGGTACCACCCGCCCGCCGCCGCCTTCCTTAAGAGGACCTTCGCGGCCCTGCCGCCGCAGGGCGTCCTCTCCTTTTTTCGCGAGCTGGGGCTTCTCTGGACAGAGGACTCCAGGGGTCGCCTCTTCCCGCGCTCCTTGAAGGCGCAGGACGTGGTCTCCGTGCTGGTGAACGAGCTGGGCTTCCGCGGCGGTACTCTCCGGACCCTGACCGAGGCGGTCGCGGTCGCGCCTGGGGATGGCGGCTTCCGCGTCGAGTCCTGCGCCGTTCCGCCGCAGTGGGAAAGGCGCATGACCCGGGGGGCGAGAACCGCTTTCAGCGCTGCCCGCGTGGTGTTGGCGGCCGGCGGCGCCTGCTATCCGCAGATAGGCGGGACCACGGCCGGCTATTCGCTGCTTCGCGCGCTCGGGCACTCCGTATCCCCGCTGTCCCCGGCCATAGTCCCGCTCCGTTCCGACGACCCGCTCCTTAAGGAGCTGGACGGCGTGAGGACGGAGGCCGCGCTGGAGCTGAAGCCGCGCCGCGGACGGGGCGCGAAGTCCGCGGGCGAACTTCTGTTCGCCTCGTACGGCCTTTCTGGCCCGGCCGCCCTGGACCTGAGCCGCGCCGCCCTGGCAGCGCTTAAGGACGGGCCGGTCAGCCTCGAAGCGGACTTCTTTCCCGAGGCCACCTCCGCGGCGCTGGCGGCGTCACTGCAGGAACGCGCCAGGCGCTTCCCCGGGCGCCCTTTCAGGCATTTCGCCTGCGGCCTGCTGAACGAGAAACTGATGAAGGCCGCGGCGGCCCGGCTGCGCGCCGAGTGGGGCGCCCCTCCGGGCCCAGGGACCCCCGCTGCCCTCGGCGCGCTGCTCAAGGGCTTCTCGTTCAATATCACCGGCACCCGCGGCTTCGACGAGGCCATGGTGACGGCCGGCGGCTGCCCGCCGGCAGAGGTGGACCCCGCCTCCTTCCAGTCGCGGAAGGTCCCCGGGCTCTACGTTACCGGAGAACTGCTGGATATCGACGGCGACTCGGGCGGCTACAACCTCCACCTGGCCTGGACGTCCGGTATCCTGGCCGGCCGTGCCGCCTCCTGTCGCTAGCCACCGCGGGCAAATGGAAAAGCCGCGCATTAGCGCGGCTTTTCCATTTAACGGAAGAGTCCTTCAGCGGAACATCGACGCCGAGAGAACGTATACCAGGGCCGCGATGGCCGCGGAGCCGGGGATGGTGAGTATCCAGGCCCAGACTATCTGGCCAGCCACTCCCCACCTGACGGCGCTGAACCGCTTCATGGTGCCCACGCCCATGATAGCGCCGGTAATGGTATGGGTGGTGCTGACCGGCACGCCCATCCCCGAAGCCAGGTACAGCGTCGCGGCGGCCCCGGCCTCGGCGCAGAAACCGTCCACCGGCTTGAGCTTGGAGATCTTATGCCCGAGAGTCTTGACTATACGCCAGCCTCCGAACATCGTCCCGAGACCCATGGAAGTGTAGCAGAGGACGGCCACCCATTTCGGTATATCGAAGTGCGAACCGTCCGGACCCGCGTTCAGGTAGCCCGCGCTGACCAGCAGGCTGGCTATCACGCCCATCGTCTTCTGCGCGTCGTTGCCGCCATGGCCCAGGCTGTAGGCAGCGGCGGACAGCAGCTGGCCCTTCCTGAACAGATGGTCCACCTTGCTGGGAATTGAGCGCGCGAACAGCCGGTACACGACCACGCCGAAGAACAAGCCGAGCAGCAGACCAAGCACCGGCGAGATGACTATGAAGGCCAGGACCTTCATGATGCTGGACATCACCAGCACCTGCATCGTCCCCGCTTTAGCCACAGCGGCGCCGGCCATCGCGCCCATCAGCGCGTGAGAGGAGCTGGACGGCAGGCCGAAATACCAGGTCAGGATGTTCCAGACGCAGGCCCCGGCCAATGTGCCGAAGACGACGTGGTTGTCTATGACCGCCAGGTCGACTATGCCTTTCCCCATCGTCTTCGCCACCGAATGGTCGAAGATGAAGAACGCCACCACGTTGAAGAAGGCGGCCCAGATGACCGCCTGCCGCGGCGTCAGGACGCGGGTGGAGACTATGGTGGCGATGGAGTTCGCCGCGTCGTGGAAGCCGTTCAGGAAGTCGAAGACCAGCGCCAGCGCGATGAGCCCTATTACTACGAGGAGGGCGCTATCCATGCTTCACCAGTATGGCCTCGATCACCTTGGCCACGTGCTCGCAGGTGTCCAGCGTGGCCTCGGCGCCCTCGTAGATCTCCTTCCACTTTATGACCTGTATCGGGTCCTTCTCGTTCTCGAAGAGGCCGCTGATGGTCTTGTCGCGCAGCTGGTCGCCCATGTTCTCCAGGCGGTTGACCTCGATGCAGTAGTCCAGCACGCGGCGGGAACGCTTGGTGTCGTGCATGTGCTTGACGGCGTTGGCCAGCGCCTGGGCCGACTGGTCTATCGTGTCGGCGAAGGCGATCATGCCGTCGTTGCGCGGGTCCAGCTTGTAGAGATGGATGCGGTTGGACATCGAGTTGATCATGTCGAGGATGTCGTCGAGGATGTTGGCCAGCGCGTGGATGTCCTCGCGGTCTATCGGGGTGATGAAGGTGCGGTTGAGCATGTCCACTATCTCGTGGGCGAGCGTGTCGCCCTCGTGCTCGAAGTTCTTTATCTTCTTCACCGTCTCGTCATCGAAAGGGCCCTTCTTGACCGCGGTCTTGAAGGCGTCGGCGGCCTTTACGATGTTCTCGGCCTGCATGTTCAGGAAGTCGAAGAACTTTACTTCTTTAGGAACGAAGTTGATGGACATACCCTCTCCTTGAAAAACGGATGCATTAATTATATCCTTTTTGCAGAAAGCACCGCAAAAGAACGGAGGCAGCATGCACCTGAAGCCGGAACTCTGGAAGCGCTTCGAAAGATACGCGAAGGTGGACACCGAGAGCGACGAGAAATCCTCGACGTTCCCTTCCACGAAAAAACAGCTCGTTCTGGCGAAGATGCTCGTCTCCGAGCTCAAGGCCATCGGTGCCAAAGGGGTGAAACTGGACAGGTACGGCTATGTCACGGCCGAGATCCCCGCCACCGTGAAGGGGAAGAGGCCTGTCATCGGCCTTCTGGCCCATATGGATACCGCGCCGGCCGCGCCCGGCAAGGGCGTTAAGCCGCAGCTGCACCGCGCCTGGAGCGGCGGGGATATCGTCATCAGCCGCAAGGACGACCTGGTCCTGAACGTGAAGAACTGCCCCGAGCTGGCCGCCTGCAAGGGGGAGGATATCGTCACCGCTTCCGGGGACACGCTGCTGGGCGCCGACGACAAGGCGGGCATAGCCGTCATCATGTCGGCCGCCTCCTATCTGCTCGCCCACCCGGAGATACCGCACGGCACTCTCAAGATAGGGTTCACCCCCGACGAGGAAGTGGGACAGGGCGTGAAATATTTCGACGTGAAGGCCTTCGGCGCCGACTTCGCCTACACTTTCGACGGCGACGTGGCGGGGACCGTGGAGGAGGAGAATTTCAACGCCGACGGGGTGGAGATAAAGATAACCGGCAAGAGCGTGCATCCCGGCACCGCCAAGAACGCGCTGGCCAACGCCGCGCGCATAGCCGCCGACATAGTGGCGGCCTGGCCGGAGAACATGCTTCCCGAGGCCACCGAGAAGCGCGAGGGGTTCGTGATGTTCACCGATATCGCGGCCGGCATCGAGAAGGCCGAGGTCTCGGGCATAGTCAGGGAGCATGACCTCGTGAAGCTCAAGGCGATGGAACGCCAGCTTGAGGCCATCGTGTCCGCCATGCGGCTGAAGTATCCGCTCGCCAAGATAGAGCTCTCGTTCAAGGCGCAGTACCGGAACATGAAGGGCGTGGTGTCCCGCTACCCGGCCGTCATGCGGAACCTCCTGTCAGCGGTAAGGAAGGCCGGGCTGGTCCCGCGCGTCAAACCGGTTCGCGGCGGCACCGACGGCGCGCGCCTCTCCTTCATGGGCCTGCCGACCCCGAACGTCTTCACCGGCGGGTTCAATTACCACGGCCGCTACGAATGGGTCTCCCTCGACGGCATGAACAAGTCGGCGGAGGTGCTGGTGAACCTCGTCCGCGAGTGGGCGGTCTAGGCGCTCCCATGGTCAGCAGAAGGCTGATAGACCTGTTCCTCGAACTGGCGCGCATCGACGGCCTCCCCGGCAAGGAAGCCCCGGTGGCCAACCACCTGCTCACCTACCTGAAGCACCTCGGTCTCGAGCCCAAGGCCGACGGGACCGCGGCGGCCTGCCTCTCCAACACCAGCAACATCGTCTGCTCGGTGGGCGGCGGCGGCTCGCTGGCGCTGGTCTCCCAGATGGACACCTTCCGCCGCACCTCGACCATAAGGCCGGTGGTCTCCGCGGACCGGATAACCGGGGAGGGCGGGGCTCCGGGCGCCGACGGCCGGGCCGGCATGGCGGCCATCCTGTACGCCGTCGAGCGGGCCATCCACTCGAACCAGCCGCTGAAGCCTTTTACGCTGGTTTTCACCACCCGCGGCGCCGGCAACATGGCCGGCGCCCGCCACGCCGTCCTGCCGCAAAGCGTGCGTTCGGCCTTCGTCTTCAGCTCTCCGCTCGACCCCGGCACCTACACCTCCTCCTCTCCCGGGATAGCCGTCTTCTCGGCCGACGTCCTGGGCAGGGCTTCCGACGCCGGCATCGACCCCGAGCACGGCGTCTGCGCCATCAGCATAGCGGCCAGGGCCATCTCCGCCCTTTCCTGGGGCAGGCACGATCCGGAGACCACCTCCAACATCGGCACCATAGCCGGCGGCGCCGGCACCGCCATAGTCCCTCCGGCCGCGCTGGCCCGCGGGCAGATACGGGCGCAGGAGGAGGCGAAAGCTCTTCCTATACTCGAGCGGATAAAGGCCGAGTTCGAGAGTTCGGCCGCCGCCGCCGGGGGAGCCGCCTCGTTCAAATGGTCATGGGAATACGCTCCCTACTCCCATCCGAAGGGGGCCGAAGTGTGCCTGGCCGCCGAGGCCGCCTCCAGGGCGGCCGGACTCGCGCCTTCCGCGGTGCCGTCGCCGGGGGGGAGCGAGGCCAACGCCCTTAACGCCAGGGGCATACCGGCGGTCAACCTAGGGATAGGGGTAAGGAACCCCAGGGCCAACGGCGAGCACATACTCCTCGACCATCTCTCCAAAGCCTCGGAACTGGCCTGGCAGTTGATAAGGAAAAACTGAACCTGTTGTGGTTTCACACTGACTGCATGGTCATTATGAGACCACTCACAGATCCTGAAAGCGCGTCAGGGCGGTAAGTGGGGAACTGCGGACGCGAAAAAGGACCGGGAGGAAACTCCCGGTCCTTTTTTATGCCCTGTCCCCTACTGGCGTTTCGGCGGCAGGTTGAGCGGCGGGTACTGCTGGCCGGCAGGCTTGATCCCGGGCAGCGGGGCGGGGGCCGCCAGCTCCTCGGCCGCGCGCTGCTTAGTGGCCGTGAAGACCTTGCTCACCGCGGCCACCATCCCGGCCGTGTCCCCGAGGTCCGCGGGGATGATCAGGGTGTTGTTCACCTTGGCCAGTTTGCCGAACTCGGTCAGGTAGCTCTCGGCTATGCGGAGGTTGACGGCGTCGGAGCCGCCCTTCTCGTTGATCGCGGCGGCTATCTCGCGCAGGCCCTTCGCGGTGGCGAAGGCCACCCTCTCGATCTCTCCGGCGCGGCCGTCGGCCTCGTTCAGCCTCTTCTGCTTCTCGCCCTCGGACAGGGCGATGTTCTGCTGCTTGTCGCCCTCGGCCCGGTTGATCTTGGCCTGCTTCTCGCCTTCGGACTCGGCGATCAGCGCGCGCTTCTCGCGCTCGGCGCGCATCTGCTTCTCCATCGCGCCCTTGATGCTGTCGGGCGGGGTGATGTTCTTAATCTCGTGGCGGGTGATCTTGATGCCCCAGGGCTCGGCGGCCTTGTCCACGGCTGCCACGATCTCCATGTTTATCTTCTCGCGCTCCTCGAAGGTGCGGTCCAGCTCTATCTTGCCTATCTCCGAGCGCATCGTGGTCTGGGCCAGCTGCGACGAGGCGAACTGGTAGTTCGTGATGCCGTAGGAGGCCTTCACGGGGTCGACGACCTGCACGTAGAGGATGCCGTCCACTTCGACCGAGATATTGTCCTTCGTGATGCAGACCTGCGGCGGCACGTCCATCACCTGCTCCTTGAGCGTGTGCTTGTAGGCCACCTTGTCGATGAACGGGATCAGGATGTGGAAGCCGGCCTCCAGCGATGAATAGTATTTGCCGAGCCGCTCCACTATGTACACGGTCCTGTGCGGCACCACGCGCGCCGAGTTCAGCAGCACCGTGATGACGAAGATTACTGCTATCGCGAGTATCAGTGTCATTATGTCCATGTAGTCTCCTAAGCCAGCGGTTTTACCTTCAGCGTCAGGTTGCGGCGCTCGAGCACCGCGACCTTAACTCCTTTCGCTATCTGCGTTTCGGCATCGGCGTTCCAGGAGGTCCCGTGGAACTCCACCTTGCCGCGCGGCGAATTCGGCACTATGTCCTCGATGACCACGGCGGTCTCGCCGGAGAAGATCTCCATCGCGGCGCCGCTGGGATTGGGGTTCGTAACGCGCCCGATGAAGTAGCCCTGCGCCAGGCGGCGGAAAGAGGCCAGCAGCACCAGCGAGAGCGCGGCGAAAAGGACCAGCTGCGTGTTGACGCCTATAGGCAGGAAGAACAGCAGCAGACCGGTGAGGACGGCGCCGAGCCCGAAAAAGACTATGATGAAGCCGGGGGTGAGCAGCTCCATGCCCATGATTATGATGCCCAGCACTATCCAGACGTATTTAAGGGGAATGTTCTCAAGCATGCGCTTATGGTATTAAATACTCCGCGGCCCGGCAAGTGCGTCACTTCCCCAGGGCGTCGTCCAGGAAGGCCAGAAGGCGGAGGGCGTAGGCCCCGCGGAAAGCCCCGAAGGCCTCTATGTGGCCGGCGGGGACCTCCCAGAACTCCTTGGGAGGAGGGGCGGCCTCGTAGAGCTTGCGGCCCTGCGCGTAGGGCACTGTCCCGTCCTCGACGGAGTGGATGAACAGTTTCGGACAGGGAACGGCGGATATGTAGTCGGAGGGGGAGTGCCGGCCGCTTACCGCCAGGTACGGCAGCCAGGAAAACGGCCAGGTCAGCCAGCTCCTCCTGAGCACCGCGGCGGCTACCTGCCTGTAGGAATAGAAAGTTCCTTCCAGCACCATGGCGGCCGGCTTGAAGCCTGACTCCGCCACCGCGGCTACGGCGATGGCGCCGCCCAGGCTCTGCCCGAACACTACGATCCGGTCCGCCCTGGCGCCCGGCAGCTTAAGCGCCTGTTGCAGCGCGGCCTCGCCGTCCCGCACGGCCCCGCCCAGCGAAGGCCTTCCGAAGGAAGCGCCGTAACCCCTGTAGTCGAAGATGAAGACGTTATAACCATCAGCCGCCAGCCAGGCCGAATACGGGTAGTGAGCCGTCATGTTCTGCGCGTTGCCGTGAAAATGGACCACGGTAGCTTTAGGTTCACCGGCGGCGGGGAAGAAGAGGCCCGTGAGGGCGGTGCCGTCGGAGGAGCTGAACTTGACCGCTTCGGAGCGCAGGCCGGACGCGGCTGGGTCCGAGTAAGCCCTGCCTCCCGGCTTGAAGAAGAGATGCGTGCAGCCGGCCGCGGCCAGGGCGGCCATAGGAAGCAGCAGGCGCGCCAGCCGTCGCATGGTCATGGCCCGAAGAGGAACTGGTGGAAGTAGAGACCGGTCTCAGTGACGTCCCCGCGCCAGGCGTACTGCAGCCTGACGGAGCTGTCCCTGGCCAGCCGCAGGGAGGTTCCGGCGGAACCCGCCCAGAGCGGGCGCCCGTCCCCGAGCGCGTAGGAGATATAGCGCGCTTCGACGAGAACGCGGACAGGCCCTTTCGAGGCCAGCACGCCGGCCTTGAGGCCGGCTCCGGCCCTCCAGCCTGCGCGCAGCGCGGGACCGATGTCCGAATCGGCCTGCGCCATTAAGTACCAGAGCTGCCGCACAGGCCCGTCCCAGACCGCGGAAACCCCGGAGGCCGCGTTCATGGCCCAGACGGCGGAGCGGCCGCTCTGGGCGCCGGTCTCAGGCGCCTGCTCCAGCCCGGCCGCCAGCTCCCAGGACCGGCGCCTGACCCAGTCGTCCCAGGGATTGAGGCTGAGGACGCGGGCCAGCAGCGCCTCCCTCAGGTAATACCTGTTGTAGCGCGGCTCGTAGCGCAGCCGCAGCGAGCCCATCTCCAGAGCGGCGTCCGGGAGATAGCCCGACGGATCGTCGAGCAGGTCCTGCATCGCGAAGCGGGCCTGGAGCTCGTAGGCCGGCCCGTTCTTCAGCGAGACCAGTCCCGCCCCGAGCCGCAGGCTGTCGTGGCCTGAAAGGACCGAAGGCGGGCGCTGAGGGGCTCCGGCGAACGTCAGCTGCTGGCCCAGCGCGGCGCGCTTCTGCAGCAGGGGATCGGTGCGCCTGTCCAGCTCTTCCTTGCTTATCCGCCTGGCGTAGAACCGCCAGCTCAGGTAATCGGCCGCGGTCTCAAGAACCGCCGCCTCCCTGTCCTGCGGCAGTCTGTCCAGAGAGGCCAGCGAGGCAGGCTGGCCGCCGCGGGCGAGGCCCGCCGCTATCAGTTTCTCGTGCTCCAAGAGGGAGGCCCTCTTCCACTCCAGCGTGTTCCACAGCGACGGGCGCCAGGCGGGCTCCGCCGCAGGGGAGGCGGAGACGACGGCCTTCACCGTGTCGGAAGGTATCACCCAGAACGGGAAGCGCCCGGAGAGGTTCAGCTCAGGCTTCACTATGTCGAGCAGCGGCACCAGCTGCCAGGAACAGTTCCGGCTGAAGAAATAGTAGGGGAAAGAGGCCTTGCCCAGCTCCCAGCAGTGGCGCAGCAGCCGGTCGATCTCCTGCTGCGTCAGGTCCAGCGGGAACTCCCACAGGTCGCGGTTCTCCATGTTGTGGTATTCCTGTATCTTCAGGTAATACGGTATCGTGGAGAAACGCCCGGGGTAGGCTCCCATCAGGCCCTTGAGGGCGAAAAGGAAGCCTTCCTCGTCGTCGGTGGAGGCGGCGTAGTTGAGAGTGTAATCCAGCAGGTCGGCGCCGGCCCCGCCGCGCTTGTGCAGGCGGAGGAAAGTGTGCCCGTAGAGGGTGGACGGATTGTTGAGGTACCCGGCCGCGAAGATCAGCCCGACCGACTCGGGGTCGAGGCCGGCCCGCCATTCCTCGAACGAGGGGCAGCGGCGCGGCGGGAACTCGGACCCGGCCCCCAGCTTCGTCTTTAGCCAGCGGTAGCGCTCCGGGAAGCGGCATTCCGGACTCTCGTCGTCTTCGCCGTCGAAATAGAGCCCGTCTATCGCGGCGTCGAGCTCGAGCCGGGGGTTGATCGAGCCCCATTTGGAGAGGAAGAAACGGGGGTCGCTGTCCGCGCTGCGGCTCCCGCCGAAAAAGCCCTTCTCGTAGTAAAGCAGCTTGCGCCAGTACGGGTCCTCCCAGGCTTTCTGCTCCGCCGCCAGCCGGCGCAGCGAGAGGCGCCGCAGCTCCTGGTCCGGGGTCAGTGCCCGGGAGGGGGAGGCGCCCAGCAGCAGAGTCAGGAGGAGAATGGCCTTTTTCATCCGGAAATCAAAACGGGCCGGCGGTGTTGCCGCCGGCCCGCTGGAGACCGCAGCTTATATGTTGGCTACGAGCTTGTTTATCTGGCTGACCGCGGCAGCCGCGTCGTTGGCGGCGAAGATCGCGGAGTGGTTCTTCTGCAGCAGGCGGCCGAACTGCCAGGCGTTCTCGGGCGTATAGCCGTAGAGCTTCGCCAGGCTGGTCACGTACTCGCCGTTGCCTTTCGCCGCGTCGCGGGAGAGGTCCTTGAAGTTGGCCTCGATGAAGCTCTCGCGGGCCTTGGAGACCTTTATCATGCCCTTCGCGTTGCAGTTGGAAGTGCCGAAGGTTATGCCGAAGGTCTGGCTGCCGAACGTCCCGTTGGTCGTGGCGGCCAGTATCTGCGTGCCGTCGTTCTCCTTGAACACCAGGCTGCCGAGACCGCAGCCCGCGCTGCCGTAGTCCGCCGCGAAGGCCGCCGCTCCGAAAGTTCCGATGACCGCTACCGCTAACAATATCCTTTTCATCCGTCCTCCTTATTGCCTATCCGCTCAACCCACCTGAATTCTGCAACTAAAGAGAGGGGGCTGTCAAACGGCCGCTTTCCCCTGCGCTGCCACTTCGGAGAGGCGGCGCCTCGCGAAGCGGGAGACCGAGTCCTCGAGCGAGAACCCGGCCGGCTTGCGGGCCTCGCCGGCGGGGGGCACTAGGACCGGAGCGAACGCGGCCTTCCAGACGGCGTCGTGCTCTCCGTCCGCCCATTTCTCCCAGCCGAGGCCGGCGTAGAGCGCGTTGGCCGAGGATATCTCCGCTCGCAGTGCGGCGAGGGTCTCTGCGGAGCGCAGGCCCAGGTGCCTGGCCAGGTCCGACAGGACGCGCCAGTTGGGTTGCGGGGAACCGTGCGGCCGCCAGATGCCGGCCTGCCTCACGCGCCTGTCGAAGGAGGTGAAGGAACCCGCGTCCTCGGCGAACAGCGCGGCCGGGAAGACCACGGAAGCGGGATGCTTGGCGGAGGGCGTAAGCCACTCTCCGGAGACCGCGAAGACGTCCTTCAGCTTCAGGCCGTCCAGCCCGGCGTCGCCCCAGGCGAGCAGCGAGCGGAGTTTTCCCGCCGCGGCGGCCTCCAGGATCGCAGCTCCGCCCAGCCCCGGGGCCGAGGGCAGCTCGCAGTTCCAGAGCTTTTCCAGCGCGTGGAGCGCGGACTTGGAGGAGGCCGGGGCCTGGCCCGGCAGGCGGAAAGCGTCCATGCCGAGGTCTATCGCGCCCTGGGCGTTGGGGCCCTGCCTGAGCAGCAGCAGGGAGCCCGGCTTGCCCAGCAGCACCAGGATGTCGGCCAGCGCCGCCATGTCGGCCGGCGACACCAGGGCGGGGTCGGCGATGAACAGCGGGCTGGCCGCGGCCTGCAGACGCTTCCAGTCGGCGTCGGCCGCGGCGGCGTCCTCTCCGGCGGGCAGTTTGGGGGACTTCAGTTCTCCCAGCGCCTTCAGCTCGGAGGCCTTCCGGCCTTCGGTCGCAGCCTTCAGCCAGCGCAGGTACACCTGCGGCGGGCGGGGACCGTAAACTACCGCCGCTCCGCGTATGGCCGCCTGGCGGAGCGCCGCGGCTATGGAGGGATAATGGCCCTCAAGGTCGGGCACGGCGCAGAAGACGGCGTCGGCCTTGGAAATATCTCCCAGCGAGGCCGGGGAGGCGTCGAGACCGAAGGCCCTTGCGGCGGTATCCTCGCCCGTCCCTATGCCCGCGACGGCCAGGTTGTTAGTGCCTAGCCCGGCGCGGCCTATCTTCTGCAGCAGGTAGAGCGCCTCGTTCGTAAGGCGGGGCGAACCCAGTACCGCCGCGGTCTTGCCGGAGCCTTTCTTCAGGCCCTCGGCGGCCGCCTTCATCGCCTCGTCCCATTTCGCCCTGCGCCACGCGCCTTTTTCCTTTATCATCGGCTCGCGCAGGCGGCCGTCCATCTCCAGCACGTCGAAGCCGCTGAAGGCCCTGGCGCAGACCAGCGCGTTGCCTTCCCGGGCCTCCATCTTGTTGTCCAGCCGCTGTATCCTGCCGTCGGCGGCGGAGTAGTCCAGCACGCAGGCGACGCCGCAGTAGGCGCAGACCGCGCTGTCCTTGAGCGAGCGCCACGACGGCACTTCCACTTCCTTGAAGCGGGCCGAGAGGGCGCCGGCGGGGCAGGCGGACACGCACTGGCCGCAGGACTTGCAGGCGAACTCAGGCAGCCTGCTGCCCCACGCCGAGGAGACCTCGGTCACGAAGCCGCGGGCCGCGAGGCCGATGGCGCCGGAGCCCTGCAGCTCGGTGCAGACGCGCACGCAGCGGCCGCAGAGTATGCACTTCTGGTGGTCCCGGTCGATATAGGGATGCTTGGGCATCTTGGAGCCCTTGGTCTTGTCGCCCGGGAACAGCTCGCCCTTGGCGCCGTACTCCTCGGAGTAGCGGCGCAGCTGGCAGGTGTCCACCTCCTGGCAGCCGCAGAGCAGGCAGCGGCGGGCTTCCTCCACCGCCTCCTTCTGGGCCAGCGTATGGGAGACCTCGCTGCAGGTGCGCGCCCGGCTGAAGGCGTCGAGCTGCGGCACCCTGGTGCGGGGCTTCTTCGGGTAATGGGCGTACTCCTCCTTCGAGAGGGCCTTCAGCGGGCCCTTGCGGATGTTGAAGGCGTGGGGGGAGAGGACCTGCTTCTCGCCGGTCATCTGCTCGTGGATGGCGAGGGCGGCGCGGCGGCCGCCGGCTATGGCCTCTATGGCCGTGGCCGGGCCGGTGAGGCAGTCTCCGCAGACGTAGACGTCCTGGTGGCTGACGGAGCGCAGCGTGTTCTGGTCCGCCTCGGGGGTGCCCCACTTGGTCAGCTTCAGCCCGTCG
This sequence comes from bacterium, assembly GCA_021812825.1. The sequence continues at coordinate 3,335 of JAKAMO010000016.1, read as the reverse complement.
GCGTTGAAGCCGTCCCAGCGCACCCGCTGGCCTATGGCCGCGATGACGGAATCCGCCGTCAGGTCTGTCTCGGAGCCGGGGACCGGCTCGGGGCGGCGGCGGCCGCTGGCGTCGGGCGCGCCGAGCCTCATCTGCACGCAGCGCATCGTCAGGGGCTTGCCCTCGCCCACAAAAGAGACCGGGGCGGTCAGGAACAGGAACTTCACGCCCTCCTCCTCGGCCTCGTGTATCTCCTCCGGGTGGGCGGGCATCTCGGCGCGGCTGCGGCGGTAGACTATGGTCACGTCCTCGGAGCCCAGGCGCAGGGAGGAGCGGGCGCAGTCGATAGCCGTATTGCCTCCTCCCACCACTATCACCTTGTCGCCGAGCTTGAGCTGCTCGCCCTTGTTGGCGCGTTCGAGCATGGCGATGCCGGACCAGACCCCGTCCCTTTCCTCGCCGGGGACGCCCATGGACTGCGCCGTCCAGGCGCCTATCGCGACGACTATGGCGGAATACCCGCTCTTGCGCAGGTCGTCCAGATGGAAATCGCGGCCCCAGGCCTTGCTGGTGCGCAGCTCCACGCCCATGGCCTGGATCTGTTCTATCTCGGAATCAATGACCACCGGCGGCAGGCGGTAATCCGGCACGCCGTAGCGGAGCATGCCGCCAGCCTTCTCCATGGCCTCGAAAACGGTAACGGAGTAGCCCAGCATGGCCAGGTAATGCGCGGCGCTCATGCCGCCGGGGCCGCCGCCTATCACGGCGACCTTGCGGCCGTTCTTCGGCGCCATCTCGGGCTTCCAGGCGTCCACCGAACAGCGGTCTATGTCTGAAACAAAGCGCTTCACCTGGTTTATCGAGACGGGCTCGTCCACCAGGTTGCGGCGGCAGTGGTCCTCGCAGGGGTGGGGGCAGATGCGGCCGCAGACGGACGGGAAGGGATTGCGCTCTTTGATGATGCGCAGCGCGTCCGTGAAGTTGCCGCGCATGGCCTCGGAGAGGTAAGAGCGGATGTCGATGCCGGCCGGGCAGACCATGTTGCACGGCGCTATGCAGTCGCCGTGGTGGTTGGAGAGCAGCAGCTCGAGGCCTATGCGGCGCAGCTCGCGTATGGCCTCGGTGTTCGTGCGCACCGTCATGCCGTCCTCGGCCTTAGTGGCGCAGGCCGGGGCCATGCCGCGGCGGCCCTCCACCTCTACTATGCAGACGAAGCAGGAGGCGTAGGGGGGCAGGCGGGGATCGTAGCAGAGCGTGGGGATCTCTATCCCGTTGGCCTTGGCTATCTGCAGCAGCGTGGAGCCCGCGGCGGCCTCCACCTTGCGCCCGTCGAGGTTTATCGAGATCTTCTTCATGCTGTCCTCCCTGCGGCGGCGGGACCGGGCACGACGTCCACCGCCTTGAAGCGGCAGACGTCCTTGCAGACCCCGCAGCGGGTGCATATCGAATCGTCTATCACGTGGAGCTTCTTCGGCTCGCCGGCGATGGCCTTCACCGGGCAGCGGCGCGCGCAGAGCGTGCAGCCGGTGCAGTTCGGGTTGATCTCGTAGTGTATCAGCGGCTTGCAGACGCCGGCCGGGCAGCTCTTGTCCGTTATATGGGCCCGGTATTCGTCCTCGAAGTAGCGCATCGTGGTCAACACCGGGTTCGGAGCGGTCTGGCCGAGGCCGCACAGCGAGGACTTCTTGATGCTCTCGCCGAGGCTCTTCAGTGTGTCCAGGTCCTCCAGCCTGCCCTTGCCGGCGCAGATGCGCTCGAGTATCTCGAGCATGCGCTTGGTGCCGACGCGGCAGAAAGTGCATTTGCCGCAGGACTCGTTCTGGGTGAATTTGAGGAAGAAGCGCGCGACGTCCACCATGCAGGTGCTGTCGTCCATCACGACCATGCCGCCTGAGCCCATGATCGCGCCGGTGGCGTTCAGCGAGTCGTAGTCTATCGGGGTGTCCAGCAGGCTCTCCGGTATGCAGCCTCCGGACGGGCCGCCCATCTGCACGGCCTTGAGCTTGCGGCCGCCGGGCACGCCGCCGCCCACCTCGTTGACCACCTCGCGCAGCGTCAGGCCCATCGGGACCTCCACCAGGCCGCCGCGGGCTATCTTGCCGGCCAGCGCGAACACCTTGGTGCCTTTGCTCTTCTCGGTGCCGAACCTGTTGAAGGCCGAGGCCCCGTTGGAAAGTATCCACGGCACGCAGGCCAGGGTCTCGACGTTGTTTATAGTGGTGGAATGGCCGAACACGCCGCTCTGCACCGGGTAGGGGGGGCGGATGCGCGGCATGCCGCGCTTGCCCTCCACGGAGGCGATCAGCGCGGTCTCCTCGCCGCAGACGAAGGCGCCGGCGCCTTCCTTCAGGTAGGCGGTGAACGAGAAGCCGGTGCCGAGTATGTTCTTGCCCAGCAGGCCCTTCTTCTCCGCTTCCTCGATGGCCCGGTTTATGCGACGCACGGCAAGAGGGTATTCGGCGCGTACGTAGAAGACGCCCTTGTTGGCGCCCACGGCGTAGGCGGCTATCATCAGGCCTTCGAGGACGGCGTGCGGGTCGCTCTCCAGCACGCTGCGGTCCATGAACGCGCCGGGGTCGCCCTCGTCGCCGTTGCAGATCATGTACTTCTCGCCGTCGGACGGCACCGCCGCCGCGAACTTCCACTTGGTGCCCGTCGGGAAGCCCGCGCCGCCGCGGCCGCGCAGGCCGGACGCCAGTACCTCGGCTATGACCTGTTCCGGCTTCATCGAGGTGAGCGCCTTGCGGAGGGCGGAATAGCCGCCGGCTTTCTCATAGGCCTCTATGGAATCCGGATCGATGACTCCGCAGTTGCGCAGGACTATGCGCTGCTGCTTGGCGTAGAAGGGGTTGGAGGCCGCGGGCTTCTCGGGAGATATCAGCAGGCTCTCCGTGACCGGCCTGCCCTCCAGCACGTGCTGCTGCATCACGCGGGCGGCGGTCTCGGCGGTGGCCTTGCCGTAGAAATAGGAGTGCCCGTCCTGCACGACCTCTAGTAACGGCTCCTCGTGGCACATGCCGTTGCAGCCGGTGGACAGCACCGGGACGTCCAGCCCGGCCTTCGCCGCTGCTTCGGTCACGGCCGCCAGCGTCTTGCGGGCGCCGGCAGCTACTCCGCAGGAGCCCATGCCCACGCGGACCAGGGTAACGCCCGGCGCGGGCTTGGCGGAGGCGGGCGCTTTGGCGGCTTTCGCGGCCGCTTCGGCGCAGGCGCAGCTTCCGGCCCTGGTCTCCTTGACCAGCTTCTTGACCTTGTCCGGCGTAATGCCTCCGTAGGTCTCGTCCTGCACCATGACCACGGGCGCCAGGCTGCAGCAGCCCAGGCAGGCCACGTCCTCCACGGAGAATTCGCCGTCG
>JAKAMO010000106.1 GCA_021812825.1 bacterium | reverse complement strand
CACCTGTGTACCGCTTCAGGAGATCTCCGGCAGTTCCATCACCGCGCGCGTTCCCTTGCCCGGCTCGCTGTGCAGGTCCAGGGAGCCCCCGTGGGCCCGCGCCACGTTCCGGGCCAGCGTGAGCCCCAGGCCCATCTTGCCGTGCCTCGTGGTGAAGAAGGGATGGAACACCGAACCGAGGTTCTTCTTCTCTATGCCGGCTCCCTTGTCCGCCACTTCCAGGCGCTGACGGCCGCCGCCGCCCGAGATGGTGACGTGTATCTCCCCTCCGCCCGGCATCGCCTCCGCGGCGTTGAGCAGCAGTTGTTCGGCCGCGGCCGCGAACCTGACGCGGTCTATGCTTACCGGCCGGAGCCGCTCCCCGCCCTTCAGCTTGACCTTGGCGCGTCCGAAGCGGCCCGCCGAGCGCAGGCTCTCCACCACCTCGGCGACCACGGCCGCCAGGCGCTCCGGAGAACGCTGCGGGATGACCGGCTTGGAGAAGTTCATTATCAGGTCTATCTTCTTCTGCAGGTTGACGATGTTGCGGACTATGACGTCCAGCGACTCCCGGGACCCTTCGGCGTCAGGGGCCTCGGCGCAGAACTCGGCGTGGCTGCGTATGATGCTTATCGAGTTGGCGATCTGGTGGGCGACTCCGGCGACCAGTTCCTCGAAGTCCGGCAGGTAGCCCGGGGCACCGGAACTCTGCCCGCGGACCTTGAGTTCCTCGAAGTCGTGCGTGATGCGCTTCATGCGGAACGTCACGTCGGAGAGCATCTTCTCCTTGATCAGGAGCTTCTCCTCCGCCTCGCGCAGCATCGCGCGGTACGGCCTGGCCTTCAGCTCCTCGCGGAGCTCCTTCTCCCTGCCCTGCAGCTGGGCTTTCTCGGCGCGCGTGTTCTCCAGCTCGGCGCGCAGCTTCTCCAACTGGCCCTCTTTATCGGCCAGCAGGCGCTCGGCTTCGGAGACCTTGGCCGAATGGGCCGCGCCGCCGGCCTTCTTGCGCACCATCGACAGCAGGCCCTGCTTATCCCTCTTCAGGCGCTCCGCCTCGTGCTTCAGACTTTCCTCCGCGGAGGCCAGGCGGGATATCCTCGCATCGCGCTCCTCTATCCTGGCCTGCGCTTCCTTGAGCTGCTCGTTCTCGGCCTGGATCTCGCGCGAATATTTCTCTCCCAGTTCGGCCCTGCTGCGCCGCAGCATCGCGCATTCCCCCTCCAGGCCTGACAGGGCCTCGCGGGCCTCCTCCAGCTCGAATTCCTTCTTCTTAAGGAGGTTCTCGGTATTGTGCATCCGCTCGGAGAGAGCGGCATAGCGGGCGCGCTCGGCCTCGGCCTCCCCGGCGGCCGAGTCCTCCTTCTCCTCGAGCAGCAGCCGCAGCTCTCCGGCCTCGCGGGCGGCAGCCTCGGCGGACGAATTGGCCTCGGCCAGCTCGTACTCCTTTCTCTTGAGGTCGGCCTCCAGCATGCGCAGCTTCTCGGCCAGGCCCGCCTGCACTCCCAGCTTCTCCCCTGTCTGGGCGTCCGCTGAGTCCTGCGCCGATCTGAGGGCGGCGCGCAGGGACTCGATCTCGGCGTTAAGGGCGGCCTTCTCGTGGGCCGCCGCCTCGTTCTGGAGCACCAGATCGTCGTATTTCCGCAGCAGCTCGGTATTACGGGCAGCCTGTTCCTCAAGGGCGGCCATCAGGCCGGCGGCTTCGCCGTCCCTGGCCTTGGATTCCTTGGAGGCCAGGGCGGCCGAGGCCGCCTCCGCCTTTATCACGGCGGCCCGGAATTTATCGCGCTCCTCCTCCAGGGACTTGATGCGCCCCTGGGCTATCTCCATCTCGTTCTCCGCGTTACGGAACTTGGAAGCGGCGTTATGGAGCTGGGCGGAGGCGAACTTCCATTTCTCCTCGGCGTCGCCCAGTTCCCTGGAAAGGGTCTCCTCCCTGGCATGGAGCGCGGTGTTCTCTTCCTCGCGGGCCCGCAGGTCAGCCTTTACGGCGCTGAGCTCGGCCTGCACGGCGCGGAACTTCTCCATGTGCCTGGAGGAGGCGTCGGACAGGGTGTTCTCCAGCTCCTCCACCCTGGCGGCCATAGCGGCGGCGGCTTCCCTCGCCTTCGAGGCGCTTTCATGGGTACTGCCGCTCTTTATCTGCGTAAATTCCTTCGTCAGCTCCGTCAGTTTCTGGTTGGCGTCCCTGAGCTGGGACTCCTTCTCGGCCAGCGCTGCGCCTGCTTCGGAGAGCAGCTTCTCGTTCCTGGAAGCGTCCTCCAGAGCGTCCTCCAGCCTGCTGCCTGCGGCCGCGAGCTTGCGCTCCAGGTCCTCGGCGCGCTTGGCCTGCTCGCGCAGTTCCTTCTTGACCAACTCGATCTTCAGCAGGAAGCCTTCCTCGGAGCGGGAGTTCTCCTGCGCGGCTAGGTCCAGTTTTTTCTCGAGCCCCTCGCGCAGCCGCGCGGCTTTCTGCAGCTGCGTCTCGCGGTCCTTGACGCTGGAACGCTCGAGGGCCAGGTCGGCTTTCAGTTCCTCCATCGAACGGAGGAGCTTGTCGATATCGTCCTCCTTGGCCTTCAGAGCGGCGCGCCCGGCCAGCAGGAGCTGTTCCTTCTCGGCCGAGCGGGCTTTCTCGCTCTCCAGCAGCTTGGCGGAGGCTTCCAGCTGGCTCAGCAGAGCTGCTCGCTCCTTTTCCGACTCCCCTACCCTGTCGGCTTCGGCCTCCTGGGCCGCCCGGGCCTGGTCTATGGCGGCGGAAAGCTCCGCCGCCTTTTCCTTGGCGGCGGCGCGGGTCTCCTTGAGCAGTTCATCTTTCTCGCCCAAAGAGGCCTTTACCTCCTCGAGCAGCTCGCCGGAAGCCTGCAGCCGGCGCTCCAGATCGTCCCTGTCCAATATGGCGGCGGAAAGTTTGGCGCTTTCCTTGGAAAGCGCGACGCGCGCAGCTTCGAGGGCCGAGTTGAGAGAGGCGGCATCCTCCTTGGCGGCGGCGCGGAGGTCCTTTATGAGCTTTTCTTTATCCGCCAGCGCAGATTTCGCTTCCGCGAGGACCTCGTCCACGGACCGAAGCCTGTTAGACAAGGACTCCTTCTCCATCGCCGCGGACATACGCACGGAGGAAAGCTCCTCCTCGAGCGCCTTGATGCGGGAGGAAAGCCCCTCCTCCCGCCCCTGCAGCTCGGAAAGAAAACCCTCCAGCTCGGAGTTAAGGCCTTCCAGGTCGCTGATATGGCTGCTTATTTGTTCTTCCATATGCGCAACTTGTCCTTCAGCTGCTCCACGAGCTTCTGGGTCTTCAGGAACTCCTCCTGCTTCTCGCGCAGGGCGGAATGGGCGGTCTGGGCCAGCAGCTCGCTCTCGACACGCTTGGAGCGTTCGTCCTCGAAAGCGTGTTTCAGGCGCTCTACGGCATGTTTCAGGGCCTCTATCTCCGACCTGCGGGTGGTGAGCTCCTCGGTCTTGTCCTCCAGGACGGTGCGTGAGTTTACTGCGGTAAGCTCTGCTTCGGCGCGCTTGCGGCGCTCATCCTCGAGCGCGGCCTTCAGCCTGACTATGCCGTTCTTCAGGGCGTCCATATCGGACTTCCGCGCCTCGGTCTCGGAATTGCTTTCGCGCATGGCGTTCTGGGCGGCCAGGTGCGCGGCTTCCGCTTCGCTGCGCTTGCGTTTCTCGTTCTCGAAACTGTTCTTCAGCCTCTCGAGCGCGGTGCGCAGGTTCTCGGTCTCGCCGCGGCTTTCCAGGGCCTCGGCGGCGCTGGACGCCAGCGACTTCTTCAGCGCCACTATCTCCGCCGCCATGGAGGCCTCGCGCTCGCCGAGAGCGGTAAGCTGCTCCTCGAAGCCGTCCTTCGCGGCGCGGAGGGCGGAATCGGTGTCCGACTGGCGCGCGCGCTCCTCTTCGAGCGCGGCCTTCAGACGCTCGGCGCTGTTGCGGGCCTCCTCGTACTGGACCTTCTGCTTCTCGAGCATCACGTCCTTGGAATTGGCGATGTCGCGCAGCGAGGAGATCTCGGCCAGCAGGGCCTTCTCCTTCTGGGCGTAGTCGTGCGCGCGGCGCTCTCCGGCGGCATGCAGCTCGCGGCGCTCGTTCTCCACCTGCTTGGAGGCGGCGGCCTTCAGCTCGGAAGCCTCCTGCTCGCGGCGCTGGTTCTCGGCGCGCATCAGCTCGCCGTCGCGCTTCAGCGACTCTATCTGCTTGTCGCGCACGGCCTTCTGCTCCTCGGCGGCACGCAGCTTCATCAGCGCGTCGTTGTAGCGGCGCTCCGAGGCCTTGACCTCCTCCTCGAAGGCCTCCTTCAGGCTGTCATGCTCCTGACGGAGGTCCCGGTAGAGCTTCTCGCGGTCGGTCAGCTTGGTGGACAGGGCGGAGACCTGGTCCGAAGTCTGCTTGCGCTCCTGGGAGACCTCCGCCTGCAGGGCCAGCAACCTCGCCTGGCGCTCGTCCGCCGTGTTCTTCAGGTCCTCCATTTTGCCGAGAGCGTCGGAAAGGCTGGTGCGGAAATCGGCCAGCGACTTACGGTAGGCGTCCTCCTGCGACTGGCGCAGCTGGGACGCGGCCTCCAGCTCCTTGTTCTTGCGGTCTATGATCTCCCCGTAGCGCTCCGCCTCGCGGCGCAGCGCGGCGTCCATCCGGAGGCCGGCGGCGGCCTCCTCGTCGGAAAGGCGCAGATGCAGAGCGGAGATCTTCTCCTCCAGCGCGCGTTTCTCGGCGGCATGAGCCGAGGCAGCGGAATCCTTCTCCGCCCCGGACTTGGCCAGCGACTCGCGCACCCGCAGCAGCTCCGCGTCCCTGCCCGCCAGCTCCTCGTCCATGGCCCTCTCTTTCTCGGCATAGACGCGCTGCAGGCGCTCGCGCTCCAGCAGCACCAGCTCTTCCTTCTCGAGGCGCGCGGCCTCGAGCGCGGACCCCAGCTCGGCTATCTTGTCGTCGCGAAGCTTGATAGTGGCGGCCAGGCGTGCGGCGCGGTCCTCCAGTTCGGCGGAGGCGCGCGCTTTTTCGGCGGCGAGGGCGGCCTTGTGCTCCTCGGCCAGCTGCTGCCTCTGCAGGCGCGCCTCGTCGGCGGATTTCTGCAGCGAGAGCCGCAGGGATGAGACCTCCTCCTCCCGGCGCCCGAGCTCGGCCTTGAATTCAGCGCTGCGCCGGTCGAGCTCGTCCGCGAACTTCTGCTTCTCGGCCTCGTGGCGGCGCTCCGCGTGCGCCGCGGCCTCGGAAAGTTTTTGTTCCAGCTCGGCCTTCAGCCTGGCCTTCAGCGCGTCGGCCTCGGTGACGGCCCGCTGCGACTGCGCGTCCATCTCTCGGCGCAGCTCCGCCTGACGCTCGTTGGCCGCGGCCTTCTCCTTGGAAAGTTCGTCGATATCCCTGCGCAGATGGGATATCTCCTCCACCTTCAGGCGCAGGCTGTCCTCGTAGATCCGGCCGGCGGTCTCGAGCTCTGAGCGCAGCGCGGCGGTATGCTTCTCGGTCTCCACTTTTATGCGGACGTCGTACTCCGACTGCAGCTGCTTCTCGCGGAAAGAGAACTCCTCGAGCTTCACGTTGTACTGGGTCTGCATCTGCTCGACCTTGTGGACGAGCCCCTCCCGCTCGGTCTGGAGGTTCTTGATGGTCTCCTCGAAGGTGCGCAGGTTGCGCTGCAGGTACTCTATCTCGTCCTGCTTCTTGCCGAGGTCCTCGCGGTAGCCGCGCTCTATGTCCTGCAGCTTCTCCGAGAAGCGGTTGCGTTCGTGCTCGACAGCTATCTTCAGGCGCTTCGGGATCTCGGCCTCCATCTCGCGGAAGCGGGCGCGCTCGGATTCGACCGCGTCGGAGGCCTTGGAGAGCCGCCCCTCGTAGTCCGCCTGCAGGTTCTTCTTTTCGGTCTCCAGCGTGCGGATGACGCTCTCCAGGCTGGTGATAGCGTCCTTATAGCGGGCGAGGTCGTCGTCGCGGCGCTTGACGGCCTCCGGGAATTCCTTGAGCTGCTTCTCCAGCAGCGAGAGCTTGACCCTGTAATCTTCGAGCTCCTGGTTCTTCTCCAGCAGCTTCTTGTCCACTTCCAGGTCCTTCTGCTTCAGCGCGCGCTCGCGCTCATCGACGTCCTTCTGCCAGCTGTCCTTGGACCACTTGAGCACCGCCTCCTGCTTCTTCAGTTCGTCGGAAACCGTGCGCTCGCGCCTCTCCAGCTCTTCCACGCGGGAGCGGTAGGTCTCCTCCAGCACGCGGCGCTGCTCGGCGGCCTCCTCGGAGAACTTCCTCTTCTCCTCCTCGAGGCGGGTGCCGTAGACGCGCTCGAACTCCTGCTGCTTGGCCAGCTGTTCCTGCCGGAGCTGCCAGAGCTCGCCTTCCACCTGGGCCCAGCGGGAACGCAGCTCCTCGGCCTTCTTCTGGTAGTCGGTCTCCAGCCTGGACTCCTTCTGCTTGAGGACCTCCTCGTTGCGTGAGATCTTGTCCTCCAGCTCCTTCTCGCGCTCGGTCAGGCGCTCGAGCTTGGACTTGAACTGGTATTCGAGCGAGGTCTGGCGCGACTTCAGCTCTTCCTCGTGCACGCGGGCGGAGCGGTCCAGTTCGGCGTTCTTGGTCTTCAGCTGGTTCTCGAGGAAAGCGACCTGGCTGGACTTCTCCTGCAGGTTCTGCCGGGTCTTGAGGTCCTCCTCGTGCAGCGAGCGGATCTTGTCCAGCGCCCAGCGCAGCGCGAGGCGGGCCGTCTCAACGTCCGTTATCGCCTGTTCGTTCAGTGAGGATTCGTCGAAGTTCTGGCTCATATTGTTTTACCTGGACCGATCGTTAAAACCTCAGGGCAGCGACAGTACCTGGCCCGGCTTCACCTCTCCGCCGCGGCCCAGCGAGCCCGCGTTGGCGCGGTAGATGTCCGGCCAGCGTGCCGAGTCGCCGTATACGGAGGCGGCGATGCTTTCCAGCGTGTCCCCCTCCTTGACCACGTAGCGGGAGGGGCGCGACGGCGCAGGCTGGGGCTTGGCCTGAGGCGCCGGCGCCGGCTTGGCCGCGGCCTTCGCCTTCAGGGCCTCCATCTCGGCGCGGGATCTCTCAAGGTCCTGCTTCAAAGCCTCTATCTGCCTGGTGATCTCCTCCTGGGCCTTCTGATCGGCCTGGGAAGGCTGCTGTATGACTACGACAGGCTGGGCCGCCGGCTGAACGGCCGGCGCGGCTACGGCGGCAGGCTGGACAACGGGAGCCTGCGGCGCCTCCGAGGCGCGGCGGATGGCGGCGTCAAGGCGGTCCTGCAGCACGCGGATCTGCTCTTCCTGGACGGCGGCCTTATCCTGGGCGCGCCTGAGCTCCGCGTTGTACGCGGCGTCCTCGGCCTTCTCCGCCTCGGCGCCGAAGCGGAACGAGAACGCGAGCCTGTGGGAGCCCACGGTGCCGGCTATGCCGCTGATAGGCAGGCTGAAAGCGTAGTCAAAGGCGGCCAGGCCGAAGCGGCCCCCGAAGCCCAGCGTAACGCTGCGGCGGGAATCGTTGCCGGTAGAGAAGCCCATGCGCAGCGCGTAGCGCTTCTGGAAGGAATACTCGGCGCCGGCCGAGATGCTGTAGTCGGGGCCGGCGAAAGCGGCGTCGAGGTCCAGCAGGCTGGAACGCACGAGATAGGAAACGCCGGCCCGTACCTCCACCGGCATCGGGTCGGAGGAGCCTATGCCCATATCCGGCTTGTTGAGATTGCGGAAAGCCAGCCCCAGCGCGTAGTTGGCGCGCGGACGGTAGAAGAAGCCCAGGTCCGCGCCGAGGGCGCTCTTGGAATAGCCCTTGGAGAACAGCGGGTCCACGGCGGTGTAGGAGTCGGAATTGTAGGCGCGGCGCATGTACTTCAGCGTCAGGCCGGCGCCGATACCGCGGTAGACCGCGGTGGCATAGCTGACGGAGTAGGCGCTCTCGGAATACGCGTCGCTCAGGCGCGTGTCGCTCCAGGAAACGGCGGCGGGCCCGCGCAGGTAGCGCTGTACCGGCAGCGCCAGACCGAAGTAGCCCTGGCCAATAGTGGAATCGTCGGTGAGGCCGGAATAGAGACGGCCGTAGACCGCGGTCAGCTCGGGGGCAGAAAGCTCCAGCAGCGTGGCCGGATTGGTGCAGGCCGCCTCGGAGCCTCCGGGCACGGCGCTGAAAGCGCCGGCCATCGCGGCCGTGCGGGCCCCGCAGGAATCGGCTGAAAAAGCGGCGTAGGCGTTCATATCAAACGCGGCAAGCAGCAAGCATATCAGAGAAAAGCCTTTTGCCACAG
>JAKAMO010000015.1 GCA_021812825.1 bacterium | reverse complement strand
GTTGAGGCCCAGCGGCGGCAGCATGTAGCCGATCTCCAGGTTCAGCAGGAAGATGATGCCCAGGTGCACCGGGTCTATGCCGTACTGCGCGGCCACCGGGACTATGATAGGAACGACGATGATTATCGCCGAGAAGATCTCTATCATGTTGATGACGAGCAGGAAGGCGTTGAGCAGCACCAGGAAGACCAGCTTGCTGGAGACGTAGGCGTGCAGCCACGCGAAGATCTTGCCCGGTATCTGCGCGTCTATCAGGTAGTTCGTGAAGCCGAGGGCCGTGCCCAGCACCATGAAGATCGCGCCTACGAGCAGCATGCTCTTTACCGCCACGCGCGGCACATCGCGCGTGATATGCAGGTCCTTGTAGACCAGGACTTCCGTGATGAGCACGTAGAAGGCCATCACGGAGGCGGCCTCGCTCGCCGTGAAGAGGCCGCGGTAGATGCCGCCTATTATCAGGAAAGGCAGCGGGATCTCCCAGGCGGCGTTCCTGGCCGCCTTTCCGAGAGCGTGCCAGGAGAACGGTATGTGCTTCACTCCGGAGCTGCGCGCGGTGAAGAAGGCGTAGACGGACAGCGCCACCAGCAGCAGCGCGCCGGGCAGCAGGCCGGCCATGAATAGCCTGTCTATGTTTATCTTCGCCACCAGCGCGTAGAGGATGATCGGCAGGCTGGGAGGGAACAGCAGGCCCAGGCTGCCGGTGGTGGTCAGCAGCCCGAGAGTGAACTTCTCCGGATAGCCCTGCTTGCTCAGCATCGGGTAGAGCAGGCCGCCCAGAGCGATTATCGTGACTCCGGAGGCGCCGGTGAAGGCGGTGAAGAGGGCCGTGGTGAAGAGGGCCACTATGGCCAGGCCGCCGGGGAGGGCGCCGAAGAGCGCCTCGGCCAGCGCCAGCATGCGCTGCGGGGCCTTGCTCTCCGCCAGCAGGTAGCCGGAGAAGGTGAAGAGAGGTATCGCTATCAGCGCCGGCAGGGACGCCAGGCGCAGCATCTCCACTATTACCGCGGAGGAGTCTATGTCCGCTCCGGCGAACAGGAAGATGGAGCCGCCGCCTATCAGCGTGAAGACGGGGGCGCCCAGGAAGGCGAGCAGCAGGATCAGCGGGGCTACCAGGATGGCCATCAGAAGGGGCCCTCCAGGTGGTCCTTAGGTCTGAAGATGCCTATCAGCGTGTGCAGTCCTATCAGCGCGAAGGCGGCGGGAATGATGATCTCGACCCAGCCGCCTTTAATGGGCAGGCGGTCTATGTAGAAGGCCACCGAGCCGGAGGCGAACTCGTCGCGTATGAACTTCCAGGCGGCGTAGAAGAGCAGCGCCGACGCGGCCACGGTGAAGACGGACGCGAAGATCTCCAGCGGCCGGCGCAGGCCTTTCGGGGCCAGGTGCACGAAGGCCTCCAGCGCGAAATGATGGGCGTAGCGGGCGGCCAGCGCCGCGCCGAAAAGCCCCGCCCAGAGCACCATGTGGCGCAGCAGCGGGTCCAGCCAGACTATGCCGGAGTGCAGGAAAAGACGCAGCAGCACCTGCATGAAGGAGAGGGCTACCATCGCGAAGATCAGGAGGATGACGGCGCCGCGTTCGGCCTTCACCAGATACTCTTCCGCTCTGTATAGCGCGCGCATATCCCAATTATTCTAAATTCCGTCGGGGTCCGCAAGGCCGCGCACTTGCGGAAGCGGCCGGGGGGGGTTATAATATTGTGTCCTATGGAGAACGCGGAACCGCTTGACCTGCTGCTGGTCGATGAGGAGGAAGGCAAACCCATCAAGGGAGGCCCGGCTTCCATAGATAATCTCCTCTATATAGCCTTCAGGTGGGGTTTTGCGCCGCCGAAGCTCGCCGTCCCGCTGCTGGCCGTCCAATCCAGGGCCGCGGGCCACAGCGTGGCGTCCATCTATTGCCCTACGCTGCCGGGCAAAATAAAGGAGTTCATTCCGCTGCTGAAGCGCAGGCCGCTGGTGGCCGGTATTACAACGGTCGCCATGTTCGATCCGAAACAGCTGGCCTACCTCATCGGCCTGATACGCTATTTCAGCCCCAGCACGGTCGTAGTGCTCGGCGGGCACGGCGCGGATAATTCCGCCGAAATGCGCTCGCTAGGGGACATCTATGTCAGCTTCCACGGGGAGGGCGCGCTGGCCGACGTGGTGGCCGCGGTCAAGGCCGGCACGCCGCCGGAGAAGATCCCCGGGGTGGAGAGGGACAGCGAAGGGGTGCTGCGCCTGCGGGGCAGCCTTCGTTACGAGGGGATAAGAAAAGTTCTTTACCCGGACTGGAGCGCCACCTCCACCTCTTTTTTCTCCAGACGCTATCCTATCGAAGCTTCCCGGGGCTGCAATTTCAATTGCAGCTACTGCGGCTTCCCGGGGAAGGCCGGTCAGGTCTTCAGGCCGGCGGAGGACGTGATAGGGGAGATGCTCTATTCCTGGAAGGCCCGCGGGATAAGGCGCTTCGAGTTCATGGACTCGGCGCTCACCTCCAACACCGAGTTCATGGCGAAGTTCTGCGCCGGACTGAGGAAGACCGGCGTCCGTTTCAACTGGAACTGCTTCGCGAGGCCTGACGCCTTCGTCCGCAACCCCGAGCTGGCCGCGGACATGGCCTCGTCCGGCTGCAACAGGGTGCTGATCGGGGTCGAGTCCGTCCATGACCGCATACTTTCGGCCATGCGCCGCGGCATGAACAGGGAGACCGTGGAAAAGGCCCTCGACAGTCTCTTCAAGGCGAAGATCACGGTCTACGGCAATTTCATAATAGGCTTTCCCGGCGAGACGGAGGCCACCGTCAAGGAGACCGCCGACTTCATAATTAAGCGTCCGTTCGCCTTCACGTCGCTGTGCTCTTTCTGGGCTTCCGAGGACATGATGAGGCTGGCCGCCTCCAGGCCCGAGGAATACGCGCATCTCGCCGGCCTGCCCGGCAAAGGCTGGCGTCACGACGGCATGGACTACGCCGGATCACGCCTGCTGGCCAAGCGGGCCGTGCGCCGCATCAACCTGCATAAGTTCTGGATCAGGGCCTTCGCCGCGGAGGCCACCGGTCCGGAGCTGCCCTAGCCGCGTTCCCGGGCCGCGGCCCCCTGCACAGCCTATAGTTGCTATAATATCCGTGAACGGGTCCTCCGCGTAAGGCCGGACCCGCCGGGAGGGGCGCTATGCGCATAAACACTAAGATCGAGGAAGCCATAAACAAGCAGATCAACGCGGAACTCTATTCCGCCTATCTTTATCTCGGAATGTCGTCCAAATGCACCGAGGTCAACCTTAAAGGCATAGCCAACTGGCTCTATGTGCAGGCCCAGGAGGAGATGACCCACGCGATGAAGTTCTACCGCTTCGTGCTGGACCGCGGCGGTCATCCCGTCATGACCTCCATAGAGGGCGTGCGCACCGACTGGAAGTCCCCGCTCGAGATGTTCGAGGCGGCCTATGCCCACGAGCAGAAGGTCACCGGGCTGATAAACGCCATAGCCGACCTTTCGCTGTCCGAGCGCGACCACGCCACCTCGAGCATGCTGAACTGGTTCGTGGACGAGCAGGTGGAGGAGGAGGCCAACTCCTCCGAGATAGCCGAGAAGCTCCGCCTTATAGGCGACTCCAAGGACGGCCTGCTGATGCTGGACAAGGAGCTTTCGACCCGAGTCTTCGTGGACCGCACCCAGCCGGCCGCCGGCGCGCAGGCTTAAGCCGTCGCCGCGCTGGAGGGCCGGCTCGCGCCGGCCCTCCTTCTTTTCATCCGGGGGTCCCATGCCTGCCGATATAGAGATAGCGCACAAGATCAAGCTGAAGCATATCAGCGAGATAGCCGCCGGCCTCGGCGTGCCGGAGCAGGACCTGAACCTGTACGGCAAATACAAGGCCAAGCTGCCGCTCAAGCTGATAGACCTGGAGAAGGCCAAGCGCAGCAGGCTGGTCCTGGTGTCGGCCATCTCCCCGACCCCTGCCGGCGAAGGCAAGACCACTGTCTCCATCGGCCTGACGCTCGGCCTCAACAAGATAGGCAGGAAGACCACCGTGGTGCTGCGCGAGCCGTCGCTGGGCCCGGTGTTCGGCATAAAGGGCGGCGCCACCGGCGGAGGCTGGTCGCAGGTGCTGCCGATGGAGGACATCAACCTCCATTTCACCAACGATTTCGCCGCTATCGAGAAAGCCCACAACCTGCTGGCCGCGCTGATAGACAACAACGTGCAGAACAAGAAGAACAACCTGGGCATAGACCCGAGGACCGTGGCGTGGCGGCGGGTAATGGACATGAACGACAGGTCGCTGAGGAACATCATAGTCGGCCTGGGCGGTACGATGAGCGGCGTCCCGCGCGAGACCGGCTTCGACATAGTAGCGGCCTCCGAGGTCATGGCCATTTTCTGCCTGTCGAACGACCTGAGCCACCTGAAAGAGAAGCTGGGGAACATCTTCGTCGGTTACACCTACGACAGGAAGCCTGTCTACGCGCGCGACCTCAAGGCCAACGGGGCCATGGCCGCGCTGCTCAAGGACGCGATCATGCCCAACCTGGTGCAGACCACCGAGGGGACCCCTGCCATCATCCACGGCGGGCCTTTCGCCAACATCGCGCACGGCTGCAATTCCATCATCGCCACCCGCATGGGCCTGAGCCTGTCCGACTACGTCGTCACCGAGGCCGGCTTCGCGTTCGAGCTGGGCGCCGAGAAGTTCCTGGACATCAAGTGCCGCTACGCCGGGCTCTGCCCGAGCGCGGCCGTGCTGGTGGCCACGGTGCGCGCGCTGAAATACCACGGCCACGTGCCGCTGAAGGAGCTGAACAACCCGGACCCGGCCGCCGTCAAGAAAGGCCTGGAGAACCTCGAGAAACACGTGGAGAACATGAAGCAGTTCGACCTGGTGCCGGTCGTGGCGCTGAACAGGTTCTCCTCCGACACCGAGGAGGAGATAGCCGTGATCAAGGCCAGGTGCGCCGAGCTCGGCGTGCCGGTGGCGGTGGCGGACGTCTGGGGCCGGGGCGGGGCGGGGGCCGTGGAGCTCGCCGAGCTCGTGGACAAGGCCGTGCAGAGCCGCGACCACTGCGGCTTCAAGCCGGTCTACGAGTGGGAGTGGCCGGTACAGAAGAAGATAGAGGCCATAGCCTCCAAGATGTACGGCGCCAGGCACATAGACTACACGCCCCGCGCGAAAAAGGACCTGGACAAGGTGAACAGCCTGGGCCTCGACAAGCTGCCGGTCTGCATAGCCAAGACGCAGAAGTCGCTGTCGGATAACCCGGACCTGCTGGGGCGTCCGAAGGACTTCGTGGTTACCGTGCGGCAGATAGAGATAGCGGCCGGGGCCGGCTTCGTGATACCGATAACCGGCGACATCATGCGCATGCCGGGCCTGCCGGAGCACCCGGCGTCGGAGAACATAGACATAGACGCCGAGGGGAATATCACCGGCCTGTTCTGAAGTCGGCAGGGTAAAAACAAAAGCCCGGGCGCTCCCGGGCTTTTGTTTTTGTTCCGGTCTTCTGCGTTCAGGCGGCCCGGGCGAAGAACTCCCGGGAGGCTTTCTCCCACTGCTCGTCGTTAAGACGCTCCAGTTCGCCTATATAGAGCTCACCGTCGCCCTGTCCTTCCTCCCCGCCGTCGCGGCCGGCAGCCGCGAGGAACTTGCGGAACAGCTCTATGTCGTCCTGGAAGAGCCCGACCGCGGCTTTGCCTATCCTCAGGGCCGGGGTGTCCGCCTCAAGGCTGTCGGAGTCTATGACGCATACCCAGTTGCCGGCGTACGGAGTCATGTCCAGCGCCCCGCAGTCCTCCTTGAGGGAGGAGTTGGTCCTGGTGACCTTGCCTCCGACCGGGGCAAGGAAGGAGATGCTCCTGTTCTTCTGGCGCACGCTGAACAGCGGCTGTCCCGCCTTGACCGTCATCCCGACGTTGGGGAACTCGATGGCGCTGACCTTGCCTATCAGCTTCCTGGCGAAGTCGTCCATGCCGACCTTCACGGAGCCGTCCTGCGCCATCGCGGCCCAGCAGTGCCCCTTCGAGATGAAGACGCCTCCGGGTATGGTGAACTCCCGGGAGCTGACGCGGTCCGCGGCGGGCATGTGCACCACCTGTATCTGGGGCTTCAGCTGCTTCTGGATGCGGTCCTGCCTGCGTATCAGCGCCTTCTTGACGAAGGCCAGCAGCTCGCTTTCGGTGAAAGGCTTCTGTACGTAGTCCATCGCGCCGAACTTCATGCATTCCACGGCCGTCTCCACCGTGGCGTAGCCGGTAATGATGACCACGTCGATATCCGGCCTGAGGTGCTTTACGGACTTCACCACGTCCACCCCGTCCATCTCCGGCATCTTCAGGTCGGTGAAGACGAAGTCGTAGTGATGGCTCTGGACCAGCCCCAGCGCCTCCTCGCCGGTCTGCACCGTGTCCACCGAGTAGCCGTCCATTACCAGTATCTTTCTGAAGCTGTCCAGCACCACTTCCTCGTCGTCCACGCACAGGATGCGCGCCGCCGGCGAGTCCACCTCCACCCGCTTGAGCGACCTGGCCTCGTGCGTGAAGTCCAGCTTCAGGCTGACGGAGAGCGCTTCCTCCCGCTCGCGGCGCTTCTTCTTCTCGACCAGCTTGCGTGTGAATTCCCGCACCCCCAGGTCCGCCAGTATGAACAGTATGACGGATACGAACAACAGGATTATCACCATACCAACCCTCCTTATACCGCTAGTTCGTCAAAACTTCCCGCTGCTCCCGGCCAGCAGCCTCTGCAGGTCCCGCTCCAGGTCGGACGGGAGCAGCCGGTACATCCAGCCGGAGAAATACGGGTCCTTCTCCAGCAGCTCCGGCCCGGCCTCCGCTGCGGCGTTGCGCTCCAGCACCTTGCCGCTGACGGGGCACATGACGCCGTGCGCCATCCCGTCCGCGGACCGGATCTCGGCGCAGGAATTCCCCTGCGCTATCTCGCGTCCTGCTGGCAGCAGCGAGACGCCGGACACCTCGCCGAGGGAGCGCATGAAGAGGTCCGTAACCCCGGTCAGGACGGTCCCGGCGTCCTCCACCAGGGCCCAGCTGATATAGCCCATGCGGTAATAGCGCTGGGGGGGCGCCACGTGCACCAGGCAGGCCTGCGGCCCCGGCTCGCCGGAGGACGCCGGACCCAGCATGGCGCTCAGCCTCATCGTGCGGCGTATGACGGACAGGAGTTCGTCGGCCGTGAAAGGCTTCGGGATGAAGTCCACCGCGCCGCAGGAGAGGGACTTCACGGTGTTCTCCAGCGTGGAGAAGCCCGTGGCCATCACCACCAGCGACGAAAGCTTGCGCCGGGCCGCTTCCTCGAGGAACTGGAAGCCGTCCAACTGCGGCATCATTATGTCGCAGACGACGATGCGGTAAGGGCGCAGCGAGAGCATGGCCAGCGCCGCGGCGCCGTTCTCCGCCATGTCAACGGACAGGCCGTCACCGGAACAGACCTTGGAGATGCCCTCCAGTATGACGGGTTCGTCGTCCACCACAAGTATGTCGCGCATTTCCTTCATGGCTTCACCGGTATCCGCACCGTGAACACGGTGCCTCGGCCCTCCTCGCTCTCCACTCCTATAGTGCCGTTGTGGTTGTCCAATATGCCCCAGATCACGGCCAGCCCGAGGCCGGTGCCTTTCTGGTCCTTGGTGGAATAGAAGGGCTCGAATATCCTGGCCAGGTCCTTTCCCGGTATGCCGCAGCCGGTGTCGCGCACCTTCACCTCCACGAATTCCATGGTGCCCGCGGCGTCCACGGCCTCCCAGCGCCGCCATTTGCAGCCTGGGCGGGTGCAGCCCTCAACCATGCCCTTGAAAGGGACCTCGAAAGCGTAGACGGCGGAGCCGCATTTCGGGCAGGTCGTTTTAGGAGCGATCAGGGAGGACGAGCATTCGGGGCACATGAAGGCAGCTCCGCTGCCGGCCTCGAACGGCAGCCCGCTGCCGGCTCGGTCCAGCCCGTAGACGGGGTCCAGGTGCAGGAAACCCTCCTCCGCGCCGCTGCGCACCTTGATCCTGATCGACGGCATGCCGTCTATGCGGTATTCGCGGTCCAGCAGGTCGTGCCGTTTAGGGCACAGCGCTTTCTTGATCTGGGTCGTGCCTACCGGCGAGAGGCTCAGCTTGGAGGACGTTACGGTTATGACGCCGCCCGCCTGGCCTATAGCGTCCGCCGCGTTCACGAAAAGATTTATGAAGACCTGCTGTATCTGGTTGGAGTCTATGGTGACAGGCGGGATGTCCGGCGCGTATTCCTTGACCAACCGGACCTTGTTTATGGCCAGCTGGTTCTCCACCACGGCGGCCGCCAGATCTATCACCCGGTGGATGTCTGCCTTCGTCCTGTTCGGCACGGATTGCCGCGCGAAGTCGAGCAGGCTTTTGACTATCTCCCTGCTGCGCATCGTTTCGCGCACTATCACCTGCAGGTCCTTCTGCATCTCCGGCTGCCCGCCGGCGCGCTTCAGCAGGTAGCTGCTGTAGGTCAGCACTCCGGTCAGCGGGTTGTTGATCTCGTGCGCCACTCCGGCCGCCAGCCGGCCCAGCGAGGCCAGCTTGTCGGACTGGAACAGCTGCAGCCGTGCTTCCGAGAGTCTGTGCGTCATATTGTTGAAGGCCTCGGCCAGCATGCCCAGTTCGTCGTCGCGCGTGACCTTTATCATGTAACGCAGGTCCCCGTCGGCCACGCGGCGCGTCGCGGCCAGCAGCTCCTTTACCGGCGCGTCCACCCAGCGCTTCACGAACAGGCCTATTATCAGGCTGAGGGCCAGCACCGCGCCGCCCGCGAAGACCAGGATCTCCAGCTGGCTCTGCCGGATGTCCTTGTCGACTTCGGTCAGCGGCATCGTCACGTCCAGCACTCCCAGCACCGCCTGCGACTTCGAGTGAACGTGACAGGCCGCCGTCCAGCAGGAGGGCATGTTGTAGATCGGACTGATGATGCCGAGCGTGCGGGAGGCGTCGGGCCTGGCGCGGAATATTCTGGTGCGCTCCTTCATCTCGAGTCGCTTGAGCGGCTCGCCGTCGGAGTGGCAGATGTAGCAGCTCTCCGCCTTCTTGTCCACCATCCTGCCTATCTCGCCGCGGTCCGAGGAATAGATTATCTCGCCGGCCTTGTTCATCACGCGGATGCGCTGGATGCTGGGCTGGTTGCCCATACGCTGGATGCTCTGGCGTATCCTCTCCCGCTGGTTGAGGAGCATGTCGTACTCGGTGGCGGACTTGACCGCGTCGCTCAACTGGCTGGCGTGCCGCTCCACCTCGGCGAGCAGGTTCCGGCTGTCGGAGCGCGTGTTGAAGAAAGAGAATATCCCTATCGTCACCAGCGCGGTGACGCACGCTACCAGCGTAAGCTTGAAGCCGAGCTTTCTCATCATCATACGGTCATCGTCCGGCCGCCGCCGCGGTCCCCGGCCTGTCCGCCGGATAGCGCTTGTCCTGGTGGCAAGCCGCGCAGGCCGGCGGCGCGGCGAAACGTCCGTCCGCGTGGCAGGCTTCGCAGCCCAGCGAGGCGTGGACCTCGCTGAGCTTCAGGCCGGTCCGCGAATGGTCGAAGCCCTTCTGCCAGCCGGGGTGGCAGGAGTCGCAGCCGGAGGCCGGGACCTTGAAGGCCTCCCCGGCGCCGTGGCAGGCGGCGCAGGCCAGCCGCCGGTGGAAGCGGTTCAGCGGCCAGCCGGAGGACTTGCCGTGCGCGAAGCTGTCTTCGGGCCTGGAGGCGTGGCACGCAGCGCACTTGGCCGCCGCGTGGCATCCGAAGCAGGCCTTATGCCTGGCCTGCGCCGGGGCCGCCTTCCTGACGGCGCCGCGTTCCGCGGCGTAAGCCGAGTGGCAGCTTTCGCAGGTCTCCTGGCGGTGACAGTCGACGCATTTAAGGCCGAAGACCCGCGAGTGGTCCGCGTGGAAGAAAGTGACGTAGCGTCCTTTTTCGGAGGCCGTTTCGTATACCAGCCGGTCCGGGACCCGGACCTTGCCGGGGCCGCTTTTTCCGGTCCCCCGCGGTTCCGCTCGGCCTTTGTCCTCATGGCAGTCGCCGCAGGCCGCGGCCTTGTCCCACCTCAGGTGGCATTCCATGCAGAGGCGATGGCGCGCGCCGCGCAGGTCCGGCTTGCCGAGGTCCTCGCGCGCCCGCGACTTGGAGTGGCATTGATCGCACTTCATCGCGGTGCCGGGCCTGCCGTAATGGTGGCAGTCGCGGCAGCCGCCGCCCATGGCGGCCATCTCGGCGTGAGCCTTGTGCGGGAACGTCACGGGCCCGTACGGGCCTCCTTTCCCGCCGAAGCGGATCTCGGCGGGGCTCTTGCCGGCCGGGTAGCTGGAGGCGCCGGCCGAACGCGGGCAGCCGCGCAGGGAAGGGTCCAGCCTGGTAGGGGTGTCGGAAACGTGGCAGAAGGCGCAGGGCGCGTCGGCGGGGTTCATCCCGTGCGGCGGCTGTTCGCCGGAGCGGGCGCCGGCGGTCAGGAGGAGGGATGTCAGAAGAAGCAGGACCTTCATGGGTCAGAACCTTACGGTATATTTCTCCCTGGGGTACAGCCCCCTGTCTGGCAGGCTGATGACCGGGAAATAGAGCACTATGGCGCGATAGAGCAGCATCAGGATGCAGGCGAAGCCTACCGTGACGGAGATCTCCCCTATGGACGGGAAGTAGCTCTTGAAAGAATACGGGGGGGTGTAAGCCACGAGGAAGTTGTTGATGCGGTTCAGCAGCACGCCGAGCACCACCAGCAGCGAGGCCGTGAACAGCAGCGGGGGCGACTTCAGCACCTCGCGCGACAGGAACATCCTCAGCGGGACGACCACGCCTATCAGCACCTCCGCCATGAACATCACGCTCGCGGTGTTCAGCGTGGCCAGGTAGACGAAGGTCTCGCGGACGAACATGTCGCCGAGCTTGAAGCCCAGGTAGACGGCCAGCAGCGGGGCCGTGAGCCTGCCGAGCTTCGAGAGTATCTCCATTTCCGGCTTCAGGCCGAAGGAGCGGGCGGCGAGTATGGATTCCACGATCACCATAGGCAGGCCCACCGAGATCGCCGACAGCAGGAACAGCAGCGGCAGTATCGGGGTCTGCCAGAGCGGGTGCATCTTCGGCCCGGCTATTACCATCAGAGTCCCCAGCGAGGACTGGTGCAGCGTGGAGAGCACTATGCCGGAGATGATGAAGAAGAACATCGTGGCGGAGAGGCCGCGGTCCAGGAAGCCCAGCAGCTTCTCGGCCGCGGCGTTGAACCCGGCCAGCGGCCCGGGCAGGTTCACCCTTCCGAGGAACCTTTCCACGACCACCGGCAGGAACTCCACGTAGAGCACGTTGAGGTAGATGGTCACGCAGATGCCCACCTCGAACAGCGCGGAGCTGCCGTTCCACATGAAGATCGGGTGCCAGATGTAGTAGTAGCGGCCGATGTCTATCGCGACGCCGATGGCCACGAAGGTGTAGCCGAGCATCGCGGTCAGCAGCGCCGGCCTCACTATGGCGTGGTACTCCTCGCGGTTAAGCACGTGGCCCAGCGCCGCGGTGACGAAGCCGCCGGCCGCGAGCGCCACTCCGCCGGCGACGTCTATGGCTATCC
The DNA here is from genome assembly GCA_021812825.1 of bacterium. The sequence continues at coordinate 25,035 of JAKAMO010000015.1, read as the reverse complement.
AGATGCCCCACGGGTGCTGGTTGTCCAGGTTCGTCACGCCGCCTATGCCGAAGAGAAAGCGCCCCGCGAGGAACACCAGGCCGTTGGCGGCCAGGACCAGCAGCGCGATAACGCCGGGGGTCAGGAATTTCCTGTCCAGAGGGGCGGGCTTCATGTAGCGGGTCATGGTCATTCCTCGCCGTCAGGCCCCTGCCGGTTCTTGGAGATCCACATCAGCAGGCCGAGCAGCGCGTACAGCGAGACCGGCGGCACGAAATAGGCGAAAATGCCGTGCTGGATGCTCTCGGAAACTCCGGGGGCCGGGTTGGGGCCCAGCTTGGGGAACTGGAGCTTCTCGAAGTCGACGCCGGCCAGGTACAGCCAGTCGGTGCCTCCCACCTCGTATTCGCCGAGCACGTGCTGAACGTACCGGTCCGGGTCGCGCCTGATCCGGTCTTTGGCCACGCGCACCAGCTCTTCCCTGGGCCCGAAGGTGAGCGCTTCCACCGGGCAGATGTCCACGCAGGCCGGCAGCTTGCCTTCCGTCCTGCGGGTTACGCACAGGTCGCATTTCCGGACCTGCGGCTGTATTGCCTTGTGGTATTCGAACGACGGGACCTGGAACGGGCAGGCCACCATGCAGTAGCGGCAGCCTATGCACTTCTTCGTATCCCAGACCACCGCGCCGTCATCCCTCTTCGTCAGCGCCCCCACGATGCAGGCCGAGACGCAGGCGGGGTGGTCGCAGTGCATGCACTGCACCTTTACGGAGTAAGGCGGTTTGGAAGGGTCCGGGTTGTCGTAGCGGTTGACCACCGTGAGCGCCGCGTCGTCCGGGCGGCGCATCTGCCGGAAGACGGAGGCGTCCTGGTAGGTTTCCAGCGGCCGGGTAGGGATGCCGTGGGCGCTCTTGCAGCCCCATTCGCAGCTCCGGCAGCCGATGCAGACGGTGGTGTCGACCAGCACCCCGATCCGGTCCGGGGAGAGCGCTGCCTCCTCGCCGGCCTCGGCGGAGGCCGACGTCAGGCCTGTCAGTCCCGCGCCGATGACGGCGCATCTCTTCAGGAACGCGCGGCGGGTAATATCGGGCATATATCCTGCTAGCTATACTGGCGAAGTATATGGGACAACACCCATGCTAGCAGAACACGGCCGGCACGGCATTGCGACAAATCAAAGGTCGCGTTGATTAATACTTTCGGCTGAACGGGCTAATGCTAACAGGCGAGTTGACCGGTCAATGGGGAGGGGCTTGCGTAGGGTCCGGGGATCGATCGCACGTCGAGGAGAGGGCAGGCTTCAGGCCAGGTCTTCGTCCTCCACGGGCATGAACCAGCGCTGCGCTATGAAGGTCGGTATGATGGCGCTGGCTATCAGCACGCCGGTCAGAACGGAATACTGCGCGCGGTCCAGGAAGCCGGCGTCCAGGCCGAACAGCGCTGCCATCAGGCCGAAGGTCAGGCCTGTGGACATCAGCAGCGTAAAATAACCGCGGTTCTCGGGGAAGTACCTGCCGGCCAGGAAATAGACGCCGGCCAGCTTCGAGAGCTGCTTGGCGGCGAACAGTCCCGCGAACAGCGCGAAGGCTCCCCACAGCGCCGAGGGGGAGACCTTCATGCCGGCCACCAGGAAGAAGAAGGGCGTAATGAAGGCGTAGGAGACCGTGCGCAGGCGGGTCTTGACCGGGGCGGTAGCGCGCCCCTTCTTGAAATGCTTCCCCATCAGCAGGCCGAAGATGAAGGCCGGCAGCATGGCCTGGCTCGAGCCAAGGGAGGCGAGATATACGAAAGCGAGCAGCACGAAGAATATATATTTTATCTCAGGCTCTATCACCTTGCCGGCCAGCGCCGGGTGCCGGAGCAGGCCCAGCGTGAAGCGGCCGGCGAAGAGCAGGAACGCCCCGGAGACGGAGAGGAACAGCAGGGTATAGAGGTTGGGCCTCAGGAAAGCCACGCTCAGCGCCAGGGCCGTCAGCGTGTTGGTCAGGAACGTGCAGGCCATCAGTATCTTGCCGGTGCGCGTGCGGTTGAGGCCGGTTTCCGTCAGCACGGAGTATACTACGGCCAGCGAGGTTTCCGACAGGGCCACGGCGGCCACCAGCGAGGCCTTCAGCGGCCAGCCGGCCGCGTAGCGGCAGAAGAAGTAGCCGGCCGCGAAAGGCGCCAGGAACGAGAAGAAGCTGAGTATGCCGGCCGCCCTGAAGTTCTCCTTCAGCAGCTTTGCGTCCACCTCGGCCCCGGCCAGGAAGGTCAGCACTATGCCGCCGAAGCCGGCCAGGTATGTCATCCACGGTTCGGGGTTCAGCCCCAGCGCTCCGGCGCCCAGGCCCAGCAGCATCTCGAAGATGGCCACTGAGATCCCCAGTCTGAGGCTGAGCACGCTGGCCGCGAATATCAGCAGCCCCGCTATCAAAGGTATCTTGTCTGGTTCCATTTCCGCCTCGCTTCGGACCGGCCGCCGGTCCGGAACGCAAAACGCGTTCGGGCACACCGTGCCCTCACTCATCATTCAGGCCTCACGCTTACGCAAGCTCGGCCTTCACGAAGGTTTTGCTTATCCGGATCCGGCGTCTGGTCCGTCGACACCCGTAAAATAAAAAAACCTCCACCATATATCAAGGTAGAGGTCATCAGCCCGGGCTCCCGGGCGGTTCCCCCGGTTAGCGTAGAAAGCTCTCCGGGGCGGCGGACATCATCGCCGTTATATAAGGATATTATAGCAGTTCCGGCCTGTCGCGGGCGCTGGCGGCCGGTAAATTGATATTATTTCCGGCATGAAGCGTTCCAGAGCCATTTTCCTTGCCGTTCTCGCCGCCGCCGTCCTGCAGGGCTGCGCTACCGAATACAGCCTGCTCAGCCCCGACCTTCGCGGCCTGCGCCGTTCGCCCATCTACCCGGCCAGCCTCAGGGTGAAGGAACTGGTGCGCGACAGGATAGCCGCCGGGGACGCCGACCATATCTCGGTATATTTCCACGCCCTGCAGACAGGCTACTGGTTCGGCGTGGACGAAAAGGAGAAGTTCATTCCCGCCAGCCTGCTGAAGATGTACCTGATGATAGGCGTGCTGAAGGAGGCGGAGAAGGACCCGTCCATCCTGAAGCGCAGGATAAAGCTGGCCGATCACGAGCGCGGTTATGACCCCGTCTTCCCGCCGTCGAAGAAGCTGGTCCCGGGCCGCCTCTATACCGTCGACGAGCTGCTGGGCGGCATGATAAGCTACTCCGACAACAACGCCGCCAACAACCTGTTCGCGGTCTTCAACGATTACTTGCAGGGGCAGGTCTACTCCGATTTCGGCATAGCCCCGGAGGGGGCCGCGGACCTGGCCGACCTGACCGTGAAGCAGTACATGATGGCCTTCCTGTCCCTGTATAACTCCACCTACCTGAGCCTGCCTATGTCGCAAAAGGCCCTGGAATACCTGGCCCGTTCCGATTTCGGGGACGGCCTCGCGGCGGGCCTGCCTCACGGCGTGACAGTTGCCCACAAGTTCGGGGAAAGGGCGTTCTCGGAGGGGGGCGACGGCATGGTGCAGTTGCACGACTGCGGCATAGTTTATCACCCCGAATTCCCGTACATGCTCGGGGTCATGACGCGCGGCAAGGACATGAAGAAACTTGCCGGGATCATACGCGACGTTTCGAAGCTGGTCTACGAGGAAGTCAGTTCAAGGGATCCCGGACGTCCCTGAGAAGGAAAAAGAAAAAGCCCCGCTCCCGGGGCTTTTTCTTAACGGTGGCGCAGGCTCAGTCCTTCTTGCCTGAGCGGAAGGCCTTGAGCGCTCCTTCCACCTTGTCCAGCAGCTCCTTGGGATAAAGCTTCCCGACCAGCGCCTGCCTCGCCTCCTCCCCGTCCTTCTCCAGCTCCTTCACCACCTCCGGCCCGGCGGGCTCGGTGAAGACCAGCTTCTTCTTCTTGAGTATGTTTATCGATTCCGCGTTGTCGCGGCGGCTCTGCAGCGTCAGCTTGCGGAAATATTTGTCGCCCAGCTCCAGCATGACCTTCTGGTCCTCCGGTGAGAGTCTGTCGAAGACCTTCTTGGAGATCAGCACGGCGCCGGAGGCGTTGGTGAGAGGCAGCGCGAAGACGTACTTCATGCGCGAGAACCACTGCAGGGCGATCACGGAGAGCGGCGAGCCGTAGACGCCGTCTATCATGCCCGTCTGCAGCGAGGTCATGACGTCGGTTATCGAGAGAGGGATGGGGCTGACGCCGAGCGCTTTGAAGGTGGCCTCGGCTATCGGGTCCCCTTCCCAGATCCACATCTTGATGTTCTTCAGGTCCGCCACGCGGGTTACCGGCTTGGTGGAGAAGACGTTGACGTTGCCCACCTCGGCCCAGCCGAGCAGCACGTAGCCGCGCTCCTCGAAGATCTTCCGGAAATCCGGGTCCAGGGTCTTGTAGATGTGGTCTATCTCCCTGTCGTTCTTGAAGAGGAACGGGGTGTCCAGGAGGCGCGCCTCCGGGGCTATCTCGCCGATGCCCACTCCGGAGAAGCCGCCGGCCTGCAGCTGGCCCAGGCGGATCTTGCGGACCACGTCCTTCTCGTCGCCTGAGACGCCGCCGGCGTAGATCTTGAACTTCACGCGGCCGGCGGTGAGGGACGAGGCCTCTACGGTGAATTCCTTCATCGCCTTCATCCAGGTGGAGCCGTCGGGCGCCAGCGTGGCGAACTTCACCATTGTCTCCGCCCTCAGCGCGGACGGCAGCGTAAGCGCCGCGAACAGGACGGCCGCGGCTATCTTTCTAGAATAGTTCATCTTTTTTCTCCAGTAGCTTCTTGGCTTTGATGCGCGCCACCTCGTCGGGCAGGCGCGTGTCCCCGGCGCGGGGCTCGGCCTCTATGACCGAGTTCAGCAGCTTCCCGAAAAGCTCCTCGTCCTGCAGGGCCACCGCGGCCATGCGGGCGTACATGTAGCGGTTGAGCTGGAAGCCGCCCCCGTCGCCCAGAAGGGCCTGTTCGAAATGCTCCCGGGCCTTCTCGGGGTCGCCGCCGAGCATCCTGGGCCTTATGGAATAATAGGCCCCCAGCAGCGTGTGGGCGCCGTTGTAGTAGTAGGAGGGGGCGAGCCTCAGCACCGCGGAGGCGGCCGGCTCTATGGCAGGCAGCTCCGCTATGGCCTCGGGGTCGTCGCGGTTGATGTTGATGTGGGAGGCCCTGCAGAAGGTGCGCCAGAACAGCGCCGGGACATCCTTCTTCCGCGCGGTCATGGCGTCGGCCCCGCGCAGCGCCCGCGCGGCGTAGGCCTCGCCTTTCAGGTAGAAGGAAGAGGCGCGGGCGGGCTCCGAGTCCTCCAGGAACATGAACGCGTAGCCGCAGAAGCCCTGCGCGGCGTTGACCAGCAGCTTCCTGTTGTCCGGGTCGCTCTTCAGCAGTATCTCCATCAGTTGCAGGTTGGCGGGCAGGGCCTCTTTAACGTACTCGGGGTCGTCCTGGGCGAAGACGGCGGGCAGGCCGTTGTCTATCACGCCGGAGGTGACCCTGGCGGCGGTACGGTTGAGCGAGCAGGCGGAAAGCATCAGCGCCGCCAGCGGCAGGGACAGAAGGTTCTTCATGCTCTCTTCTCCTTGACCAGCGCGGCGAAGGCCTCCGCGGCCGCGGAGCGCTTCTTCAGGAAGTCTTCCGCCGTGTCGTGGAAGCGCCAGGTCCAGTTGTGGTCGCCCAGCGTGCCCGGCGTGTTGACCCTGTCCTTGGAGCCCACGATGTCCTGTATCGGCAGCACCACGATGCGCGAGCCGGCACCGAGCAGGGAGGACAGCGCCCTGGCGTGCGCCTTCGAGTAGGCCGGCGGCGCGCTCTCCTCCCCGGAGACGAGCTTCCAGAAGAGCTTCTTTTCCGCGTGGTCCACGGTGTCCCACCAGTCGGCCAGCGGCTCGTTGTCGTGCGTGGAGGAAGTGGCCAGCGAGACCGGGATATAGTCCTTCGGGTCGGTGTAGTTCCCGTCGTGCCCCTTCTCCCAGCGCATCACCTTGTAGCCGGGGATGTTGAGTTCCCGCAGGACCTCGCGCACGTAGGGGGGGATGACGCCGAGGTCCTCGGCCACCGGCAGCATGGCGCTGGCGCCGGCCACCGCTTCCAGGAAGCGCTTGCCGCGGCCGCGCTGGCCGTGCTCGTCGCGGATGTCGAAGTCCGGCCGGCGGGAGACGTCTCGCGGGATCACCCAGGTGCGGAAGAAGCCGACCATGTGGTCTATCCTGAACAGGTCGTAGAAATCTGCTGCCTTGCGCACCTTGGAGCGCCACCAGTCGAAATTGTTCCCTTCCACCGCGGCCCACCGGTAGGCTGGCAGACCCCAGCGCTGGCCGGTCTCGCTGAAGGCGTCCGGCGGGGCGCCTATCTCGCAGTCGATGTCGAACTCGCCCTGCCGGCTCCAGACGTCGGCGCTCTCCTGGTTGACCATGAAGGGGAGGTCTCCGAGCAGGCTTATGCCCAGGCGGCCGGCGCGGGCCTTGGCCGCGGTCCACTGCCTGTGCAGGCACCACTGCAGGTACTTGAAGAATATTATCTGCGTTTCCTCGCGCTTGTGCAGGTCGGCCAGGGCGTCGCCGTGGCGCGAGCGCAGCGGGGATTCCCAGTGCGTCCAGGAGGTCCAGTCGTGGGTGTCCTTTAGCCGGCGGAAGACGGCGTAGTCGTCCAGCCAGGCGGAGTTGGCGCGGCAGAAGGAGCGGAACTCCCCGGCGAAGGCGGTGTCCTTGAGTATATGGTTCTGGTGGAACCAGGTATAGAGCTTCCAGAGGGCCGTGAACTTCAGGTGCCGCACCTCGTTGTAGAGCACCGTGCCCGAGGAGCGCAGCTTCCTGACCTCGGCGCGGAAGCGGCGCGAATTCAGCCCGCTCCTGACCTCCGCCGCGTCCTTGAGCTCGGGCAGCTCGTCCACCGCTATGTAGATAGGGTCGAGAGCGAAGGCCGAGAGCGCGGTGTAGGGGCAGGAGACGCCGGGGGGCATCTCGTTCATCGGCAGCACCTGCAGCAGGTTCAGGTTCAGCTCCTTCAGCGCGTCGAACCAGAGCGTCATCGAGCCTACGTCCCCGATGCCCCAGTCCTTGCGGTGGCGCATCGAGAACAGCGGGAACAGCGTCCCGGTGTGCTTCTTTTCCAGCAGCGGGTGCATGCTCATTACCTGGCGGCTACTGCCTCTATCTCCACCAGCGCGCCCTTCGGCAGCGCCTTCACTTCCACGGTGGCCCTGGCCGGCGGGTTCTTGGAGAAGAAAGCGGCGTAGACCTCGTTCATCTTCGCGAACTGGCCGAGGTCGGTCATGAAGACGGTGGTCTTCAGCACGCTCTCCGGGGCGAGCCCGGCGGCGCGGAGTATCGCGCCCACGTTCTTCAGCGCGGCCTGCGTCTGGCCGGCTATGTCCGCCGGCATGGCGCCGGTGGCCGGGTCCACGGGCAGCTGGCCGGAGACGAAGACGAGCCCGGCGGCCTCCACGGCCTGCGAATAAGGGCCGATCGCGGCCGGAGCTTCATTGGTGGCGATGATCTTCTTCATGTTTCACCTCTTGGCAGTGCGGACGAAATTCTCCGCGGAACGATCGTACGTGCGCTCCGCTTCGGGGGAGAAAACGCACCCTGGCAGCTCGCCGGCCGCGCGGTGGTACGCCACGCAGTCGCAGCAGACGCCCTTGCGCGGGCAGGGCTCGTAGGTGCAGGTGCAGCGCTCCAGGTTGGTCTCTTTCTTGCAGTTCATGGTCCCTCCGCCCGCCGGCGCTTTTATATTAAAGGATATCTTATCAAAAGCCTGGGGCGCAATTCAGGGGCGCGGCCCGGAAAAAATCGCGGGGGGGGGCTGGCGGAAACCGGAAAAAGCGTCTATACTATACACGTGGACGCGGCGACGGTTTTTTCAGGCAGCTGGCGGAAATTATGGAAAGGAACTCTTCCGGTCCTCTGCGCTGGGTAATGCTCGGCCTGTTCATCCTCCTGATGGGCGGCTTCCTTTCCGCCGTCCATCTAAGCAGCCTCTCGCGCCAGCAGGGGATGATGAACGGCGGCTTCGGCTATCGCGGCACCGCGCCGGAAGCCTCGTCCGGAGCGCAGGCCACCGCCGGCGGCGTGGCGTCATCCTCCTCTTCTCCGGAACGCTCCAGGTCCTTCTCCGAAAAAGTATCGAACCTTGCCGACAGCCTGCTCTCCTGGCTCGGCGGCAAGCCGGGGCCCGGCGGCTCCGCCGCTGTCGCCCAGCGCCCGCCGGACGATGAGGGCGGCTCCGCTTCCGGAGAACGCGATCCTTTCGAGGAGTTCTACAGCAAATATTACGGCCATTCCTCGGCCGCGTCCTCGCCTCCCAGCGGCGGCTCATCCGCTTTCGGCGGCTTCTCCTCTGTTTCGGGGGCTTCCGCCTCCGCTCCTGCCGCGGCCTCCGCTCAGCATGCGTCCGCCGGCCCCGTCGCCGCGGCGGCTCCTGCACCGCAGGCGCAGCCGGGTAAGCCGCTTTTCGGAGGGCCGCTCGGTCGTTCCGGCGGCCGGCCTTCTCCGCTCCAGGCCTCTCTTCCTTCCGGCGGTCTTCCCAGGCCGCCGGCTTCGGTCTCGGGTTCCGGCGGCCTGCCTGGTCTTCCGTCCGAACAGCGCGACGGCCGCGGTTCCAGCGGCGGGTCCGTTTCGGGGATGCGCGGCAGCGTGGCCGCCGGGGACCTGAACGACGCTTCTTCCGCGCTGCGCGGCGGCGCGCAGAGCGAATATTCGGGCAAAATGTCGCAGGGCGCGGCCGCCGTGGCTTCCGGTTCCGGCGGTTCCGGCGGCGGCGGTTCCTCGGCTCCGGCGGCTGCCTCCGTGGGCGGCGGCTCTTCCGGAGACGGCTCCTCCTCCGGAACGCCTACTCCGTCCGCGGCTTCCGGCGGCGACAAGAAGCCCGGGGACGACAAGAAGTCCGGGGACCAGAAGTCCTCTCCGGCCGGGGATGATTTCGGCGGATATAACGTCTATTCCACCGGGGCAGGGCCCGAGCAGAACTTCATGAAGTCCGTGGCCGTGGAGCGGCGCAACGGCGACGAGGCGAAATACCTCGCGGAGGCGGACTATAAAGGCATGCCCGAGAGGTCCCTGCTGAAGTCCGGCGGCATGCCGGCGGAGTACGACGACAAGGACCAGAAGGCTTCCGACCAGCCGGCAGCCGACCGCGCAGGCGACATGAAGGACCTCTCTTTCGAGAAGAAGCGCGTTCCGCGCCCTCCCGACCCCGAGAACTTCTCCGAGCTGACCGGCGAGCGAAAAGCCCAGTTGAAGCAGAGGATACACCGCTTCATCAGGCGCTTCGAGAACAAGTACGGGCCGATGTCGGATATCTTCTTCACGCAGTGCCTGAACGATAAGGAGCTTTGCGAGAAGCATTCCCTGAAGGAAGGCTATCTCACCGAGGCCACGTCCACCGACGCCAAGCTGGTCCTGGGGCTCAAGTACTCCAGGAAGCGCTGGCGCCCCTACACCGTTTCCGTCACGCTGCCCGGCACGATGCTGGCGCAGGAGGAAGACGGCGACGCTCCGCAGTCCCGATAGGAGCCTGTCCGGCATAAGCGATTTCGTCTGCAATTGCCGCTTTTGGCCGTCTGAAGAGCATAGCTCCTGTTACGGCACGGCCATAGACCAGGCCTGCGCCTTTGCGCCGCTCAGCTTACAGCCTCTAGTTGAGGATGCTCGCTTCGGCCTGTTTTTCCTGAATTGTGTCGCTTCGCTCCACCCGTCAACAAAGCCGTCAATTTCGCCATGAAAGTCTTATGTCGGACAGGCTCCTGGCGCTTCCCGGCGCCTTGCCCTCTAACCTGTTAATTGGCGATAATAGTATGGATGCGTGATACCGTGCATTTCTCCGGCATAGGCGGCGTCGGCATGAGCGCGCTGGCCCAGGTGGCGGCCATGGAAGGCCGCAGGGTCAGCGGCTCGGACCGGGATTTCGACCGCGGCCGGAATCTCGCCGTCAAAGCGGCGCTGGAAAAGCTCGGCGTCAAGGTGCTGCCCCAGGACGGTTCCGCCATCAACGGTTCCGTCTCCGAACTGGTGCTCTCCACCGCCATAGAGGACAGCAGCCCCGAGGTCAGGAAGGCCAGGGAGCTGGGCCTGCCCATAACTCACCGCTCCGAGCTGCTGGCCGCCAAGGTGGGCGAGGCCGATACCCTAGCCGTGGCCGGGACCAGCGGCAAATCGACCGTCGCCGCGATGATCTTCACCGTGCTCGAGGCCGCTGGCCTCGAGCCTTCCATAATAACCGGCGGAGCGCTGGGAGCTCTGAGGGAGCGAGGCTTTATAGGCAACGCCTGGCGGGGCCGGGGCAAGGTGCTGGTGGTGGAGGCCGACGAGTCAGACGGCACCATAGTCCGCTACCGTCCCCGCACCGGGGTGCTGCTCAACATCAGCAAGGACCACAAGGACGTGGAGGTGCTCAACGGCATCTTCGCCGAGTTCGCCGGCCATTGCGGCCGCCTGCTCGTCAACGCCGACGACCCGGCGGCCAGGTCGCTGCTGCCGTCCGCGCCGGCCTTCGGCTTCGATTCGCCCGGCTGGAAGGTCACGGATATAGCGCCCGGCCCCTTCTCTTCCGGGTTCCGGATAAACGGCGTCCCGTTCGAGCTGCCGTCCCCGGGACGCTACAATATCGAGAACGCGCTGGCGGCCTGCGCCGCGGCTTCTCTCTACGGCGTATCGCTGGACGCCTGTGCCGCCGCCCTCAGGGGCTACCGCGGCGTGGAGCGCCGCTTCGTGCTGGTGGGGGAGAGGAAAGGCGTTACCGTCATCGACGATTACGCCCACAACCCGGCCAAGGTGGCCGCCCTGCTGGCGGCCCTGCACCAGGCTCCCGGCCGCCGGGTGCTGGCGGTATACCAGCCGCACGGCTTCACGCCTACCCGGCACCTGAAGGACGAACTGATAGAGAGCTTCGCCTCCGGCCTCAACCCGGAGGATATGCTGATAATGCCGGAGATATATTATGCCGGCGGCACCGTCACGAAGAACATCTCCTCGAAGGACATCGCCGACGCGGTGGCCGGCCGGGGCCGGAAGACGGCCTTCTACGAGAACAGGGCCGACGTGCCAGCCGCGCTGGCGGGTCTTGCCAGGCCGGGAGATATAATAGCCGTGATGGGCGCGCGCGACGCCACGCTGGCGGACTTCGCCCGCCAGATACTGGAGGCGCTGCCCTGACGCCGGGAGCGGCCTTCTTTACGTTTTCCCGCCGGATGCGGCGGCCAGACTAAGCAACGGAGACAGATATGAAACCAGCAAAGATTACCGACGGGGTCTACTCGCTGAGGGTCAACCATTTCAACCGGAAGCTGTTCGACTCGCTGATACCGCTGCCGGAAGGGACCAGTTACAACGCCTATCTGGTGAAGGGCTCGGAGAAAACCGCCCTGCTGGACACCGCGGACCCGGAGAAGGCGGAAGTCCTCTTCGATTTCCTGCGGGACGAGGAGCGGGTCGACTATATAATCGCGCACCACGCGGAACAGGACCATTCGGGCTCCATACCGCTGCTGCTCCGGAAATATCCGGACGCCAAGATCGTGACCAATCCCAAGTGCCGCGAGTTCCTGATGACGCACCTGCACGCTCCTGCCGACAGGTTCGTGGAGGTCAAGGACGGGGATACGCTGGACCTCGGCGGCAAGACGCTCGAGTTCGTCTACCTGCCGTGGGTGCACTGGCCCGAGACGATGGGCACCTACCTGCGCGAGGAAAAGGTGCTGTTCTCCTGCGACTTCTTCGGCTCCCACCTGGCCACCGGCGAGCTGTTCTCCGAGGAGCACCGCGTCTACGACCCGATGAAGCGCTATTTCGCGGAGATCATGATGCCGTTCCGCTCCAACATCAAGTCCCATCTGGAGAAGCTGGCCAAATACGAGATCAAGTTCATCTGCCCCAGCCACGGGCCGGTCCACTGCAACACCAAGTTCGTGATGGACATATACCGCGACTGGGCCGTAGGAGAGCCCCGCAGCAAGGTCGTGGTGGCCTATGTCTCCATGCACGGCAGCACCTACATGCTGGTCAACCGCCTGGTCAGCCGCCTGCAGGAGGCGGGGATATGCGTGGAGAAGCTGAACCTCGACCAGATGGACGAGGGACGCGTGGCCATGTCGCTGGTCGACGCCGCCACCATAGTTATAGGAACCCCCACCGTGCTGACCGGCCCCCACCCGAAGGTCGTCTACGCGACCTTCCTCGCGAACCTTATCAGGCCCAAGGCCAGGTTCGTCTCCATAGTAGGCTCTTTCGGCTGGGGTGGAAAGGCCGTGGAGACCATAGCCGGGATGATCCCCAACATAAAGGCGGAGGTCCTCAAGCCGGTGATGATAAAGGGCATGCCGACCGAGGCCGACCTGAAGCTGGTGGACGAGCTGGCCGCGCTGATAGCGCAGAAGCACGCCGGCCTGCCGGAATGCGCCTGCGTTCCGGTCTGCTAGGCGCCTGGGGGCGTGCCGTGGCGCCCGCCCCTGTCCATCTGGGTCTTGAAAATACCGGTTCCGTCTGCTAGACTCTATTTGTAAAAGTACCTGATTTTTCAGTTTCCCCCGCGGGGGGAAGGGTGAAAAGCGGGCATGCTTTTTTGTCAATGTCCGGGGGAGTCTATGACGTACAACTCTAACAGCAGGAAAAAGACCCTACTGATATCCATGCTGGCCTTCCTGCTGGTCGGCGGGTCGATATTCCTTTTCTTCGTGGTGCAGGGCGCCGATGAACTGACCGGCAAGAACAAGAACAAGAGCTTCTCGTACGGCGACGCCGCCAGGGAGGGCGTCTCCTCCTTCTTCAAGTCGGTGGGGATATTGCCGGAAGAGGAGAAGAAGCTTTCCGACTCCGCGGTCAGCCGGCTGGATACGCGCGGTCTGCCGCTCAGCGATCTGGGCCTCGGCGGCGCAAAAACGGATATTTCCGACTGGATGGCCAAGGACGGTTCCAGGACCTCGGCCTCGGCTTCCGCTTCGCGTCCGTCCGCCCCCGCCAATATCGCGAAAATGGCCCAGAAGCCGCTGTCCGGCGTCGGCGGCTCCGGCGGCGCCGGTTCCAAGTCCTCCGCGGGGCTGTCGCGCTTCGGCGAAGGTTCCGGGTCCGGAGAAGCCTCCGTGTCCGCTTCCGCGGGCGCAGGCAAGGCCGGTACTACGGACAAGGGCACCATGGCATCTCTCAAGAACGCCCGGGCGCTGCTGAGCCAGGGTCTGCAGTCCGGCTCGGCCATGACTGCCAAGGACAAATGGAACCAGAGCTTCGGCGCCGGCGGGGCGAAGACCGCCAATGGCGGGCAGCTGGCCTACAACAAGTCAGGTATGGTAAGCCTGGACAAGATAAAGAGCGGCGAGATCGAGAGCCTGAAGATGGACAAGGCCAACACCTTCGGCGCTCCCGACGTGCCCAAGATGGAGAAGGCCGCCGGCGCCAACGAGATAGACCAGGATACGAAGAAGAAAGAGGACATGAAGGCCGAGATGAACAAGCAGATAATGGAGGGCGCCATCAAATCCATGGGCGACGCCATGGAAAAATCGATGAAGGATAGGCCTGGCGATCCTGCGGCCGATAGGGCCGATTCGTCCAGGCCTCCCGACGCCGTCATGAACGCCTCGGAGAATGTCACCTGCGAAAAGGGCTGTACCACCGGCTCGGGGGCGAAATACACGGATGCTGCCAGGGTCTTCACCCAGAACGGGGACGGCAACTGGGAATGCGACATCAACGGCACCCAGGTGGATCCCGGACCGCCGGAGACCACGATCTCTTATACTGATACCATCACTTACAAGCCAGACGGCACGGTGATGGACATTACGTCGATCGAGAATCCGGTGAAGTGATAGAACGGGCCTGGGGGCGGCCCTTGACAAGTCAAATTCCGTCTGCTATAACATCATTGCGTCAACTTTGACCTGAACGCCCGAGGGGGCTGTGTCAGGAAAAGTTTAAAGTTATTTTTGCGGTCTCAGGCGGCAATAAAAGGGCGGGGTTATGATAAACTTCCAGGCCAAGCAGAACAAGACCAAGCAGTACGCCATAGGCGCTTCTGTGGCCGTGGTGATGATAGCCATGTGGATCTCGCTGCCGCTGATGAGCAACTCCTCGCTGGATTCTTCTGTTACTGCCGGAAACCCCTTCAAGTCCAAGGTGGCCGACATCGGCCTGCTGGGCAGCGATATCTCTTCCGAGGCCGGCGCCCCCGGTTCCCCGCTTAGCGGCGAGATGATATACAACCCCGCCACCTCCGGGGAGAACATAGCCTCTTCCCTTTTCCAGTCCGGTCCCGGCGGCGATGAGCCCACCGACGGCTCCGCGGCTTCTTCGGCTTCCGGCGTTTCCGCCTCGGCGGGGGTTTCCGCCCCGGCCCCCGGCGGCTCGGCTTCCGCCGGCGCCCCCGGCCCGGCCGGCAAGCTGCGGGCCGCCGCCTCCATAACGGCGGGCAACTCCAATTCCATGACGGCGGGCGGCCTGCACAGCAAGTTCTTCGGCTCCGGCAACAATAAGGCGGAGTTCGCGCCCGTGGCCCCAGCCGACATGAAGAAGCCGCCTGTGGTCGACAAGAAGAATTCGCTCGCTTCCGTCCTGAACGACAGCTCCAAGAAGAGCGAGCTGGCCGCCAAGATGCCCTCCATGGACGAGGCCAGGGGCGGCGCCAGCGCGGCTTTCGGTTCTGGCGGTACCGGAGCCAAGAGCATGGACCTGAACGGCGCCGCCGAGCAGGCGGCCGTTATGTCCGGCCTGAAGATGGGGGAGGCGGCCCAGGACCTCAAGAGGAACGATCCCAACCTCAGCAAGAGCAAGGTGACACCTCCTACCCCTAAGGACGTCACCGATAAAGACGAGGAAATGAAGCAGCAGATGAAGATGATGATAATACAGATGGTCCTTAAAATGGTCCTCGGCGCTGTTTTCGGGGCAGTGGCGTAAGTAGATACTGGATTCTGGAGGAGTTATGAACGACGATAACAAGAAGAAAGAGAAAAAGGGCGGGTTCCTCTCGTCTCTTTCCAACCTCTTCGGCGGCGGCGGCTCATCGGCGATGGGCGGCGCTTCCTCCGGCCTGGGCTCTGCCGGCGGACTCGGCGGGCTTTTCGCCACCAAGGCCGGAATAGTAGGCATGGTGCTGGGCGGAGCGACGTTGGCCGCCGGTGTCGGCGTTGTGTACAACTTCATCGGCCCCTCCTCCAAGCCAGTGTACAACCCCGACCTTTTCCAGAACAGCTACTACGAGGAAGAGGCCTCCAAGGCCGGCGAGCAGCGGGCCATGTCCCGCGACGCCTCGGCCGCGGCCTCGTCCACCCTGGACATGTTCCGCGAGCAGGCCAAGAAGGACGGGCTTTCGCTGGGTAGCGAGGGCGGCGGCTCGTCCGGGGGCTCTTCGGACGGCTCCGCTCCGCAGGACGCCTCCGCTGACGCTTCGGCCGCGGCGCCTGATGCCGCGGGCGCTGCGGGCGGCGCCGACGGTGGCGTCGGTGCTGCCGGAGCTGGCGGCCCTAAGCTGCAGAAGCATGCCGGCTTCGGCGGCGGTTCCGGCGGCGGCTCCGGAACCTCTATACCGAGGATGCAGACCGGCGGCGGACTCAGCGGCGGCATAGGCGCCAAGTTCCAGCCCGTCTACAGGCCTCCGGTGCAGGCCAACGGCGGCAATCTCTCCGGTATGACCGCTTCCGCGGCCAGGCTGAAGAACGCTCCCAAGTACTCGGTCCCCAACGTCAACAGGAAGGGCGCGTACGGCCAGGCCAAGTTCGCCAATAAGATGGGTTCAAAGGCCGCCTTCTCGGCCGACGCGGCGGGCGCCAGGACCAGCGCCGAGACCGCCTTCTCCGGCGAGACCAGCGGCAGCGGCGACGTAGGCACCCCAGGCACCGGTGCGGGCCTCGGCGGAGCCGGCGTTACGGACGGGGCCGCGCTCAAGGGGAACGACCCCAGCCTTAACTCCAACGAGTCCACTCCTCCCAAGGTTCCGGAACATAAGGACGTGGACCCCTGGCAGGAATATGAAGACATGGCCATGGACAGCATGATGTGGGCTGCCGGTCTTATCCTCATCACCAAGCTGCTCGGGAAATTGGCTAAAACGGTCCCGTTCGTCTACTATCTGGCCGTTGCTACCGCTTTAGCGGCCATCTTCTACGCCTTGAAGGTAGTCTATGCCGGCTACAAGATGATGACGGAGTTCGGCCAGAAGATGATGGGCGGAATATATATGGCTGTCGGTCTGATGCTTGTTTACCAGGCCTGGGAGGCCCTGTGCGGCCTGGAGCAGGGGGCGAGCGATGCCGACACGAAGAGCCTGAACGGAGAGAAGTACAATGCTGACAATCCGGCCAAGGCCGGCACTACCGGGAAAGTCGATGGCACGACATATACTGCGGACGGGAAGGGTGGCTGGACCACCAAGCCCATGGGCGACTATAGCATTGGGAAACTGTGGTAAGGATATAAGAGGGGCTTTCGGGAGGCGTTATGAGCGAGAATCTGCCTGAAATAGGTTTCAAGGAAAAGAAAGAGAAGAAGCGCGGCATTGGCGGCTGGCTCCGTCAGAGGCTGGGCTTCGGCTCCCGCGGCGGCGCGATGGGCGAGGCGGGGATCAATCCGTCGGCGATGAACGCCGCCAAGTTCGGCCGCGCCGCCTTCGGCGCCGGCAAGCTCGGGGCTTCTTCCGCCGGCGGCTTCGCCGGTCTGCTGGCCGGCAAGGCAGGCATGCTGATCACCGCGGCCCTGGTGGCCGTGGCCGGCGGCATGTACGTGGCCCGCAACTCTCCCACCGCTCCCAGTACCGGCTCCTCCGCCTTCAGCTCCGGCCAGTCCAAGGACAACTATGTCCCCGCTATACTGAGGAACCAGGCCGCCAACCAGGGCTCCTCGCTGGACATGTTCAAGGAGACCAACAAGGGCGCGGTCTCAATGGAAGAGGCCCCGGCCAAGCCTGCGGGGCCCCCCAAGGACGCCGCTCCCAAGGACGCCTCCGGGGAGGAACCCCAGACCGCCGAGCCGGCTCCCCCCGGCGGGGATAACATGGCCCAGGACATGATGGCCAAGCTGCAGGGCGGCAACATGGCCTCGCTGACCAGCCAGCTGGGCGGCGGCTCCAACAACATGTCCAACTTCGGCGGCTTCTCGAACAAGTACGGCCAGGGCTCTATGGGCCCCAAGACCGGCTTTACTTCCGGCATCGGCGCCGGCTTCTCCTCCATGCCCAAGTTCGACCAGCGCAAGAGCAAGATGCTGGCCATGAAGGGCGGCGCCCGCCCCGTGTTCGGCGGCGCCAAGGCCGGCAGCAAAGGCACCATAGGCAAGGGAGCTTTTAATCAGGCCAAGGGAATGCGGGCGATACAGAAGTCCTATACCGGTAACAGCATAGACGGCGCCCGCTCCACGCAGGACAAGGCCTGGGAGGGGACTACCGGGGAAGGCGACGCTTCGGGCGGCGCCGGCTTGAGCGACGGCGGCGCCGGCATAGTCACCTCGCCCTCGCTGGACAACGCGGACGGCATGCACGGCGGCGGCGCTCTCGGCAACGGCACGGACCCGGGGACCCCTACCACTCCGGACGTCCCCAAGGATGTCAGCCCGTGGGCCGATCTGCTGGCACAGTCCATGCAGTCCCTGCTGATGGCGGCCCTGCTGGCCTATATAGGCGGCAAGCTCTGTAAGATCGGCCTCGACGGCATGAAGAAGTCGAGCTTCTGGCCCTTCATCGGCTACCTGATCGTCTACATCATCGGCGCCGTCATGTGCCTCTATGCGCTCAAACTGAGCGTAGACGCTCTTAATAACGGCATGTCGCTGATAAACGATTATGGCCAGAAGCTGCTGGGCACGGCGTACGTGATAGGCGGCGTCATGGGCATTATCAATTCGATAATGGGCTTGATGGGCCAGACGCAGGGCGTGGCCGGCTTCACGATGGGCTGGATGAGCGCCGTCATGGCCATGATAGGCGCGGTGGGAGGCATGATGGGCGGCAAATAAGCTCCGGGACGTACGGAGGCCGTCGCGGACCGGCGGCCCCGGATATGCCGCTGAAGTTTTTGGTAAGGGTGTCTAGGATATTCTATTTCCATGGGCCGGTCAGGCCATATGGAGGTTATATGGGTAGCAAGTTCATAGAGAAACACAAACGCAAGTCGGTACTGGCGGCGCTGCTGTTCATTTTCCAGGGCAAGGCCAAGTACATCACCATACTGCTGACCGTCACCGTGTTTTCCATCCCCTTCGTGATCTCCGGAGAGACCTTCGACCGGATGGTGACCTTCGCTCCCGTGGCCTCCGCGCTCCGGGCCCTGGGCATGGACAGCGTGGTCTCGTCCCTGAACCCCAAATACTCCAACGACCTTCTGAAGGCCGCGCTGAACAAGGCGGCCGAGGACAGCAAGCAGGATTCTTTCTGGCAGAAATTCCTCAAAAGCATGAACGCCTCCCTGCCTCCGGGCGGAGGCCCCTCCTCCATAGCCATGGTGAAGGGCGGGGGGGACGACCTGTTCGGCCCCCCTGAGGTGAAGGACGCCAAGGGTGAGAAGGCCAGGGGCCCGGGCGAGGTCAAGGGCGCCGTTAACGAGGAGGAGCGCGAGCGCGGCGATACCGGCGACGGCGTGGACCTGCAGGGGATGCTGGCCGGCAGTGCCGACGGCATGTCTGGCCTTTATGATTCCATGGGCCAGAACCTGGCGGCCAGCTTCTCCGGCGGCTCCGGCATGAGCGCCGGCCCCTACATGAACCGCACTATGTTCACCAGCCGCAACGGCGCGGACGCCGGCGGCGGCGCGGCCATCTACGACAAGGCCGTTAAGCACTCCTCCGTCGGAGAGGTCCCCGTCCCGAACGCCGTGGGCAAGCCCCGCTCCAAGAAGATGGGGCGCGTCTCCGGCTTCGCCTGGAAGAACGTCGGCTATAACCGCAACCAGAGCGCGGCGCTCACCAAGATCGGCTCCAAGCGGCCCATGTTCCAGCTGGCCGAAACCTTCACTATGACCGGCGCCGCGGCGAAATCGCATGATTCCGCCTACGAGTACCAGAAATCTTACGTCGGCAGCACCTACGACGGTAACGATACCGGCGCCGACGCCATGGAAACGGACGCCGACTCGCCTACCGTGCCTCCGGACGCCGGGTTCACCGACGGCCTGATGCTGGGGGCCGGCGACCTGCAGAAGCAGGCGGATCAGTGCTCGGCAGCGGAGGGCACCAACGGCGCCAAGATGTCAGAGGACGGCGACAAGATGTCCAAGATCAAGGACAGCATGGGCAGCCCGCCTTCGTGCTGCAGCGGCGGCGTGGGCGCCTGGAACGCCAAGGTGGACCAGCTCGTCAGCCTCTGCCACGACTATAACGCCAACGACGCCATCCTGGCTGGCAAATGCCAGACCAGCACCAAGCCGCAGAACTGCGGGTCTTACGCCGGCATGCACATAAATCCGTGCTCATGGTGGTCATGTTTCCTGGCCATAATCCTGATGATCATCCTGGGCGGCATCTTCGGCGTGTTCGGCTCGATAGCCGTGGCCGCCGTGATCGGCGGCTCTTCAATGGGACTTTTCGGAGATAAGATGAACAGTTTCGTGGAGAACATGATCGGTTATATCGCTTCTGGAGGCAAGAGCGATCAGGGCGGCCAGTGAGGCTAGGCCCGGCGCCGGAGGCGCGGCAGTTCTCCGGTGGGGAACACAGATCTTAAGCCCGCGGTAAGAGCCAGTCCGGAATAAGGTTCCGGTGTCGCAACTGAGCTTGGCTGCGAGCGACCGTCGAGGAGTATGGTGCGTGGAACTTTATTCCGGGACCGCCCGAAAGGCGGACGGCTTTGCCGGGGGTTTTTTTGGGCCCCGCCGGAGGGGCCAAAGGGCCCAGCAGTATAGGGGACCATTGACACTTGGCCCGGGACGGAGTTTAAGGTAGAGTATAGTCGGAGAAATATGCCGGGGCCCGAGCCCCATATATCAGTAGGCGGAATTACAAACCAGGTATTCGGAGGCAGTATATGAGCTTCTACAATAAGGACGAAAAAAAGGCTGGCGGTCCGGCGTTGCCGGGGTCGCCGTTCAAGAAAGCTTCCGCCTTCGGCAAGACGCCGATGTTCTCCCGCGCCGCGGGCGGCTTGATCGACAGGCTCAAGAACCTCTCCAAGAGGGACATGGCCTTCGTCGGCATTGGCCTCAGCGTGCTCGTGATGGCGCCCGTCGCCGAATACATGATGTCGCAGCCGGTGCAGGACCCGATGCTGACCGCCAGCGGCTTCGGCAGCCGCGAGGGTTCCGCCAACGGCCTCTACGAGCCCGGCATCAACGGGCTGAGCACCGGCTCGCCCGACGGCGCCGGCGAGGTCATAACCCCTCTCAGCTCGCGCGACCCGGCCTCCCTGATACTCGGCGCCGAGCCGGCCCAGGCGCCGGTCCCGTCGGCCGCCCCGGCCGCCCCGCCCAGCGGCAGCTGGCGCGACGCTATGGCCGATTCCGGCCGCGCCGCCTTCAGCGCCGCCGCCAAGTCCGCCGGCGCGCCTACCCCGATCAACAGGATGCAGGGCATGCTGCGCACCGTCTCCTCGTTCACTGACGGCGGCGGCAGCAGCAGCCGCACCACCGGCACGCTCGGCGGCGGCAACATAATCGAAAAGGCCAAGTCCGCCTCCTCCAAGGCCGCCGCCCGCTCCATGGTGGGCCCGGTAGCTATGGCCGGCTACAAGGGCGTGGCCTCCAATACCCCGAACAGCGCCTCCAAGGGCGCGTTCGAGAAGCTCCGCTCCGCTGCCGACAAGTCCGCGAGCAACTTCTCCGGCGGCTCCGCGATGAACTCGCTGGACAAGGCCGCGGCCGACGCCGTGGAGATAGGCAAGGGCGCGGGCGGGATAGGCGCCCTGGGCAACGGCGATGAAATAAAGGGCGGCAAGGATTACGACAACAAGTACACCCACCAGCGCTCCGGCGAGTCCCTCGCCGAGATGGCGCAGAAGCAGCGCCTGAACAAGGCGCTCGAGTGGGAGTTCTTCAAGAAGTACGAGATCCCCAAGCAGATCATCAACGCCGTGGTGGGCGCCATAGCCAAGGAACTGGGCGACGCCGTGGGCGGCGCGGTGCACGGCGTGCTGAACCCCAGCGGCCCGGCGGCCCCGAAGCTCTACTGCTGGAAGAGGGAGGCGACTGGCTGGACCAATACGCATCTGCTGAAGTCCGATTGTTTCGACAAGGACGGGAAACTTTCCGCAGCCTGCTCGGACTGCCACTTCCTGACCGCTGACTGCAATCCCGGCACGAACGGGGAGTGCTCCGGCGGCGGGACTCCTCCCCCTGCCGGCGGCGGTCAGCAGGGCGGCGCTCATGGCGACCCCTACCATTCCCCGGCCCCGACCTGGCCCACTGAGGATATCTCCAAATTCGACGGCTATCTGAAACAGTTCAGGCTGGATATCAAGGCTGCGGCCGACAAGCACAACCGCCCCGGAGAGTTCACCGAGGCCGGTTACGCCCTCAGTAAGGAATTCAATGACATGACCGGGCGGAGTTCCAAGGACAATTCCTTCGCAGTGGTCCTGAATAACCTGCAGAAAAAAGCCGGTGAGTTCGATAAAGCGCAGGGGCTCTACGCAGGGGAAGTGGACTCGGCTTCCTCCTACCGGGACCAGGTGAAGCAGAGCAATTCGGCCTTGAGGGAAACGATACAGAAAAAGATCGACAGCCCCGAAGAGCTGGCAAAGATAGCCGCCCGCATGAATACGGGCAATGGCAAAGACGCCACTATCCCTCAAGGTAAGGCTGTCGAGACCAAGGGCGCCGACCTCAGCGGTCCTACGCAGGCCCTGACGAAGCTCCGCGACGAGCTGGATGATAACGCCAAGGCTATGGATATATTCAAGCCTAAGCTGGAGTTCCTGGACCGTTCCAAGGCGTTCTTCGCCGACCAGGCCAAGCAGATGTCGGCCGCTGTTGGAGAACTGCAGACCGGTAACGGCAAGTTCGAATCGGAACTCTCCGGAGGCCCGGTCCCCGGCGCCGAAGGCGGTCCGCTATCGATATTCAAAACCTATAATGACGAGTTCAGCAAGCCGGACTCGAAATTCAAGCCCACCGAAGAGGACCTGAAGAAGCTGGCCAACGCCTTCAACACCCTCACCGGCTTCCCGGTGGAGGTGGACGGCGCCGCTCCCGCGGATCAGAAAACAGAGGAAACCATGACGGGGCGGCTGCTCGTGATGCGCGGAGCCGATTCCGAAGCCTATTACAAGAAGTCCGCTATCGACGACACCAAGTTCAGGGACGAGAAGAGCGACCTGTCGGAGGCGGCCGTCTGGCCTCCGGTCAGCGTCAAGAAGAAGTACTTCCTGAACAAGATGGAAGGCGAACCGACGCTGGCGCCGCAGCTGACGCAAGAGCGCAAGGTAACGCCGGTGCTGAACATCCGCATCGCCGATGAACTGACGGACGAAGTGGAGGCGATGAAGAACCAGATCAAGGAGCTAAAGGAGCAGGACATCCATGGCGCGGAGAACAAGGTCGCGGATGTAAAGAAGAGGCTGGATGCCCTCACCGGCGAGGGGACTCAGCCTGCCAACAATCCGCCGACCAACAATCCGCCGACTAACAACCCGCCGACGAATAATCCGCCGGTCGACAACGGCAACGGGAATAACGCCGCGGGCGCCGGCAATACCGCCATAACCAAGGCCGACACTGTGCTGCAGTCCGCCGATCCGATGATCAGCGACAACCAGCGCATCTATGATGGTCTTATCGCGAATAAGCACAACTGCACTTCCCAGGTCTGCAAGACCCAACTGGGTATTGCGGAAACTGAAATGGCGAACATGAAGAAGCTCCGGAGCGAGATAGCGACGCTGAGAGATGATGCCGCCAAACCCGGCGCCGATATCGCCGCCATAGAGAGGCAGATAGGCGACAAACAGCGCGCGCTGGCCGCGTCAGACGAGAGGTTCGACGCCGCTGCCGCTATCGTGGCAAAACGCGAAGGCATTCCCAGCTCTACCGGCAACAACCATAACGGGAATAACGGGAATAATGGGAATAACGGCAACGGGCATAACAACCCCCCGCCGCAGAACAACCATGCCAAGCCCACGCCTCCGCCCAACGTGATAAACACCGTGGTCCTCTATAACGGCCCGGCCACCATAAAGGCCTGGGACAAGAAGGGCCGGGCCATCATGTACTGGGCCTGCCCCAACGGCAAGATCACGAAGAAGCCGTTCTATCAGAGGGCCGGTCAGTACGCCCTCAGCATGGTAGGCGGCCCGCTGGTCTCCACGTTCTACGGCGGCTACGTGCTCTTCGGCGACGACCCGCGCGTCGACAACAACTGCTCCACCGGCTGGAAGCAGCAGCAGGCCACCATCAAGGTGGAGGACTTCTCCCTGGCACCGCTCGGCAAGGTCCCCAGCCCCGCGCAGAGGAAACTCGGCAATATCCCCGTCTATCAGGAACAGGTTTGGATAGGGGATACCCAGAAGCTGCCGCAGACCGTCGGCACCGAGGCGCGCTGGGCCAGGGAGAACTGGAGCGTGCTGAAGCGCGGCCATTACGAGATGGACATCGACGTGGTCTGCGAATGGAACGAGACCCGCAAGCGCTGGGAGTTCAAAGAGGTCGGCATGACCCACGGCACGGCTGAATCCTCCGACGCCTACGGCGTGGAAGCCGGCGTGAGCGCCGGCATCAAGGTGGTGGACGTGGACGTCAAGGCCAGCTACCACCACGAGCAGCGGCAGTTCAACTACGGCGTGAAGACGGACTACACCAGGCCGGCCGGCTTCGCCGGAATGGAATGTAAGTAAGAGGGTATCCCGCCCCAAAAAGAACGCCCCCGGTAACCCCGGGGGCGTTTTTATTTGATGCGGATCATGGGTCTTAAGGCCTATTAAATATATGGACCTATGGCCCTATTTGAAAAGCCGCAGTTCTGGTAGTATTAAAGATACTGTAGCCGCAAATTTGATGATTTGCGGCATGTTTTAAGGGGGGGAAACAATGAATAAACGAACGACACTGTCCGCGGGGCTGATAGTGGTATTCCTGTTCTCGTACGCTAAAGCCGCTGATACGAACGCATCCGCTAAGCCGGCTGAACAGGCCGGAACTTCCAAGTCTGAAGCCACGGAAATCCCTTCCCGCGTGGACCTGATGAAAGGAACGGATACATCCCCTGAAGATGTGCAGAGATGTAAGGACAGGTGTGACAGGCACTATTCTTCTTGTACGGACAGTGTCCGTGATAAGTTCCTTAAAGCAGAGGATGATTGTAGGTCTGATTACGACAGTTCTTATGATAAATGTGAAGATACCCGTCAGGATGATATGGGTACTTGCCGCGACAAATTAGATAAGTGCGAGAGTAACTGCGACAAAGACGATGTGAAATGCCGCAACCAGTGCACCGATGATGACGCCGACTGTAAAAGTGATGCATATCGTACCTTTGATTCCTGCAAGAGTGACGCTCAAAGCGACAAGAAGAGCTGCTTGGATGATGCCAAGGATTCCAAGGATGATGGGGATTCTGACTGCAAACGGGATAAGGATGATTGTGAGGCCGATTGCTGACAGATCGATCTAGCGCGCCGTTTCTGCAGTAGAAGGCCGCTAATCCGCCCCCCGTGTTCCTTGCGCGGGGGGCGCTTCATTGCCGCGGCAAAAATCGTATAATATAGGCTGGATCCGGGCGCCGATTGCCCGGGGAAAAGGGGAAAATAATGAAGAAACTGTTTATCACGATCGCTATGATATCGGCCCTCGGGCTGAACGCGGCGGCCTGGTTCGACGGCGGCCTCAGCGCCACCACCGGCCCCAGCGGCTACAGCAGGACGGACGCCTACATAACCATTGGCGGGGAGTCCATCTGGGTGAAACCCGCCCTGATGCGGCAGGATTCCGACACCCTGAGCAAGGCTTTCAACACCTACTCGGTGCGCGTGGGCAAGGAGTCGGCGGTCTACACGGTGGCCGGCGAGGTCGGCACCACGCCCTCCACTAAGTACAGCTCCACCTCCAAGTATTCCAGCACCTTCTTCGGCGGCGACATCACCTTCTCGCTGACCCCCGGCAAGGGCGGCCACGGCCGCATGGCCGGTCCCAACGCCAGGGCCGCCTCCGGCGGCGGCGAGGGCGTGAC
>JAKAMO010000105.1 GCA_021812825.1 bacterium | reverse complement strand
TCTACCCTTCTCCTGACGGGCAACGGCTCGATTAACAATGAGAACTACGATAAAGACAGCGGCGACGATAGAGGGGATAGGCCTTCATAAAGGCAAGCCCTCCAGCGTGACGTTCAGGCCCGCGGAAGGCCCGACCGGGTACAGGTTCCTGCACCCGGCCTTCTCCGCGCCGCTGCCCGCCAGGCTCGACCGCATGGCCGGCACCGCCAGGGGCACCAACATCACCGACGGCACTACAACCATCTACACGGTGGAGCATCTGCTTTCCGCGGCGGCCGGCCTCGGCATAGACGACCTGGATATCGAGCTCACCGGAGAAGAGCCGCCGGCGGCTGACGGCTCCGCCCTGCCTTTCGCGCTGGCGCTGAAGGGCGCGGGCGCGGCCGCCAAGCCGGGCCAGGAGCGCAGGACGCTTTCCCTCGCCGCGCCGGTCGTCTTCGAGGGAGCCGGCACGCGCATAGCCGCCGCGCCGCGGCCGGGCGGGGTCTCCATCAGCCTCGTCTACGACTACCCGCACAAGCTGGTGGGCCGCCAGGCCGTGGAATTCTCGCTTTCTCCGGAGGCTTACCTGAAGGAAGTCGCGCCGGCGCGCACCTTCGGTTTCTCCCACGAGCTGGAGGCCCTGAAGAAGGCCGGCCTCGCGCTGGGCGGCTCGCTGGACAACGCGGTGGTGATCGCGGAGGAGGAGGTGCTGGCCAGGGACGGCCTGCGCTTCCCCGACGAGTTCGCCCGCCACAAGCTGCTGGACCTGATAGGGGACCTGGCGCTGGCCGGGCTGCCCCTCGCGGACGTCCACATAGAGGCGGTGCGCCCCGGCCACGCCGCCAACGTCAATTTTGCTAAACTGTTATCGGAGAAGGCCAACCCATGACCGAGACCAAAGCCCCGGCGTACAAGCCCGTGCGCGTCATCCCCTGCGAAGACATACTGAAGATCATCCCCCACCGCTACCCGTTCATGATGGTGGACCGCGTTGAAGTGGTGGAGGAGGGAAAGTACTGCGTGGGCGTGAAATGCGTCAGCGCCAACGAACTCTACTTCCACGGCCACTTCCCGGAGAAGCCGATAATGCCAGGCGTGCTGATGCTCGAAGGCATGGCGCAGACCGCGGCCGCGATGATGATGGACCTGCCCGAGACCAAGGGCCGCCTGGGCTTCTTCGCCGGCATCAACAAGGCCAAGTTCCGCCGTCAGGTGGTGCCCGGCGACGTGCTTAAGATGCACGTTGAGATAGTGAAATTCAAGAGCAGGATAGGCAAGGTCAGGGGCTCGGCCTGGGTAGGCGACGAGCCGGCCGCCGGGGCCGAACTGACCTTCGCGATAGGCTGACCCTTAAGACTTCACAGGAGAGAACATGGCGACCAAGATACATCCCACGGCGGTGATAGACCCTAAGGCCCAGATCGACAACGACGTAGAGATAGGCCCGCTGACCGTGATAGGCGAGGACGTGCAAATAGGCGCCGGCACGAAGATAGGCCCGCACTGCATCCTCGAGTTCTGCACCGTCGGCAAGAACAACTGGCTCACCGGCGCCGCCTACGTGGGCATGCCGCCGCAGGACTGGAGCTACAAGGGCGAGCACAAGCGCTTCATCATGGGCGACTCCAACGTGATCCGCGAGAACGTCACGCTGCACCGCGGCGCGCACACCGACATCACTACGATGGGCTCCAACTGCATGCTGATGGCCAACTCGCATATCGGCCACGACTGCCGCGTCGGGAACAACGTCATCATGGTCAACTGCGCCTCCGCCGCCGGCCACGTGGAGATAGGCGACAGGGCGCTGATCAGCGGCCTCGCCGGCATACACCAGTTCACGCGCATAGGCAGGTTCGCGATGATCTCCGGAGGCGGCATGGCCAACCAGGACATCATCCCCTACGTCACCGCGCAGGGCGACCGCGCCAAGCCCGTCGGCCTGAATCTGGTCGGCATGAGGCGCAACGGCTTCACCCGCGAGCAGATAAAGGCCGTAAAGCACGTTTTCAAGACCCTGTTCTTCCGCGGCCTGCTGCTGAAGGACGCGGTGGCGAAGCTCCGCGCCGATAACCTGCCCGCCGAAGCCGCGCTGATCCTCGACTTCGTCGAGGCCTCCAAGCGCGGCATAGCGAGGCCGCGCCGCAACGCAGGCTCGCTGGAGAAGGACCTGGCAGACTGATGGGCGAAAAGATCGGCATCATCGCGGGCGGAGGCAGCTTCCCGCTGCTGTTCGCCGCCGAGGCCAAAAAGGCGGGCCGCGAGGTCTACGCCGTAGCGCTCAACGACATAACCTCCAGGGACATCGAGCTGTCCGCCGCCGAGACCGCCTGGTTCCGGCTGGGCAACATAGGCGGGCCGATAGATTTCTTCAAGAAGAACGGCGTGACGCGCACGCTGATCGCCGGTTCCGTGCAGCACGTCAACGTCTTCGGCGGCATCCTGCCGGACCTGCGCGGCGCGAAGCTGCTGCTGAAGCTCCGCGACAAGAAGGCC
Source organism: bacterium (assembly GCA_021812825.1). The sequence continues at coordinate 5,751 of JAKAMO010000105.1, read as the reverse complement.
AACTCCATCTTTTCCGCCATCGCGGACGAGCTGGCCGCGGACGGCATAGAGGTAGCCAGCTCCGCCACGCTGCTCGAACACCTGCTCGTCAAGCCCGGCCTCCTCGCCGGCCGGCATCCCGGTTCCGACACCCTCAAGACCGCGGCCTACGGCTGGAAGGCCGCGAAGGCCCTGGCCGCGCTGGATATAGGCCTCACGGTGGTCCTGCGCGACCAGGTCGTAGTAGCCGCGGAGGGGATAGAGGGAACCGACGCGTGCATAAAGCGCGCCGGCGCGCTGACCCGGGAGAAGGGCGGGGAACTCACCGTCGTGAAGGTAGCGCGTCCCGGACAGGACATGCGCTTCGACCTGCCGGTGGCCGGCGCCAGCACGCTCAAGGTCATGAAGGAAGCCGGCGCCGCGACGCTCGTGCTGGAAGCCGGCAAGACCCTGATCCTCGGCCTGGACGATTTTCTAACCGCCGCAGCCGAGACCGGCATCTCCGTACTCGGCGCTGACGACAACACCTTCAAGGACGAGCCGGTCTAGCCTCCGGGGCCCTCCGCTGGCACAGCGATGAACGAGCTGCTCTACAAGAACTCCCCCGGACACTGGCTGCTCTCGCTGCTGGCGCGCTTCTACATACGTTTCCTCGGCCTGACCTCCCGCATACACATCAAAGGACGCAGGCATCACCCCGGCCCCGCCGTCTACGCTCTGTGGCACCGGCAGGAGGTGCTGATGATCTGGCTGCACCGCGGCAAGGGGCTCTGCGGCCTGGTCAGCCAGAGCAAGGACGGGGAGTACATGGCCCGCATCCTGCTCGGCATGGGCTTCAACGTGATACGCGGCTCCTCGACCACCGGCGGCTCGCAGGCCCTGCGCGCCCTCACCAAGGCGGCCAGGGCCGGCTACTCCATAGCCGTCACGCCCGACGGCCCGAAGGGCCCCATCTTCAAGGTACACCCCGGCAGCGTCTTCATAGCGCAGAAGGCCGGAATACCGATAATCCCCGCCGCCTGCGCGCTGTCGAACAAGAAGATACTCCGCAGCTGGGACAAGTACCAGTTCCCGCTGCCTTTCGGCCGCATAGAGGCCGTCTACGGCGAGCCGCTCTTCGTGGCCGAGACCGACGACGTCCAGGCCAAGGCCCTGGAACTGGAAACCAGGCTCAACGCCCTCACCGAAGAAGCCGAAAAGCTGCTCGCCGCCGGGAACTGACATGCGGGACCAGGGGCGATATCCTCAGCTCCTTTTCAGCGCCACCGCCTTTCTGGGCTCCTTCCTGCTGTTCCAGCTGGAGCTGCTGGCCGGCTCCGCCGTGCTGCCGCTGTTCGGCGGCGGCTACTACGTCTGGACCGTCTGCCTGCTGTTCTACCAGGCCGTGCTCGTCGCCGGCTACGCCTATGCGCTGCTGCTCTCCGAGAGACTGCCTGGCCGGCGGCTTCTTTCCCTGCACCTGGCGCTGCTGGCCGCGGCGCTGGCGCTGTTCTCCGGGCGCTTCCACGGCCAGGTGCTGGCCGCGCCGATAGGGGACCTGCTGGCGCGGCTCGCCCTCTTCATAGGCCTGCCGTTCCTGGTCCTATCCGCGTCCACGACGCTCTGCCACCGGCTGCTGGCCGAGACAGGCAGCCGCAGCCCGTTCAGGGTCTTCGCGTGGTCCAACGCCGGGTCGCTGGCCGGCATGCTCTCCTTCTCGCTGCTCGTCGAGCCGCGCCTGGCCGCGCCGCAGACGGTGCACCTATGGCGCTGGCTGTTCGGCGGCTACATACTGCTGCTGCTCGCCGCGCGCGCGGCCTTCACGTATTCCCCGGCACCGCCGACCCCTCCGGCGGGAACAGAGCGCCCCCGCTGGGCGCTCTGGCTGGCGCTGCCGGCGGCCACCTCCGCCATGCTCGCCGCCGTCACCAGCTACCAGAGCTCGGCCACGGCTTCGATGCCGCTGACCTGGATGATACCGCTGTCGGCCTACCTGTTCTCGTATGCACTGCTGTTCTCCGGCCGCGAATTCCGGACCGGCACCCTGCGCTTCTTCCTCTTCGGACTGCTTGCCGTCCTGCTGTTCCTGTTGTGGCGGATGCAGGCCCCGGTCAGCACCGCGCTGGTGGCCCTGCTGAACTGGGCGCTTCTCTTCGTCTGCGTGGCCGCGCACCGCGAGCTCTACGGGGCCAGGCCGCGCGACCCGGCGCTGGCCCCGCGCTTCTACCTCGCGATGGGCCTCGGCGGCGTACTGGGCACGGCGCTGGTCACGCCTGCAGGGGCTTTGCGCTTCGGCTACGGCTTCGCCGACCTCTATATAGCCGCGGCCGCCCTGATCGGCGCGATGTCGTACGCCGCCGGCCGGCAGAAAGGGTTCGGAGGACGCGCCGCGCTGGCCTCGCTGCTGCTCTTGGGGGCGATAGTCTGGGGCGGGGCGAAGGTCTCCGGCGAATCCACGGTCTACGCGCTGCGCAACTTCTACGGCATGTACCGCGTGGAGGAGGACAGGGCCGCCGGCATACGCCGCTTCGTGCACGGCGCCACCGTGCACGGCATACAGCGCATCTCCGGCGGCGCCGAGGGCCAGGCCACCACCTACTACGCGGCCGGCTCCCCTATCAGCGAGGTGCTGAACTCCTTCCCGGCCGAGCGCGTGGGGGCCGTGGGGCTGGGGATCGGGGTGAGTTGCGCGGACGCGAAGCCCGGCACCGAGTGGACCTTCTACGAGCTGGACCCGGACGTCGAGATGATAGCCAGTAAATACTTCTCGTTCCTGCCGCGCTGCCGGGCGAAGGTCTCGGTGATCACCGGCGACGCGAGGGTGAACCTGGCCAAGGCTCCCCCTGGCTGCTACGATCTGCTCTACCTCGACGCCTTCACCGGCGGCGCCGTCCCGTTCCATCTGCTGACAAAGGAAGCGCTGGAACTCTATAAGGAGAAGCTGAAGCCGGGCGGGCTGATGGTCTTCCATGTCTCCGCCAACTTCCTGGACATCTCGCCGGTGATAGCCATGTCAGCGGAAGCGGCCGGCCTGCGGAGCCTCTACAAGGAGATCTCCTACGACCCCTCGGACCCGGCCCGCCTGAGCTCCGAATGGCTGGCCGTGACGGATGATCCGTCCCACCTTCGGACGCTGAGGGCCAGCGGCTGGACCGCGGCTTCGGTGCCGCAGGGCTGGCGGGTCTGGACCGACGACTACCGCGACGTGCTGAAAGCCCTGAAATTCCGACCCGGCCCGTTGCGGCCGTAATCCCCCATATTTAGTAGAATAATAAGATTGACGGGCCGCGCGGCCGGTCCGCGCTATCCGTTTTCTTTGAGGACACTTATGGCTGACAAAGAGAAGAAACTGAGGTTCGGCGTCGTAGGCGCCGGCAAACTGGGCGGCTTCCATACACGCACCCTTTCGACCATGCCCGAAGTGGAGCTGGTCGGGGTCTCCGACCCCAACCTGCTGCGGGCCCAGGTGCTGGCCTGGCGCCACAACTGCGTGGCCTATAAGACCGTGGAGGAGCTGCTCAACCAGGTGGACGCGCTGGTGATAGCCGCCCCCACCGAATACCACGCCGAACTGGGCGTGAAGGCCCTGTCGGCAGGCGTGCACGTGCTGATGGAGAAACCGATAACGAATTCCGAGGAGGGCGCCCGCAAGCTGCTGGACCTCTCCGAGAAGAACAAGGTGGTCCTGCAGGTTGGGCACTCCGAGCGCTTCAACGCGGCCGTCGTGGAAACGATGAAGCACGTCAAGAACCCGCGCTACGTCACGATAGAGCGCCTCGGGCCGTACGACCCGCGCGTGGCCGCCACCGGCGTCACGCTGGACCTGATGATCCACGACCTTGACATCATCCTCACGATGATAGACTCCGAGATAGAGTCCTTCGAGGCCATCGGGGCCAGCATGCTGTCCAACCACGAGGACATCTCCAACGTGCGCCTGAAGTTCCGGAACGGCTGCGTGGCGGACATCACGGCCAGCCGCGCCACGATGGAAGCCTCCCGTCGCATGCGCATCTACCAGCAGGACGCCTACATCTCGGTGGACTACGTCAGCTCCCGGCTCAAGATCTACACGAAGAAGAACCCCGTGATAAAATCGCTGCGCGACATAGAGATCACCTACCCTAAGTTCGCGCCGAAACAGCCGATCCGCGAGGAGCTGTACCATTTCATAGACTGCATCAAGACCTCCAAGACCCCGACGCCCAGCGGCGAGAAGGGCCTGAAGGCGCTGCGGCTGGCGCTCGACATCACCGACAAGATGCGCCGCTTCGAGGTCTCCGGCTCCAAGACCGAGCAGTCTCCCGAGTCCATCTCGGGAACGCTGGCCGACATAGGCAAGGTCACCAAGGTCCTGGTGGAGGAAAGCCTCAAGAACGCCGGGATAGACAAGCACTAGCCGGAGCGCCCTACTCAACCATGGCCAAGATAGCACCCTCGAACAAGAACATTCTGGTGGTTGCAGGCGACCCCTCCGGCGACCTGCACGCCGCCAACCTGATACGCGCCCTGCAGGCCAAAGACCCGGAGATCACCGTCACCGGCATAGGCGGAGTGCGGATGCAGGAGGTCTCAACCCACTTCATCTACAACCTGGTCTCGGTCGGCGCCGTGGGCTTCTCGGAACCGTTCAAGCACTTCTTCCTGTGGCTAAAGCTGATCAAGCTGGTCAGGCGCTACATGGAGGAGCGGCGCCCGGCCTGCGTGATAGCGGTGGACTTCTACGGCTTCAACCACCAGGTGCTGGGCCTGGCCGCCCACCGCAAGATCCCCGCGTTCTACTACATAAGCCCGCAGGTCTGGGCCAGCCGCGCCGGCCGGGCCGCCAAGATCGCCAAGCTGACCAAGGAGATCTTCGTGATCTTCCCGTTCGAGGAGGAGCTCTACAGGAAGGCCGGCGGCAACCCTTCCTTCGTCGGCCACCCGCTGCTGGACATCATGCCGGAGCCGGAGAAGCGCGAGGGCCTGCCCCCCGGAGGAGAGCTGCGCATCGGCATACTGCCTGGCTCGCGCAAGACCGAGATCTACCGCCACCTGCCGCTGTTCGTCAAGGCGTTCTACCGCATAAAGGAGCAGCACCCGAAGGCCCGCGCCTACCTGTTCGCCGTGCCGGAATTCCCGGACGAGGCGCTGGTGCCGGCGCTCGAGGAAGCCGAGAAGTACTGGTCCAAGGACGTCGAGATAGTCCGCGAGAAGGACTACCGCGAGCGCGCCAAGCTCGACTTCGCCTTCACCTGCTCCGGCACGGCCACGCTCGAGAACGCGCTGCTCGGCGTGCCGATGGCCGTCGCCTACAAGATGCAGAAGCTCACCTACGAGGTGGCAAAGCTAGTCGTCAAGACGCCGTATATCTCGCTGGTCAACATCCTGCTGAAGCGCCCCGCCGTCAAGGAGCTGATACAGGACAAGGCCACGGTCGACAACCTGGCCCAGGAGGCCTTCGCCTACATCAACAACCCGCCGCGCATGCAGGCGGCCCGCAAGGAGCTGATAGCGATGCGCTCCCTGCTGGGCGAGCGCGGGGCCGCGCGCCGCGCGGCCGACAAGATCCTGGCGCACCTTTCATGACGCAGGTCCAGGACCCTTCCCGGAAGATAACGGGCGAGCAGTTCAAGAAGCTCGCCCGGGCTCTGTTCGCCTACCTGAAGCCGTACAAGCGCCGCCTGCTGCAGGCGGCCGGCTCTATGGTCGTGCTCGCGCTGATCAAGAACCTGATCATCTACGTCTCCGGCCCGGTGATCAAGGGCGTCTTCATGGACAAGAACGAGCACCTGCTGATGCTCGTCGTGACGG
>JAKAMO010000104.1 GCA_021812825.1 bacterium | reverse complement strand
GCTTGCCCAGCACGCCGGTGGCGTGCGCGTCGTCCACCATCAGGCGGGCGCCATGCTTCCTGCAGACCCTGGAGATCTCGGGGACCGGGGCGATGTCGCCCTCCATCGAGAAGACGCCGTCCACTATGACCAGCTTGCCGTGGCCGGGGCCGATGTCCTTCAGGACGCGGTCCAGGTCGGCCGGGTTGTTGTGCTTGAAGCGGCGCACCTCGCCGTGCGAGAGGCGGCAGCCGTCCAGGATGCTGGCGTGGTCGAGCTTGTCGACCACCGCGAAATCGCCTTTGCCGACCAGCGCGCTGACCACGCCCAGGTTCATCTGGTAGCCGGTGGCGTAAATAAGGGCCGCTTCGCGGCCCTTGAAAGCGGCCAGCTTCCGCTCCAGGTCGGTATGCAGCACCGTGTTGCCGTTCAGGAAGCGCGAGCCGGCCACGCCGGTGCCGTACTTCTTGACCGCGTCTATGGCGGCGGCCTTCATGCGGGGGTCGTTGGCCAGGCCCAGGTAGTTGTTGGAGCCGAACATGATGAACTTCTTGCCCTGGATGGTCACTTCAGGGGCCTGTTCGGACTCGAGCTCCTTGAAATAGGGGTAGATGCCCGACTCTATGAGCTGGCGGGCGACGGTGAAGTTGCGGCACTTGTCGAAAATGTCGGTCATAGGTAATATCGTCATATTTTATTAAATTGGGGGGGCTTTAGGGGGAAAAAATGGCGTTCAGGAGCGGGCGAGTTTGCCCGCCAGCGCGGTGGTGGAGCGTCCCTTGAGCAGGGGCACCAGGGCCACGCGGCCCGCGTACTCGGCCCCCACGACGGTACCGTTGCGGTAGTCGGCGCCCTTGACCAGGACGTCAGGGCGCAGGGCCTTTATCAGCTTCAGCGGGGTGTCCTCGCCGAACAGCACCACGGCGTCCACCGCCTGCAGGGCGGCCAGGACCAGGGCCCTGTCGCGCGCCCCGTTGATGGGGCGGGAGGGGCCCTTGAGGCGGCGCACCGAGGCGTCCGAATTCAGGCCGAGGAAAAGGAAATCCCCCATAGAACGGGCCTTCTCCAGGGAATGGACGTGCCCGGCGTGGAGCAGGTCGAAGCAGCCGTTGGTGAAGACCGCCATCCTGCCCGCCTTCCTGAGCGCGGCCCGCAGGGCCATAGCCTTCTTCAGCGTGACTATCTTGCCGGAGGTGCGCATCTACTTGCCGGCGGCCTCCGCCGGAGCGAGCAGGCGCTCCATGAAGCCGGTGTCGGTCTTGCCGGCCTTGAAGTCCTCGCTCCGCACTATCAGGCTGTGGGCGTCTATGGTGGTCTTGATGCCGGAGACCTGGAAGTCGCGCAGGGCCCTGGCCGACCTGGCCACGGCCAGCTCGCGGGTCTGGTCCCAGACTATCAGCTTGGCCAGCATGCTGTCGTAATAGATCGGGAGGTTGTAGCCGGCGTAGACGTGGGTGTCCACGCGTATGCCGGGGCCGCCGGGTACCAGCCATTCCTCCACGCGGCCCACCGAGGGGGCGAAGTTCTTCGAGAAATCCTCCGCGTTGACGCGGTGCTCTATGGCGTGGCCGCGGTAGGGCACGCTGTGGGAGGCAGTGTACAAGAGGCTCTCGCCCGAGGCCGCCAGCAGCTGCTCGCGCACCAGGTCGAAGCCGGTGATGTACTCGGTGACCGGGTGCTCCACCTGCAGGCGGGTGTTGACCTCCATGAAGTAGAAGTTGCCCTGCTGGTCCAGCAGGAACTCCACGGTGCCGACGCCCACGTAATTGGCGGCGTCCGCCAGCTTCACCGCGGCCTCCTCCAGCTTCTCGCGCAGCTTCTTGTCCACCGCCGGGGAAGGGGATTCCTCCACCAGCTTCTGGTGGCGCCGCTGGATGGAGCAGTCGCGCTCGGGGAAGGCCAGCGTGTGGCCGTGCGTGTCGCGGGCGAACTGCACCTCTATGTGTCGCGGCAGCTCGATGTACCTCTCGAAATAGACCTCGCCGTTGCCGAAAGCGGCCTGCGCCTCGCTGGAGGCCATCGTCATCTCTTTCTCGAGCTGCGACTCCTCGCGCACTATGCGGATGCCCTTGCCGCCGCCGCCGGCCGCCGCCTTGATCATCAGCGGGAAGCCCACTTTGGCGGCCTCGGTCCTGAAGTTCTTGCCCACGCAGTCCTTGGTGCCGGGGGTCACCGGCACGCCGGCCTTCATGGCCACCTTGCGGGCCTCGGCCTTGTGGCCCAGCTGCTGGATGGACTTGGGGGAAGGCCCGATGAAAGTGATGCCGTTGTCGCGGCAGGCGGCGGAGAAGTCCGCGTTCTCGGACAGGAAGCCGTAGCCGGGGTGTATGGCGTCGGCGCCGGTGACCTTGGCGGCCGCGATGATTGCCGGTATGCTGAGGTAGCTCTCCCTGGCTATGGCGGGGCCTATGCAGACGGCCTCGTCGGCCAGCCGCACGTGCAGCGAGGACCTGTCGGCCTCGGAGTAGACCGCCACGGAGCCCACTCCCATCTCGCGCAGGGTGCGTATCACCCGCACCGCGATCTCGCCGCGGTTGGCGATCAGTACCTTCTTGAACATGTTGCCTCCAAGATCAACTATTTGCCTTCCGGCGTCAACTCGCCGGGCTTATCCTGGCCGGGGGCCTTCTCCACCGCCGCCCTGCCGGTCCAGAGGTTTATCAGAAAAGTGTAGAGGGTCTGCGCCTCCGGCTTCCTCGTCCTGGGGCTGAGGGCCTCCTGGCGCAGGAAGACGCGGTATTCCGGCCCGGCCACGTGCACGGCCATCCACTGGTCCCTGGGCAGGTACTTGGCGTTCCTGGGGCCCAGCTTCGCCTTCAGGTCCGCCAGCTCTTTTTTGCGGAACTCGCCTATGGGGGGCTTGCCGGGCTGGAAGCGGGATTTCTGGGCGAAGGCCACGGCGGCCGGGCCGGCCGAGCCGCTCATGTAGTAAAGCCGGGTCTGCGTGGACTCCTTGGCCGGGCTCTGCGTGCAGAGATTGGAAGCTTCCATGAGCGCCTTTAGGGCGCGGTCGTATTCCTTCAGGTAGACGAAGGAATCCGCGCGGTTCAGGTGCACCGGGCAGAGCTGGTCGGGCGTGGCGCCGGGCCATTTGAGCAGCTTGTCGTACTCCTGCAGGGCCACGCGGTCGCGCTGCAGGAAGCGCAGGCTGTCGGCGTAATGCGAGTTGTACTGGAAGAGCTCGTCGCTGGTGTAGCCTACGGGGTAGATGGCCGCGTTGTCTATCGTGCGCTTGCAGGAGTCCACGGACTTCTCGTGCAGGCCCATGAAGAACTCGGCATCGCAGAGGTAGGCGGAGGTGCGCGGGTCCACCGGGTCCGTCAGGTAAAGCTTCTGGGCCAGGAACAGGGCCTGCGGGAAGTCGTGGCGCTTGAGCGCGTCGTCTATGGGCTGGAACAGCACCCAGATGTAGGGGCGGGTCCAGCGGTTGTTCTCCCGCACGAAGGAGATGAAGTCGTACTTCCAGTCCGCGTTGCCCTCCTTGAGCATGTAGCGGATCATCGCCGAGTCGCTGGTCATCGCGAAGACCTCGACGTCCTTGAACTGCCACTTCGGGGCCTTGGCGTAGTAGTCGGAGCTGTTCTTGAGGTATTCCTCCAGCGAACAGGCCGCTTTGGAATTGGTGGAGAGCAGGCCGTAGGCCTTCTCGAACTTGCCCTCGGAGATGTAGGAAAGGTACGACTTGGCCGTCATGACCAGGCGCAGCTTGGGCAGGGAGGGCGCCACTATCATGTAGAGTATAGCCCCCAGCACGCCCAGCAGCAGCGCGGTGATCAGGGCGCCGGTCAGCCTTTTTACCAGAGGCTGCTTGACCGGCTTGGGCAGCGGCGCCTCTTTCATCAGGCGGGCGGAATCCGGGCTGAGAACGCTGCCGCCGCCCTTGGGCTCCCGGGCCGGAGCGGCAGGCTTGGAAGGCGCGGGATCCGGCGCCGCGGAGGCCGGCGGCGGTTCCGTGATCTTGCGGCGGAAAGAGGTCGCCCTTTCGGATACGGTATCCTGTATGGACTCCATCTCCAGGCTGAAGCCGCGCTTCTCCGGCGCCGGCGGCGGCGGTGGTTCCGGCGCCTCGGGCCTGGGCGGCGGCTGCAGGGCCAGCACGGAGCCGCACTTGTCGCAGTAGTTCTTCTCCACAACCACGGAGGCGCCGCACTCGCCGCAGATCTTCTCGAGCTTGGAGCCGCAGTTCATGCAGGTGTCCGTGATGATGTTCGGCTGGCTGCCGCACTTTGGACACTTGACGATAGATGGCTTGGAGCTCATGTATGGGCGCCCGTCGCCCGGCCGCGGGCGGCCGGGACGCGGAGGGCAGCGGCTACTTGGGTTCGAAGAAGAACAGCGGCTGGCCGTATTCCACGGGCTTGCCGTCGGATATCGAGATGATCTTCAGCAGGCCGTCGCCGGGCGCCTGCACGCTCTTGAACTCCTTGCCCACCTCCACGACGCCGAGCTCCTGGCCGGCCTTCATCGAGGAGCCTTCCTTAAGGTGGTTGGTCTTGCCCGGGCGGGCGAAGCGGAATATGCCTATCGAAGGCGAGAGCACGGGCTCCATCGAGGACGCGATGGAGGCGTTGTGCTCCGGGCTGTTGTTCAGCTTCAGCGAGATCTTGTCGTCCCCGCTCCTCCAGGTTATCTCCTCTAGGTCGGTGGATTCCATCCACTTGGTGATCTTGGTAAGGGTTTTCACGTCCATAAATGCACCTCCAGTAAATTTTACAATCCCGCTTCCGAGGGGTCGAAGGCCTGCGGCAGCAGCTTGCCGGCCTTGGTGTAGGTCACTTTCTGCTTCTTGGCCATCGGGAACCAGTCCACGTAGATTATGTCCGCGTCCTTGGGGGCGAATTCTATTATCACCTGCCGGCAGGCGCCGCAGGGCTTGGCGGACTTGGCCGCCACGCAGACCGCCTTGATCTTCTTGTCGCCGTGGCTGACGGCCTTGAAGATGGCCACGCGCTCGGCGCACATCGCCAGCCCGAACGAGGCGTTCTCCACGTTGCAGCCGGTGTAGAGCCGGCCGGAATCGGTCAGCACGGCCGCGCCGACCGGGTAGCGGGAATAGGGGCAGTAGGCCTTCTTCTGCGCCGACTTCGCCGCCTCTATCAGGCGCGGCTTCCAGTTGGCGCGCTCTTTCCTGCCTGCGGTTTTCTTCACCATGTCTTATCCCAGTATCAGCTCGAGCTTTTTATAGGTCTTGGGCGGGAAGTTGTCCCGGTGCGTCAGCAGGGAGTTCTTGGAGAAGGACGGGCAGGCGTTGCGGCAGCCGGCCTTCGCCACCAGCGGCAGCGCCTTCACCAGCAGGCGGCGGATGTTGCCGATGTTCTTATGCATGGTCTCGGAGACCTGGTGCTGGTCCACTTCCTCGCCTTCCTTCCAGCAGTCGTAGTCGGTGACAAGAGAGACGGGGGCGTAGTGGAAGCCGGCCTCGCGGGCCAGCTTGGCCTCGGTGGCCATCGTCATGCCTATGATGTCGTAGCCCATCCTGCGGTGGAACTCGGACTCCGCCTTCGTGGAGAAGCCGGGGCCCTCCATGCAGATATAGGTGCCGCCCTTGTGAGCCTTTATGCCCAGCTTGACGGCCTCCCCGTACATCATGTCGGAGACGCCCATGCAGAACGGTTCGGCCATCGGCACGTGGCCGACAATGCCGCCGCCGAAGAAGGTGGAAGGGCGGCCCTTGGTCCTGTCCACGAACTGGTCGGGGAACACGAAATGGGTGGGGGCGAGCTTCTCCTTCAGCGAGCCCACGGCGCTGGCGGAGAGGATGGTCCTCACGCCTATGGACTTCAGGGCCCACATATTGGCCCGCTGGTTTATCTCACCGGGGAGCAGGTGATGCTTGCGGCCGTGGCGGGGGAGGAAGGCTACCTTTATGCCGGAGATGGAGCCCAGGATGATCTTGTCGGAGGGGTCCCCGAACGGGGTTTTGACCGTTATTTCCCTGAGGATCTTGAGTTCCTGCATGGCGTACAGGCCCGTACCGCCGATCACGCCTATTTCCGCCAGAACTTTGTTAGCCATTAGTTCTCCTGCCTTACGGTCGAAATATGAGAAGTCCTTGACCGGAGGCCTTCCGGGGGCCGTCCCGCCACTATCCCTGTATTTTATAATAAATAAAGCCTTTAAAGCGCGTGAAAAGGGCTAAAAATACTTCCTCAGGGACAGGTAGAAGGAACGGTCGTAGAGGCCGAACTCGGAGGCCGGGCGGGAGGCGAAGCCGCTCAGGCGCGCCCGCGGCCCGTACGGAAGCAGTGCTCCGGTCGAGAGGTAGAGGTTCTCGGCGGCGTTCCACTCGGCGGAGGGCAGGGCGTAAAAGGACCCGTCCCCCAGGTTGACCATCAGGCCGGCCGAAGCCGAGACCAGCGGTGAGAGCTGCGCCCCGGCGCCGCAGGACAGGTAATGCCTGCCCAGCAGGTAGACGTTGGCCTCCCGGTAGGCCGTCCTGGCGGCCAGAGAGGGGTAGTCCGCCGGCTTGTCCTTGCCGGCTTCGTTATAGTGGTACTCAAGCCAGGAGTCCAGGCCGCCCAGCAGAGGGAAGTTGTACTCCGCTCCCGCTGTCAGCCGCAGGAAATCGTCGCCCGGCACGCGGGTCTGGAAGCTGCCGGCCCAGACCTGGGCCGCCTCGGCGCGGAAGGTAGCGCCGCCTATGTCGCGTTCCAGGTCCCCGCCTGCCATCAGGTTGCCGCGGAAGGCCGCGGCTATGGCCGTGAGGTCGCTGCCGCCGAAGGTGTTCCGCGCCCGCAGGTAGGCGGCGCCGTCGGTCCGGGACCAGTCCTTTCCCGGCAGCCAGCCCGCGTCCAGCTCGCCCATCTCGCCCAGCGGGCGCTTCAGCCTGAGGGCGTCCACCCCCCGGCGCTCCTCGGTGTCTATCGTGCCGTAGGGGTAGGGGGCCAGCACGTCCGTCGGGTTAACCGTGCGGCCGGAGCCGAAAGCCAGGGGCTGGCGGCCGGCGTACAGGTCGAACGCGGGCGGAGACCAGGTGATGAAGGCCCGGTCCAGGTTCTGTATAAGGACGGCAGCGGCGGTCTCGCCCCCGGAAGCGGGGGCGAGGATGGGCGCCGGATCGGATACCCTGTAGCCGTAGCCGGCCGCGAGCGGCCTGGCGGCGGCCAGGGCCTTTTCGCGCGAGTCGTAGGCGAGCTCGTAGGCGGCCTCGGCCTTCAGCGGACCGCCGCCGTCCCAGTAGGCCTTCAGCCGCAACTTGGTCTCGCTGGCGGCGTAGGCTCCGTCAGGCCGGCCCGGCAGGCCGCGCACCGCGGCGGGCGCCGTGGAATAGAGGTACGTTTTCAGAAAGCCCTTCAGCGACAGGTCCGCCGCGGCCGCGGGACTGGCGGCCAGCAGCAGGGCGAAGGCTAGCGGCGGCTTTCTCATTTGTGCTTGAGAGAGTCGGATTCTATATGCCCGTCCTTCAGCGTGATCAGGCGCGTGGATTTGTCCATTATCATCCTGTCGTGGGTGGAGAACAGGAAGGTCATGCCGCGCTTCTCGTTGAGCTCGCGCATCATGTCCATCAGGCCGGCGCCGGTGGCGGAGTCCAGGTTGGCGGTGGGCTCGTCGGCCAGTATGATGTCCGGGCCGGAGACCATCGCGCGCGCTATGGCCACGCGTTGCTGCTGGCCGCCGGAGAGCTGCGACGGGAAGCGGCCCTGCTTGCCGGAGAGGCCCACTTCCTCCAGTATGCGTTTGACCCTGGCGGCCCGCTCCCCGGCGGGCACGCCGCGCAGCAGCATCACGTACTCTATGTTCTCGCCCACGGTCAGCACGGGTATCAGGTTGTAGGCCTGGAAGATGAAGCCTATGTGGTCGCGGCGGAAGTCAGAGAGCTCGGACTGGCTCATCGAGCTTATCTCGCGCCCGGCGAGGCGCACCCTGCCGGAGGAGGTGGCGTCGAGGCCGCTGATGATGTTGAGGAGGGTTGTCTTGCCGGAGCCGCTGGGGCCGGCTATGGCGGTGAACTCGCCGCGGGCGATGGTCAGGTCCACCGGGTGCAGCGCGTGCACCTTCACCTCCCCGCTCTGGTACGTCTTCGTGACCCCTTTAGTCTCTATAACGTTGTCTTTGTCCATAAACAGTGCCTCAACCTTTCGCCGAATGCCGGTTCGGGGTCCTGCCGCCCGAACCGTTTCCCCGGTCCAGCCGCTCCACCCATCCCCTGCTAGGCTGGCGAGATGCGTGCCTGCCGTTCACCTTACGCGGCTGTCCCGGAAAAACGGTCCGTGCGTCACCCCTCCAACTATTCCGGCGCGCCTTTGCGCCCTGAAATCGCCGAAATCCGCGAAATCCGGGGACACAATACTGTTATGTGAGGTGTCAAGTCCTCCGGTCTCTTTTCCGGCTCACTCCTTTTATCTCCGCATAGGTGCCGTATTTCCCTGGACACGAGACTTTCTGTTATTCGTGGCGCCTCCCGGGAGGCCTCACT
>JAKAMO010000014.1 GCA_021812825.1 bacterium | reverse complement strand
TGGGAGGAGTTCCTGCGCACCCGCCACCGCGCCGCCGGCGGGCTTACCAACGTCTACGTGAACGTCCCTTTCTGCAAGACCCGCTGCAGTTTCTGCGGTCTTTACACCCGGCCCGGCGCGGGCCGGCGGGAGATGGAGAGCTACACCTCGGCCCTGATAAGCGAGATAGAGCGCTTCGGCCGCGCGTTCCGCGGCGTGAAGGTGAACCATCTTTACGTCGGCGGGACTCCCAGCAGGCTGGACGACGCGGCCTTCGAACGCCTGCTCGGCGCCATCTTCTCCGGCTTCAGCTTCACTCCGGAAGGCAACCGCATACTCGAATGCGCGCCCAGCAGCATGACCGTGGAGAAACTGCGCGCCGCCGCGGACCGCGGCTTCAACAAGATAAACATAGGCGTGCAGACCCTCGACGAGAAGGTGCTGAAGGCCATAGACCGCCCGCAGGACCGCGCCGCCGTGCTGCGCCTGGTCGGGAGCGTGAACTCCCTCGGCCTGAAGTTCGGCTGCAACGTCGACCTGATAATGGGCCTCTACGGCGAGACGGCCGGGGGCTTCCTGGACTCCTTCCGCGCGATGGTGAAAAGCTCCCCGCAGACCATCTCGGTCTACGACCTCTACCTGATACCCAGCTACGTGGACAGGTATTACGGCGGCGACCACGGAGCGGCCGAGGCCGCGCTGGCGCGCGTCCGCGCCGAGGCGGAAGGGCCGATGAGGAAGATGGCGGCCGAGGCCGGCTACGTCCTGACCTGCCGCAACAACTCCAGGGAATGGGTGTTCAGCCGCCGGGAGAGCCTGAAGAACTACTCGCTTTACACCATCTATACCGGGGAATTCTCCCCCGCGCCGTTCTCCACGCTGGGCCTGGGGGCCGCGGCCAGGTCGCTGATGTACGGCTACTACAGCTATATGCAGGACGCCGGGACGATGCGGGACTTCTCCCCGGCCGCCCCGATCTTCTCGGGCACGCCGGTCAGCATGGACGGCGAGATGATAAAGTTCCTGTTCGTCTGTTTCAGGACCGGGGTTCCGGTCTCGCTGGACTATTTCAGGAAGCGCTTCAAGACTGACCTGCTGAAGAGGTTCAAGGCCCCGCTGGCGGAGCTGGCCGGGCTCGGCTACCTTAAGATGACCGGCAGAAAGGTGGAGCTGACCTGCTCCACCCCCGCCAGCCTCGTCTTCTGCGGCCTGTGCCTGATCGGCATGGAGAGGTTCGTCCGCGAGGCCCTGCCCTTCTTCCCTGAGAACATCCGCAGTTCTTTCGCCGGCGCCGCGGCGGGGCGCCCGGAGCGTAGCCACCCGCCGGTCAGGCACCGCAACAGCAGGCTCTGATCCGCTCCTATTCGAAGCAGAACATCTTCATTATCTTTTCCGAGAGCGGCGCGCAGGCCTCCGGGCCGCGCGAGGAAGCCGCGCGGTAGCGCCAGTCCTCCCCTTTGCCGGCCCTGACGGCGCGGACGAAGTCCAGCATTTCCGGGATCAGGCAGGTCTCCGGGTTCATCAGCGGGTTCCAGCACCTCTTCGGCGACGCGGCCGTCAGCAGCTTGTAATATTCGCCGCAGAACGCGGCCCCGGACTTCGGGCGGGCCAGCTCCGCCCAGCCGGAGCAGAAGCCGTCGTACTTATTCCTCCCGTCCCTGAGCGCGGCGTAGGCCGAGAGGTACGGCAGGGCCGCCTCCTCGCAGGTACGCTTGAGGTCCGGATGTATGGAGCTCAGCGGAGCGCAGCCCTCCAGCGAGCCTTTCGAGAGGGAGACGCAGACGCCGTACTCCGCCAGCGCGTCCCACAGGTGCTGCTCCGGCATATGCCTGGCGTCGCCGGAATAGTTCGCTATGACGGTGGATACGTCCACCTTCCGGCCGGCGCACCTGTCCTCGCCTTTCGGCTGCCCGCCGCCGTCGCCGCTGTTGCGGTACTCGCGCAGCGCGGTGATGGCCTTGCCGCCGCGCATGTTCTTCAGCGCGGCTACGGCGGCCTCGCGCACGCGCGGCGAATCGTCCTTCAGCGCCACTATCGCGGCGTCCACGGCCGCCGGCTTGTCGATCATACCGAAGGCTTCCACCGCGTAGGTCCTGGCCAGCGGGTCCCTGTCCTTCATCATCTCCAGGGCGGCCCCGAAGGCCTTGTCCCTGTCTATCTGCACCAGCGCCCGCAGCGCCTTGGTGCGCACGTAGATGCCGGGGTCGCCCAGCAAAGCCGATACCGGCTTATAAGTGGACGGCTCCGCTATCCTGCCCAAGGCCTGGACGGCCTTCTCCCTTATCTGCTCCTCCGGGTTTCTGAGGCTCTTCACGAGGAAGTCGACGGCCCGCTTGTCCCCTATAACGCCCAGCACCTTTATCTCCCACAGCATCGCGGCCGGGCCGCTCCGCTCCGCCGCGCGCAGTATGGCGGGCACGGCGTCCCCGCCCATGTCCTCGAGCGCCCTTTCGGCGGCGCCCCTTAATTCGGACTCGTCGGAACCGAGGAAGCCGATAAGGGCGGTCACGTTCCTCTCGCCGCGCGCCTTTACCAGGGTATTCCTGGCGGCCTGGCGCTTCTTGTCGTCCGGAGACTCGAGCAGGCGCAGCAGGGCCTTCTCGCTCTCAGCGTCCAGCGAGGCGGCGCGCACCTCGCGCATCGCGGCCTCCCTGACGGACCTGGCCTGCGCCGCCGGGGCGGCGGGCGCTTCTCCGGCCCGCGCCGGGACCCCGGCCGCGGCCAGCGCTATAGGGACCATCAGCATGCGCAATACGGTTCTCTTCATTTCTCCTCCTGGCGCTCCGGGACTTCAGGACCGTGGCAGTTCCACAGTTCCGAATCTTCTTATGTAGTCCGCGTACACGCCGTCGCACTCGCCGCGCATCGCGCAGCCGCGGCAGGCGGGTATACGCCTCCTCTCGGGAAGCTTCTTCCGGTCCGCTTTCCGGAAACGCCCCTTACCGGCCACGTACTGCCTGGCCTGGCGCTCGAACATCTCCACCCTGTCGCTGACCTCCCGGAAGAGGCACGGCACCGGCGCGTTTATCAGCGCGGCTTCCGGCTCCCCGGCGCGCAGGCATTCGATTATGACCGGCGCGGCGTCCTTCACCCTGGGGGTGTGCGGCATCTCCCCGGCCCGCTCTCCGACGTATATGATGTTCCACTTCGTCATCCCCAGGCGTCCCAGCAGGGTCCTGATCCGCGGCAGGCGCGAGACGTTCTTCCTGACCACCGTGGTATTGGCCGAGATGTTGCGGAAGCCGGCGGCGCGCAGATTGGCCACGCCCTTCAGTATGCGGGCGAAGCCGCCCTTCGTGCCGGTGAGCCCGTCATGGACGGAAGCCCTGTCGCCGTGCACCGAGAAGCGCACCTCGGTCACCCCCGCCTCCAGCAGGGCCGCGACGAACTTCCGGTCGGCGAACATCCAGCCGTTGGTGGTCAGCATGCGCTGCCTGAACCCCAGCCTTTTCGCCGCCCCGAAGATCGCGAAAATATCCTTCCTCAGCGAGGACTCCCCCCCCAGCACGTCCACCGCCTCCGCGCCGGCCCGCCTGGCCTCCACCAGCTCCGCCAGTATGGCGCGGTGGCTCTTGTCCGGCGCCTTGCCGCGGTACTCCCTGTCCCAGCAGAAGCCGCAGGAGTTGTTGCAGGTGTAGCCGGTGATCAGCTTGAGCGACCTCATCGCGCCCCCCCGCGCTTCCGGCCGGCCGGGGCCTTCTTGAAGCAGAAATAGGCGTCCAGCGTCCTGCCTGACTTCCCGGCCCCGTCCCCGGCCGCGAACAGCACCGGCGCCATCGTCATGCCGGCGCGCCTCGCGTAGGCGACGAGCGAGAGTATCTTCTGCAGGGCCGCCGGGCGCCCTCCGGCGGCGTAAAGCCCGCAGATCTCCCGCATCGCCGGGGTAAGATCGCTTATTCCGCCGGTCTCGTACACCTTGTAGGCCTTCCTCCGGCCGGAGCCGGCGCCGCGCATCTCGTAATAGAAGCACTTCTTTTCCAGCCCCAGCCCCGCCATCGTCCGCTTCTGCCAGGGCGGCACGCGCAGCCCGGCCGGCGCTTCCCGCCTGAAATAGAGCTTGAAGTCGCGGCCGCGGCCCGGCGTCAGGTCCAGACAGACGGCCGACAGCGCGTCCAGGTCCGCCTTGGACGGAAGCCTCTTCAGGCCGCAGGCCCCGGAAAGCAGGCCGGCCTTCAACCGCCCGTCATAGACGGGATAAAGTTCCTCGTGGTAGACCTTCAGCCGCGGGGCGTTCTGGCCGGTGCCCCAGTCCAGGCCCAGCGTGGTCTGATGGGCCGCGCCCAGCGCCGCGCCGGCCTTCAGGAAGCGTCCGAGCGCGGCCAGGTCGTAGCTGTCTCCGAAAGAAGCGGCATAGCGCATTATCACCCGGCCCAGCGCCCCGCGCTCGCCGAAATCGCTGACGCTGAAGCGGAAGGCCCCCGGATCGGAGGAGGAGACGCAGACGTCGAGCTTCTGGTTGAGCGGCAGCCATTCTCCCTTCACCCTGCCGGCGAACAGCCCGGCGATGGCGGCCAGGCCGGCCGGCGGGACCTGAGGGGCCCCCTCGCCGAGGAGCCTGAACAGGCCGGGCAGGAACCCCGCGCTCCGCATCAGCGCCCCTCTATGTCGCTGGTAAGCTCGTTGTATTTCTTGAGCAGCCGCTTTTTGGCGAGGGCCTTGCGCATCTCTCCCGCGAACTCGGTGAACAGCAGGCCGGCCTTCACGTTGTTCCGGAGGTTGCCCACGATGTTGTTCTCGCGGTAGATGATGGACATGGCCCGCGTGTTGGACAGCCGGCCCGGGTGCAGCTTGTCTATGCTCAGCTCCGGGTCGGAGATATGGCCCAGGATGTAGCGGTTGCGCACGGCGTCGTCCTTGACCAGGTAGGCCAGGCAGGCGGAATAGATGTTGCCGTCGATGTTCACCGACAGCTCGGTGTTCATCGGCATCGGCGAAAGCCAGTTCTTAACGTTCAGCAGCGCCACGCCCTTGTCCTTCAGCGCGGCCACCGCCGCCGGCACCAGCTCCTTCAGCTTCTTCCTCAGCAGCTTCAGCTTGGCGTCGGTGAACTTGGGGCCGCAGGAGACCATTATCCAGACCTTCTTGAAGCCCAGCTCCACCAGCGAATTGAAGCTCTCCAGCAGCCGCGGCGCGGTATCGGGCGTGATCACGGTGTAGCAGTAGGCGTCCAGGCCGTTGCGGAAGATCATCGGCAGGTTCTTCACCACCAGCGGGTAGGTCTCGTCCTTGCAGCCCATCCGCGGCCTGTTCTTGTTGTGCGAGCGGCGGTCGCCGTCCAGGCTGACTATCAGCAGCACGTCGTGCTTCTTGAAATAGGCTATCTTCGCCTCGTCGAGCAGCGTCGCGTTCGTCGTCATGATGAACTTGACCGTCTTGCCCAGCGAGGCCGCCTTGCGCTCGCCGTACTCTATCGTCCTGCGGATCAGGTCGAACGGCAGCAGCAGCGGTTCGCCGCCGAAGAACTCCATCTTCAGCTCCTTGTCCTGCGAGCCGCAGAGCAGGTCCACAGCCTTGAAGAGGTAGTCCTCGGGTATATACTTGTTCTCGAAATGGACCTTGCAGTAAGTGCAGCGCAGGTTGCAGGCCCAGGTGGTCACGACTAGAAGGTACATGTTCTCATCCTATTTCCCCGGACCCGAACCTGCCCAGGTACTCCGAGAAGACCCCGGGGCAGCGCCGGCAGGGGCCGCAGGAGGCGGGCCTCGTCCGGCCGAACTCGGCGGAGGAATTTATCTCATTATAATAAAATAAGCCGTCCCGGAAGACCAGCAGCCTGGCGGCCGGCGCCTGCCTGAAACTGGAAGCTCCGGGGAACACGCCGCGCAGCCTGTCCACCACGCAGTCCGGGAAGAGCGTGAACTGGGCGCGTCCGGAAGCCCGCGAGCGGCGGTAGGCCTCTACCAGGCTGGCATATGAGGGCAGCGCGCTCAGGTACCGTTTCTCCCCGCCCGGGCCCTGGTTGTCCGGGTAGTAATGCCAGACGGAAAGGCCCCAGTCGCCGGAGTAGGAGCCGACCAGCCCGCCCAGGGCCGGCAGCTCCCGCGCGTTCTTCTTCAGCGCCACCGCGTGGAAGCTGACGTCCAGGCGGTCTCGCTTGGCCAGCCTCTCCATCAGCGATATCAGCTTCCGCCAGGAGCCGGGCCGGCCGGTGACCGAGTCGTGCGTCTTCGCGGAGGCGCCGTATATCGGCAGCTCCAGCCCGGTCACGCCCAGCTTCTCCAGACCGTCGAGCGCCGCGTCGTCCAGCGCGAGGCCGGTGGTCCAGAGCCTGATCTTCCGGTAGCCGGCGCCGCGGCAGCGCCGCAGGAGCTCACCCAGCGCCGGGAACCTGTCGGCCCTGTCCCTGCCCCAGATATTCAGGGTCCTGTCCTTGTTCACCACGGAGAGGAACCTGCCCAGAACCGGAGACCCCGGGTCGAAGTCCAGCTTCTCCCGCGCCAGCCGGTGGTACTGCCTGCCGCGTATGACGCGCGAGTCGAAGGCGCAGGTGAAATCGCTGGCCCCGTACTGCAGGTCTATCGCCGCCAGGAAGTCCCGGCCGGCGGAGGGCTTTTCGCCGGCGAGGACCGCGTCGGGCATCACGAGGCGTCCGCCGCCTACGGCGTCGGAGTAGAGGTACCTGTTGCGCCTCAGCTCGTCTATGCGGCTGGCGGGCGGCAGGAAGCCCAGGTCGCCGCCCAGGTCCTCCACGAGGACCCTGGTCGATAGCCCGGCCATGCGGGCGCGCACGGCTCTAACGGCCGAGACGAAGCCTTTCCGGTCCAGCAGGCCGCGCGGCGCGGCGCCGCCGGGATAGCCGGCCAGCGGCCTGGCCAGCGTGATGAAGGAGAGGCCGAAGCCGTCGAGCAGGGAGAGGACGGCGCCGAGCGACGCGGCGTTGACCCGCGTCACCGGCACGGCCGCGCCCACTTCCCTGATGCCGGCCGTTCTGGCCGCGCGCAGGCCGGCGAGGTTCTCCGCGAAGGCTTCGCGCCCGACGCCGCAGACGCGCGCGTAGGTCTTCCCGTCGGCGGCCGGCACCGAGACTATGGCGTAGCCCAGCCCCGCCGAGGCGAGGCCGGCGGCCAGGCCGGGGCGCAGCAAGCCGCGGCCGTTGGTGGACAAGCCTATGGTGGAGTAGCCCATGGCGCGGGCCGCCGCCACGAACCCCGGCAGGCCGGGGTGCGCGGCCGGCTCCCCGCCGGTGAACTCCACGTGATCGAGGCCCATGGACCTGCCGTATTTGAGCCCGGCCAGCACCTTGCCGGCAGGGGCCAGGGCGCCGGACAGCCCGCAGGCGCAGTAGCCGCAGCGGTTGTCGCAGGCGTCGGAAACGGAAAGGGAAAGTCTGCTGAGGCTTTCCCCGGAAACGCCTCCCGTGGGAACGGCTTCTTCAGCCACGGCGCCTCCGTGCCACCAGGAATTTAACCATCTCCACCGCGTAAGACTTTACGAAGCCGGGGCAGGAGACGGAATGCGGGCAGGCGGAGCAGACCCCGGCGGGCTTCACCCGCAGGCGCGGCTGGAAATCGGCCCCGGAGACCTCCCCGGCGGGGCAGGGCAGGCCCAGCTTCTCCGCCACGCAGAGCGGCACCGCCCCGCCGGCAGGCAGCATGCACCTGAGCCCCAGCTTCCGGCGGAAGCCGGCTATGGCGGAAAGCGAGCGCAGCGCGGCGGCCGCGTCGGGTATCAGCCAGCGCCTGGCCCGGACGCGCGCGCAGTCCGGCTCCAGCAGAGAAAGCACGATGTCCTTAACTCCGTATTTCTTCCTCAGTTCGCGCACCAGGGCAGGCGCGGAGGACTGGTTGCCGGAATAGACCAGGAAATTGACGGCGGTCCTTATCCCGGCGCGGCGCAGGTTCTTCAGCGCGGCTTCCTTTTTGGCGAAGCCGCCTTTTACCCCGGCGAGAGCGTCGTATCTCTCCGGGGCCGATTCGAAGAAGCTGAGCACGACCTCGTCCAGGCCCGCCCCGGCCAGCTCCTCCAGGTAATCGGCGGAGGCCAGCCTGAGGCCGTTCGTCAGCAGCGCCACGTACTTGCCGCCCTTCTTCAGCCGGCGCACGAGGCCGGGCAGGCCGGGATGCAGCGTGGGCTCGCCGCCGGTCACGTTCACCCGCGCGGGCCCGGGCTCGGCGGCCAGGGCGGCGGCCTGCCTGGCGGCCCCGTCCTTCCGCTTCACGCCGCCGGCGTCGCAGAACAGGCAGTCCTGGTTGCAGCCGCAGGAAAGTACCAGGCGGGAGGTCTTCATTTCGCTCTCTTCCGCCGCTTCGGCCCCGCCCCCGCGGCGGCGGGGCGGCACGGAACGAACTCGCCCCAGCCGAAAAGCTCCGGGTACTCGCGCCAGGGACCCTCGCACCTGTCGAAGAAGGCGCAGGACGGACACTTCGGCCCCTTGGCCTTGCCCTCGTTCAGCCTGTATTTACCGAAATCCTCTATCACGGTCCCCGCGTCGAAGATCTTGGTGCGCGGGATTATCGTCTCGGCCACGTAGTCCTCGTAGCCGCCCATGAAGCAGTACGGTATGGCCTCGGTCATAACGCGCAGGCCGGCGGCAAGGCCGATGTCCAGGCCGCGCTTCACGAAAGGCTCCATCACGGTCTTCTTCGGGATCAGCCACCTGGCGTTCGCGGCGGCGCTGCCGAGTATGTGCACGAAGGCGAACTGGAACTGGTCCACGCCCAGCTTGGCCAGCAGCGTGGCTATGGCCGGCAGGTCCTGCGTGTTGGGTTTGGTTATCACGGTGTTGGTGATGACCCGGAACCCCGCCTTCTTCAGGTTCATTATCCCGGTCACGGTCTCGCGGAACGAGCCCCCGGCTCCGGTGAGGTAGTCGTGTATCTCCGCCCTGGACCCGTGCAGGGCCGGCGAGGCCTCGGTGGCCCCTGCCGCCGCCGCCTCGCGGCAGAACTCGGGGTAGCGGAACATGCGGCCGTTGCTCTGGATCTGGATGTTGCGGTAGCCGGTCTTCTTCGCCTCGCGCACTATCTGCAGGAATTCCTTGTGCAGCGTGGGCTCGCCGCCGGTCAGGACCAGCTCCCGGCCGCCGTCCTCGTAGCCGCGCCTCAGCTCCCTGCGCAGCTGCGCCATGTCCTTGGGCTGGTGCTTCTCCCGCTTCTTGCCCTGCACGCAGAACACGCACATGTTGTTGCAGCCGAAGGCGACTTTAAGGTCTATCCGCTTCAGGGGTCCGTTCATATGAGGCTCCACAGGCGCCGCAGGGCGATCTTGGCCAGCAGCAGCACGTTGCCGCCGGACAGCGCCGCGGTGACGGCCAGGCCGGCGACTATCCAGAAGGCGAAGGGGCGCACGTGGAAGACCGGCACCCCCACGTCGTCCTTCGAATCGGCGGCTTTGCTCCTGACGTATTCCTTGAGGCCCTCCAGCTGTTCGGCGGTCAGGCCGTCGCGGTACCGGTCGAAGCCGTACTTCTCCGCCAGCTCCGGCTCGGCCTCGCGCAGCTGCTGCAGGTATTCCTCGGAGATTATCATGCCCGGCGTTAGGCTGTCGAGACAGACGCGGCGCGTGCCGGACAGCGCCAGGTGCCGGTCGGCGACGGCGTACAAAACGCCCCTGAACAGCATGAACTCCATGCTCATCACGAATCCGTACAGCACCAGCCTGGCGAGGCTGAGCGTCTCGGGATTAAGCCTGGACGCGACGGCCAGGAGCAGCAGGCCGGCGAGCAGCGCGCGCGGACCGGCCTTACCGGCCAGCCAGCCGACGCGCCCGCCCAGCGCGAACATCAGGATGAAGAGGATGTTGCTGTTCACCTGGAAGCCGCCGGTATGCGCCGAGTTCCAGGCCGAGACGAAGCTGAACAGCAGAGCGCTGAAGGAGAAGGTCACCAGCCGGCCCGGCTCCCTCGCCAGTCCGGCGGCGGCGGCGCGGGCGGCCGCCCAGCTCTTCCCGAAGGCTTTGATGGTCCCGTCCGAGAAGAGCAGGCCGAGCTGCTCCCTGGACATCTGCGCGAAATATACCGCCGCGGGCGGGACGAAGATGTTGACCAGCAGCGACAGCACCAGCGCCACCGGCGCCCAGCTGGCGTACGAGATGACCATCGGTAGCGCCGCGCAGAGCAGGGCGAAGAGCTTGGCGTCGCCCGCCGGCCACACCGCGGTCTTCCAAAGTATTATCCCAGCCAGCAGGCCGAGGGCCGCGTTCTCCAGCAGCACCAGGTAGTACCTGTAAACGAAGAACGGCTCCCAGAATGGGCCGTGCAGCCCGTACCTGGTCCCGGCCACGCTGACGGACAGCATGACCGCGGCGGCGGCCAGGACGGCAGCCCCGCCGCGGGCCAGGCTCCTGTTGCGTATCTTGCCGCAAAGGTCGTCCTCCCTGACCACCCTGAGCAGCAGGACGGTCAGGTACAGCGTCAGCAGCAGGCTTACTATCGGCAGGTACATAGTTCTAGCGTCCGAGTATCCTGGCCGCTATAGCGGCCGGGTCCGAGAACATCGGGCACAGCTCCTCCGACTTGTAGTACACGTCCTTCTTATAGAGCCCGGCGCAGATCCTCTTCAGCGTGCAGGCGGCGCAGCGCCCGCCCTTGCCGTAGCTCCAGTCCTCCTGCACTATGAGCTCCTTCTCGTCCAGGAAATACGTGAGCCGGTTCTCGCCCTTCACTATCTTCCTGGTCTCCGTGGAGCAGTGCGCGAACTCGGCCATGAAGCAGAGCGGCACGCGCTCCACGCGGAAAGTCCGCCCGCCGGCCTCGAGGAAACGCATCGCGGCGGCCAGCGAGGCCTCGAAGCCGGACAGCGTGGGTATGGTGTCCGGGAACTCCACCACGCGCTCCATGCCCGGGTCCATATTGTTGAAGACGAAATGCGAGATGAACGGGTACTTCGCGCAGAGGAAGCGCGCGGCCAGGTGCAGATGGCCGGAGTTGTAGCGGTTGATGACGGTGTTCACGTTCACCGAAACGCCCAGCTTGGCGGCGTTGTCCAGGGTACTGAAGAGGTTCGTCAGCGAGCCCTTGGTCCTGGAAAGGTGCTCCTGCAGCGCCGGCACGTGAGAATGTATCGAGACGTGCAGATGTCTCAGCCCGGCGCGGCAGAGCCTGGAGAAATACTTCAAGTCCGCCGTGCGCTGGCCGTTGGTTACTATCCGCGGCTCCATGCCGAGCGTCCGCGCGTAGGCTATGAAGTCCGGCAGCTTGGGATGCAGCGTCGGCTCGCCGCCGGTGAAGATTATGCCGGAGGCCTTCCGCTTCGCGTAGTCGCGCATCATAGCGCCGGCCTTTTCCGCGCTTATCACGCTGCCGTTGGAGGGATTGGAGCAGAACCGGCAGTTCTGGTTGCATTCCCTGGTAAGCTGCAGATAATAAAGCTTCGCCATAGTTATAACGTCCCGAGCCCGCTGACGCCGTGGATCTCGAGGTACTCCGGCCAGACCCCGCCGCAGTAATCCCTGACCCGGCAGCCGGAGCAGAGCGGCGGGAACACCTTGCCCGCGTCCGACCGGCGGCTGGTCCTGCCGAGGGCCGCCTCCACGCACCTCTCCGTGCGCTCGTGCCAGCCGCCCACGCAGAGCGGCAGGCCGCAGACTGGATTATTGACCACCAGCCCCTTTTTTTCCGCCAGCGAGAGCGCCGCCTCCACGTAAGGGGACAGCGCCGCGTAATCGGGCACCAGGCGCGGATCGGCCTTGGCGCGCCCCCGCGGCTGCACCACGGACAGCGAGACCGTCCTGACGGCCGGGAAGCGCCTGGAAACGAAATCGATGTACCTGGCGGCGCCGCGGTAGTTGCGCGAGCACAGCACCGGGTTCAGTATCACCTCGAGCCCGCAGGCCAGCAAATTGTCTATCCCTTTCAGGCAGAGGGCATGGGAGCCGGGGACTCCGGTTATACCGTCGTGCACGCGCGCCGAATGGCTGTGCAGCGAGACGAAGGCGCTCGTCGCCCCGGCCCTGGCCGCGGCGGCCGCCAGCGCCCGGTCCGCGAAGCAGACGGCGTTGGTCTGCACGTCCACCTTCGCGGCCTTCTTCGCCCGGTAAAGCTTTATCAGGGCGGGCAGGCCCTTGTAGAGCCCGGGCTCCCCGCCGCTTATGGAGATGCGCGCTCCCGGCCTGACGCCGGCCAGCAGGGCCGACCTCATCGCGTTACGCAGCGCGCGGTCGTCGCGCCGCCGCTCCTCCGGCCGGCGGTCCACGTTGCAGAACACGCAGTTCTCGTTGCAGGCGTAGCCGAGCCTCACCAGTTCGTACGGGATGTCCTCCCTGGGGTCGTAGCCTTTCTTAGCCTTAGAGCGCATGGAATTCCGAGTCCCCGTAG
The DNA here is from genome assembly GCA_021812825.1 of bacterium. The sequence goes on along the minus strand of JAKAMO010000014.1, from coordinate 25,806 downwards.
GTTTCAAGATATTTGGCGTACACCCCGCCGCAGACCGCCAGCTTCGAACAGGCCCGGCAGCAGCGCAGGGCCGTCTTTTCCCGGTGGCCGTCCACGGAGCGGCCGCGGCGGCGCAGCATCTCGGTGCGCCGCATCGCGAACTCGCAGGCGCCCGCCGGCACGCGCGGCAGGGCGGCGCAGAGCGGCACGTCCCAGAGGCGCAGGCTTCGCGGCCAGCGGCCGCGCGCGGGCGCCAGCTCCTCCACCAGCCTGGAATACCTGACCGAGAGCTTTTTCCAGTCCTTCAGCGCCCGGCCGAACGGCAGCAGGCCGTGGAAGACGATGTTCCTGAGGCCGCGCAGCGAGAGGAAGAAGTCCCGCAGCTCCCCGAGGCCGTCTATGTTCAGCGCGTTGACCGTGGCGTTCACCGAGACCTGCACCGGCGAGCCCTTCGGCCGCAGCGAAAGCAGGTTCGACAGGCCGCGCACGGTCTGCGCCCAGCTTCCCGCCGCCCCCGTTATGGCGTCATGCACTTCCGGTCTGGCCCCGTGCAGCGAGACTATCACCTCGCTGGCGCCCGAGGCCAGCAGTTTGGAGCAGTAATCCCTGTAGGCCAGCATCCTGCCGTTGGTTATGACGGAGATGCCGCTGCAGCCCAGCCGCGCGGCCTCCCCTATCAGGGCCGGCAGGTCCGGGTTCAGCGTGGGCTCTCCGGAGGTGAAGACCAGCCGGCGCCCCCTCGCGGGCGCCCGAAGCCCGTCCACGGCGCCGCCGCCCCGGCGGCGGCCGCGGCCGGAGACGTCGGTGCAGAAGACGCAGTTATTGTTGCACTCCGAAGAGGAGGCCGCGTAGAGGACTTTCCCTGCCGCCTTAGTCATGCGCTCCTCGCCGCGTTGAACATCCGCTGCACCAGGTTCACGGCTCCGGAGAAGCCCAGGAAAGGCTCCGGCCGCAGCGCGTGGTACCTGTAGGACGGGAAACCCAGGTCCATGCCGGGCAGCCCCAGCAGGGCCGAGCGCCGGCCTACGCTGCTGGATACCAGCAGGTCGCAGCGCCCGCCGGAGAAAAGCTCCTCTATGGCCCGCCCGTAGGCGAGCACGGGGAAATCCCTCAGCACCGGTCTCCCCGGGAAAGCCGCCTCGGCCGAGGCCCATTTGCCTCCGGAGCAGGTCAGGAACACTCCGGCCACGCCCATGCCCAGCTCGGCCGCGAAGGCGCAGACCGCCTTTCCCAGGTACGGGTCGCCGGTGAAGCAGAGCCTTTTCCCGGCCAGCGCGCCGCCCACCGCGGTGCGGGCCAGCGAATGGGCCCCGGAGAGCTCCTCGGCTATGATCGCGTCCGCTTTCACGGCGGAGATTCCGGCGGCGCCGGCGGCGGCTTTCAGCCAGGCCGCCGAGGCGGCCAGCCCCAGCGGCAGCTCCAGCTCCAGCAGCCTGGCGCCGGTCCTGCGGGCCAGCGTCGCGGCCGCGCCGCGCGCGTAAGGCAGGGAGATGATCAGGCCGGCCTGCTCCGCTTCCTTCAGGGAGGCGTAATCGCTCCCTCCGGGCCAGGCGCAGACCAGGTCCAGCCCGGCCAGCGCCAGCATGCGGCGCAGCTCCGCGAGGTTGCCGGTCTGGTCGCCCTCGTTGCGGTCCATGAAATGCCCCACTACGGCGACCTTGCCGCGCCGGCCGGCGCCCTTCTTCAGCGGCATGTCCGCGGCCATCCTTTCCAGCGCCAGCGCGTAGCCGTCCAGGTAGTCGAAGTCCAGCGCGTTGGCCGAGGCGCTCACCACCCTGGTGCCGCGCCGCCCCGTCAGCGAGGCGGCCAGCTTCCCGTAATCCCTCCCGGTGAGCGTCATGACCGGCAGCGAGGAGAGCAGCACCACGCCCGCGCGGCCGCACAGCGCGTCGGCGCGGGCCTCGGCGCCGGAGCTGTCGCCGGCTATTATCTCCCCGGCGTGGGAACCGGTATGCAGCACGCGGCTGTCGCCGCGGCAGTCCAGCAGCGTGGAGAACAGGTCGTGGGAGCCGTGCACGCACTCGGCCTTGCGCGTCACGCAGTCCGTGCCGTCCACCACCGCGTAGGCGTCCGAGACGGCGTTGACGGCGAGGTACAGACCCGTCAGGAAGGACGGCGTGCAGCTCTCTCCCCTGTCCGGGGTATCAGTTCTCTTTTCTGCCATAGCTAGCGAAATCCGACCCGCAGACGGCCAGGATGGTCTCCAGCGTCCTGCAGGCCCCGGCGAAGCCGGGCCTGAACATGTCCAGCGAGACCTGCGCCTTGCCGGCGTCGGAGACCCGGTAGTCGCAGGAGAAATCGCTCCAGACCGCGGAGATCGCCGGGGAAGCCAGCCTTCGGCGCAGCTCGGCCTCTCCGGAGAACGCCGCCGTTCTCATATTGAAGGCGGACAGCGGGCCGGAGAACCTCTTCAGGGCCTTCTTCTCCGGGGCGTATACCAGCAGCTCCAGGCCGAAGCCGGCCTCCGCCAGGAAGGCGGCCGGCGGCACCCCGGCGGAGCGGGCCGGCGTGAATATCCGCTCCAGGTCCGCCTCGCCGGCGACGAAAGCTATCCTCTTGCCGGCCGCGCGCGCCTTCAGCGCCTTCCATTCCCCAGCGCTGGCGGCCATCGCCGCCCGAACGGTACCGGCCGCCGCCTTGGAGCGGCCGGCCAGCGCGGCCGCCTCGAGCAGCCAGGCGGCCGTGGCGGAAAATCCGTAGGGCGAGGGCGGGCGCCTGAGACGCTTCTTCCAGCGCCCGCTGAAAGCGGCCTCCAGCCTGTCGTAGATGAAAGAATCGCTGAGCAGGGCGCTGCCGGCCGACCGCAGGGCCTCGAGGGACTCCCCGTCGTATTCCGGCAGCAGCCAGAACGCCTTTACGCCGGCGGAAGAGAGTATGCCGTCCAGCTCCTTAAGGCCGGCCCCGCCGTAGCCGAGCAGAACGGCAGCGTTGGCGGGCAGCCGGAAGCGGCGCCGGCCGTCCCGCCTGGCGTAGGCGCGGAAGAAGCCCAGCAGCTCGCCGGGCACGGAGCAGCCGTCCAGGCAGGTGGAGCTGACCACCACCGGCACGCCGCTGGCCTTCTCGGCCTCGCCGGCCAGCTTCCGCACGTCCTCGCCCATAGCGTAAGGTACGCAGCCGTTGGTCATGAAGATATAATCCGGCCTTCCTCCGGCCAGGTCCGCGGCGATATCCCTTATGCGGCCGCCGCTGCCGAGTATCACTTCCCCTGTGCCCAGCGCGCTGGAGCTCCTGGTGGAGCCGGCTTCCGGGTGCAGCTCGCTGCCGGGCAGCAGGCTGGCGGGACCGCGCAGGAACGGGACCTTCTCGCTCTCCTCCAGCCGCTCCTGGCTGTAGGCGCATTCCCTGTCCTCGTGGGCCAGGAAAGCCTGCCGCCCGGTGTAGCGTACCAGCCCGGTGCCGGAGAAGACGGCGTCCGAGAAGAAGCGGCGCCAGCCGTCGCCGGCGCCCGAGGGCGGCCTGGCGGGCGAGGAGATCTTGAAGGACGCCCCGCAGGCCTCCGGCGCGTGGCAGGCAGCGGGCACGTCGGGCGGGGCGGCCGGAAGCACGCGCGGCTTCTTCCCGCGGCCGGAGAGCAGCGGCAGCAGTATCCTGCCGTCCACCGGCCGCGGCAGGGAGCCGGCGGCATCGGAAGCGTCCAGGCCGGCCTTTATCCTCCTGACCGCCGCGGCGAAAGGCGAGCGCGGGGCCAGGCGCACCACCGCGGCCCCGGCGGCTTCGGCCTCCCTGACCGCCGGGTCCAAAGGACAGCGGGCCAGTATGCCGGCCTTTATCAGCGCGGCGAACTTGTCCACGGCGCCGCCGCGGCCGCCGTCCGCGCCGTTGGCCACCAGCCCCATCAGGCCGGCGCCGCTGCCGGCGTGCACGGTCATCGCGCGGGCTATGTTGTTGGCGGCGTAGAGTGACATCAGGTCTTCCGAGACCACTATCAGCACCTTGCGCCCGAAGCCTTTTCTCAGCGGCACGGCGAAGCCGCCGCAGACTATGTCGCCCAGCACGTCGAAGATCACCGCGTCGTAGTCGGCGGCCACCTTCTCGCGGGCGGATTCCAGCAGCTCGAAGGTCTTCAGCAGGCCCATGCCGGCGCAACCCTCTCCCGGAGCGGGGCCGCCGGCCTCCAGGCAGTCCACGCCCCTGCCTGTCCTGTAGATCAGCTTCTCCAGCGTCGGGCGGCCGCCGCGCAGCGCCTCCACCACGGTCGGGATGCCCTCGCCGCCTGTCAGCAGCAGCGCGGAATCGCTCTTCGGGTCGCAGCCCACGTGCAGGACCCGCTTGCCCTCCATGGCGTACAGCTCGCTGAGGTTGGCTGCTATGGTGGATTTGCCTATCCCGCCCTTGCCCAGGATGACGATGCGCTCAGACATGTCCCACCGCCTCTCCCGCGGCCGGCCGGGCGCGCAGTATCCGGGCCGCGGCGGCCGCGGGGATGGGGCGCAGTTCGCCGTCGCCGAACCTGTCGAGGTAGGCCCCGAAGACCCCGGCGCAGCGGTCCGCCAGCGCGCAGCCCGAGCAGCGCTCCGTCCTCGTCCGCTTCAGCGGCGGGACCACGCTCTTCTTAACCGAGAGCACGTTCTCCTTCAGGTAGGAGCGCCCGCGCTCCAGCACGAGCCGCGGGGAGAAGAGCAGGTCGTTGGAGAAAGGGGCCAGCGGGCCCAGCGCGCAGAAAGGGGCCCCGGAGACGACCAGGCGGGCGCCGTTGGCGCGTATGGTCCCGGCGGCTGAACGCACGGCGCGCGCGAAGTCCGGCAGCCTCACGGTCAGGCTCCCGTAGGAGGAGCGCACGTTCCCCCACGGTATCAGCTGCGACATCATGTAGACCCCCGGCCGGCCGCGGGAGAAGACGTACTTCGCTATGTCCGCCGTTCTCCCGGAGTTGAGGGAGCAGACCACGGTGTGGCACATGAACAGCTTGAGCTTCCCGAAGCGTTCCACGTTCGAAAAGACCTTTTCGACCGTGGAGAAGGCGGACGGCATCCGCGTGACGGCGCGCGCCAGTCCCTCTTCGTTCCAGTGCACAGAGAGGCAGAGTTCGTCGATGTCCGGCAGCAGCCGTGCCGCCGCCGCGGGGTCGGCCAGTCCCGTGCCGTCGGTGGTGACCTGCACCGAGTAGCCCAGCAGCTTGGCTATGCGCAGTATGCGCCCGAACTGCGGATGCACGGTGGGCTCCCCGCCCAGCAGCGTCAGGTGCCCGGCGCCGCCGCTCCGGAGCTTCTTCATTATCGAGCAGGCCTCCGCGAGCGGCATGAAGCCGCCGCCGGAGCGCAGGCTGCGCGCCTCGCAGCAGAAGACGCAGCGGCGGCGGCAGACCTTGGAGATCCGCAGCTCGGCCCGCTCCCCGGCGGCGCCGGGGGCGCTCAGTAGGTCCTCTCCGTGCATATGTTGTACTTCACGTAATTGGGCGCGCGGTCCTCGCGCACCCGGCTGTCCACGGCCCGCTGCTTCCGCGGCCTGGCCCCGTCCGGCCTGAGCGCGGCGTAGTCCACGTGCGTGTCCGTCTCGTTCTCCTTGAGGTCCCAGACCGCGCATTTCAGCCCGAGCGCCATCATCCCGGAGACGGTCTCCTTTATCCTGCCCTGGTTGGCCTTCAGGCGCAGCGTGTGCATCTCTATCCTAGTGCCGGGAAAGGACTTTATGTTCTTTATGGCCTTCAGCAGGGCCGCGTAGCTGCCTTTCTTCCTGGTCACGGCGTCGTGCACGGCCGCGTCCGGCCCGTAGACCGGCAGCAGGAAGGCGTTGACCCCGGCCGCGACCAGCGCGGCCGTCAGCCGGCGGCTGCGCAGCTTGACGCCGTTCGACATCAGCTCTATATAGGCGAAGCCTTCCTTCACTCCCATCCTGACCACGGACTCCAGCAGCCACGCGGGGGCCATCGTGGGCTCGTCGCCGCCGAGGCAGAGCCGCCTGACTCCGCGCCGGCGGAGCACCCGCATCAGCGCGAGGAAGCGTATCAGCACCTCGCGCCACCGCTCCTCGGTGAAGGTGAAGGAGGTCTTGTGCGGGTGCCTGTTCCGCTGGCAGAAGACGCAGTCGATGTCGCAGCCGAACGGGAACGCCAGCAGCAGCTTGTCCTCCTTCCTGGCGTTCATGCGGCCTTCACCTCCGTTATGGGACGGAAGAAAGGGGCCTGCTCCGGGAAGGCCTCGAGATACTTCCGGAAGATGCCTCCGCAGGAGCGCCGCAGCGCGCAGCGGCCGCAGGACTTCAGATAGACGCGCCGCCGCGTCGGGCGCAGCGAGACCGTCTCCTTCAGGCCGGCGCGCCCGCCGGGGAGCGCCGCCCTCTCCACGGTCAGCCGCGGCGAGTAGTAGAGGTCGTTGGAAAGGTCGTAATGACCGTTCAGCGAACAGGCCGGCGCGCCGAAGAAGCGCAGCGTCACGCCGAACAGCGCGGCCTGCTCCCGCAGGTCCCCTATGCGCCGGCCTATGGCGGTGAGGTCCGGAGCCAGCGAGGCGTAGTCCTCGCAGGCGCCGCCCTCCGGGGCCGGGTTGGAGATCATGTAATGCCGGACGAACCCAGAGCGGGAGACCAGGCGCAGGATGTCCGAGACCAGCTTGAAGTTCTTTTTGACGGCCACGGTGTTGACCATCAGGAACAGCCTGCCGCCGCCGGCCTTGCCCAGGTTGTCCAGCGCGGCCATGGCGTCGTCGAAGCTGCCCTTCCTGCCGGTCAGCGCGTCGTGTATCTTGGCCGTAGGTCCGTGGCAGGAGAGCATGGCCTCGTCCAGCAGCGGCGCGGTACGGCGGACGAAAGCGGGATCGGCGAAGGCGAGGCCGTTGGTGGTGACGCTGGTCCTGAACCCAAGCGCCCTGGCCGCACCGAGGGCGGCCGGCAGCGCGGCGCACAACGACGGCTCTCCTCCGGTGAAAGTGACGTGGGAGAAGCCGGCCCTGCGTTTCTCGCGCAGGATGCCTGCTATCTCCGACCCCGTCAGGTCCAGCGAGCCGAACCGGCGCAGCCTGTTCCGCTCGCTGCAGAACAGACAGCTGTTCTCGCAGGTGTAGGAAACGTGTATCTCCAGCCGCTCCACCGCGGCTTTCTTCGCTCCAGCGCCGTGTACCGTTCGGCTCATGCGACGCACCTCCCGGAACGGACCGGCTTCAACGCCGAGAAACCCCTGGCCATCACGGTCCATATCCTGGCTCCGCGGCAGGCCGGGCCCAGCCGGCAGCGTCGGCAGGCGGAACCCTTCACGGTCAGCCTCTCCGCTATGAAGAACTCGGCCACCTTCATCAGGCCGGCCCTTGGCGTTATCTTTTTCACGGCCCTCCGCTTCTCCGGCAGGCAGGCCGGCGCCGGGACCGTCTTAAGGGAACCTTCCGCCCGCAGCAGCTCGAGGTCCGAGCAGAACTGTGCCATCACGCAGGACGCGCACCGCGCCCCCTTGCAGTGCATCTCCTCTCCGGCGTACAGGAAGGCCTCCAGCGGCCGGCGCATCCCCCGCACCTCGTCCATCAGCTTGCCGGGGTGCTGTATATACCGCTCGTTGCCCTCCAGCACTGCGGCGGGGAAGCGGTTCGTCCAGACGTGGGCGTTGACGGATTCGGAGAAGCGGAACACCTTTTCCAGCACCTTCCTCTTGGAAGCCGGGTCATAGGAAAGTTTCTTCCAGTTCTCCCACGCCCTGCCGAAAGGTATCAGGTTCAGCAGGTCGTACTCGTCCACGCCGAGGCGGTGCAGCAGGCCGACTATCTCGCGGACGGAGTCGGCGTTAAGCCTGTTCACCACGATGTCGCTGCTGACTATCAGGCCCGGCACCTTCTTGGCGTTGGCGATGGCCAGCAGGGTCTGCGCGAAAGCGCCGGGGACCCCGACCAGCGCGTCGTGCTGCCCGGAGGTGGCCCCGTGCACGGAGAACGTTATCTCGGTGAGCCCGGCGGCCACAGCGCGCTTCAGAAAGCCATCGTAGCAGAACATCCGCCCGTTGCTGATGGCCTGCACGTGGGTATAGCCGAGCTTCCTCGCCTTCGCCACTATGGCCGTGAATTTGGGGTGTATCGTGGGCTCTCCGCCGCTCAGCACCACCCGGCGGCAGCCCTCCGCCCGGCCCCGCCTCAGGTCGGCCTCTATCTCTCCGAGCGGCAGATGTTCGCCGCAGATGGAGTCCGCGTCCAGACAGAAAAGGCAGCGGTTGTTGCAGGCCCTGGTCAGCCTGACCCATTTCCGCTTTTCCGGGGCGGCGGTTCTTTCCGTCATAGTTCTATCCAAGAAGTATCCTCTCTGCCAGCCTGTCCGCGGCCATCCCGCCGGCCACGGCCTTGGCCCCGAAAAGCTTCTTCGCCATGCCGGAGTAATCAGGACGGCGTCCGCTCCCGGCGCCCAGAGCCTCCAGCCCGCCGGCCAGCATCTGCGCGGCCTGGCCCGGGTCCCTCGCGGCAAGGACGAGGTTGGAGTGATAGCACCTGCCGTCAGTGTCCACCGTGGTCCCGGGATTGAAAAGCGGCACCGGGCCTTCGCGCGAGGCGTTCTCGATGACAACGGCCCCGGAATCGGCCAGTTCCCTGATATGCCTCAGCGCCCTGGCGAGCTTGGCGAGGGCGGCCGGCGTCCATTCCCGGTAATAGGCCGGCAGGACGTTGACCCTGGGCGGTCGTCCGCGCGAAGCGGCTATCACGCGCTTCAGGACCCCGAGCGAAGAAAGCGGGTCGCGCTCGGGCAGCAGCAGGTTCCAGATCAGGTTGGGCAGGGCCGCGAACCTGCGGCTGACGCTCACCGAGGAGTTAATGTTCACCTGCACCCACGGCCGGGCCGAGAAATACCGGAGCTTCGCCGCGTCCAGCAGCAGGCCGTTCGTGCCCACCTCCGCGCGGCCGCGGTAGCCGGCCGCCTCCAGCATGCCTATGCCAGTCCTCACCAGCCCGAAGCGCAGCAGCGGCTCCCCGCCGAAAAACTTGACCGCGCCGCCCCCCAGGGCGGCGGAACAATACTGCTTTATAGCGCTTTTCAGGACCGCCGCGGGCATGTCCGCCCGCCCGGTCGCGACGGGACATTCGGGGCACGCCGACTGGCAGCGCCGGGTGAGGATAAGGGTCAGCTGCGGGGCCGGCGCGCCCCCGCGGCAGGCCGGAAGGGCCGAGTTACTGGCCCTTCGCCGGTTCCTTTCCTTTGGTCTGCTTGCCCTGCGGCTGTACGCCCATCCTCTTGTCATCTTCAGCCTTCTGCTTTACCATGTCGGCCATTATCTTGTGGCGGAACGAGCTCGTGCAGTAGCCGGTGGCGAGCTTCTTGGCCAAAGGTGCGCAAACCGACGGGTCCCTGGACTGCAGCACGTGGAGCAGCCATTTCTCGTCCGGGGTGGAATCCCCCCTCACCAGCGCGGCGCTGAGCTGGCATTCTTTCTTCCGCGGGCCGCTCAGTTTGCCGCAGGCCGCCCGCCCGTTGATGAACAGGAAGTTGGATTCGCAGTTGGGCGGCAGACCGAGCGAGCGGCACTCCGGGGTCCGCCTCTTCGCGATAGAGTCGGTAATGAACCGACAGAAGTCGGGGCTGGGACGCCCCCCCCTGAACGCGTTGTTAACGAACTTCTCGCATTTCCCGTCGTTCGTCTTCCTGTTCAGGGCCGAATACATGAAATCGTAGTAATCGGCGGCGAAACAGACCCTCTCCAGGTTCTGCTGGACGCAGTCGAGACGGCCACCGCTGATAAGCCGGCAGACGCCGTAGTCCAGGAAGAGATCGAGTATAGTCTCATCCTCGGGCATGTTGCTGTTGGTATTGAAGAAGAACCGGAAGTTCTTGTCGAAATGCCTGACGATAGCGTCCGGGTTGTCCGAGAAGGCCTTTATACAGTCGCTGTCGGCCGCGTTCACCGGGACGTCCTCTGGCTGGGAATAATACCCGCCGGAGGCGCTTTCGTACTGGCCGCTCTGGGGGATATTGCTCTGGGTATCGGTCGACGCCTGGCTGACCAGCGCGGCGGCGTCCGGAGGAAGCGCCTGGCCGACCTCCTGTTGCTGGGCCGCGGGGTAGGCCGGAGCCGCCGGCTGCTCGATGCCTATCTTCGCGGCGTTCCTGTCGGTGACCATCTTCAGGGCGAAAAGCACGCCCATCAGCGCCACCAGCAGGCCGATAAGCAGCTTCGGGGACATCGCCCCGGGTCTGTAGCCTTTCCTCATCGCGCTCACCATTGCCCGTGGCTGCCGTGCGAACCGTGCGAACCGTGCGAGCCGTGGCTGCTGTGCGAACCGTGCGAACCGTGCGAGGCGTGACTCACGTGGCCCGACGCGTTGCCGCTGCTGTGGAAGTAGTTTGCATGCGCTAGCGCGTCAGCGTGCTCTGTCACCACTCCGACGGCGGTGGCTACCAGTCCGAGGACGACCGCGGCCTTGACCACGTCGCTCTTGACTATCTTGCCCTCCTCGCTCGAAAGGAAGCGGGAAAGGTCTACCGACAGTTTCTTTTTCTGTTTTCCGGCCATATTTCGCCCCGTTCTCGGTCTATACGTGTATCCCGGCCGCTCCGGCGCTGCTGCCGGCCCAGGATTCGAACAGCTTCCTAACCTTCGGCTCGCGCAGCCGCGCGAACAGGTAGTCCATCACTCCGGTGTAGATCTCGCACCGGAAGTTGGGATGATGCATGTACAGGTCGTTGTGCTCCGAATAGTTGAAGACCGGGCATACGCCGCAGTAGGGCTTGTAGACGCAGGAGGAGCAGAGCGTCTGTATGTCCGTGACCGACGCGGTGACCACGCATTTCACCACTGAGCTCGACGCCAGGTCCGCGTAGGTCTCCTTCTTCAGGTCGCCCATGCAGAACGAATCGGTCCCCTCCGCCGCCAGCATGCGCCCCTCGTCGCAGGTGAAGACGCGGCCGTCGTAGTCGTAGGCGATCTGGCCTATCCCCGCCCCGCAGGGGGACCGGAGGTCCATGAAGTTCGGGTCGGTGCCGGTCAGGATCTTCCTCAGGAATATCCTGGCCGTGTGCTCGACCAGGGAGGCCTTCTTCTTCAGGTTCAGCTCTATGATGTAGTCCAGCGCCTTCGTGTAGAACTCTATGTACTCCCGCGCCGTGTAGCCTATCCCAGGCCAGGCCTTCTTCGCCGCGCCGAACGGATTGAGGAAGCGCAGGAAGATGGAGCGGGCGCCGATGCGGACGTATTCGTCCACTATGTCCTTGTGGCGCCCCAGGGACTGCTGCGTCACCGTGAGCAGGGCGTCCGGCCCGTTCTTGGTCCTGGCCGTGCGCTTCTTGATGGTCTTCCACCACTTCACGACCTGGGCGTGGCTGCTGCCGCCGGTGGCCACCCGGTTCTTGTCGTGCAGGTCGGCGGGACCGTCCAGCGAGGTGCAGATGGCGACGTTGTGCTTGAGCAGGAAGTTCAGCCTCTCTCCGGTCATGGCCGACAGGTTGGTGACCAGGCTCAGGCTCACCTTCTTATCGAAGGTCTTCGTGCGGGCGGCGGCCTCGTTGACCACGAACTCCAGCACGGGCCAGTTGAGCAGCGGCTCCCCGCCCTGGAACTCTATGGTGATGTTGTCGGCCGGGGAAGCGAAGATGGCGTCCAGCACCCTGGAGGCCGTCTCCCTGTTCATGTCCAGGCCGCGGCCGCTCCTCTTGGACGAGGCGTGGCAATACACGCAGTCGTGGTTGCAGCGCCGCGTCAGCACGGCTATGTGCAGCGCCGGGCCGGAGAAGAGGAAATGGTTCTTCTCGAGCCACCTCTCGGCCAGGCCGGAAAAGTCCATGTAGTCGCGGACGAGGCCCTTGCGGGAGAGGTCCTTGTACTCAGCCGAGTCCTTGTCCAGCTTGCCGGCCGCCAGCCGCGAGAAGACATCGCCGGAGATGAAGGCGTGCTCGCCTATGTCGTTGGTGACCAGGTATTCGTCGCCCCACTTCTTGTAGCGCAGAAAACCGGTCTTCTTCGGGTCGAAGTCAATTCTTTCTTTTTGCTTTTCTGGCCTTCGCATTTTTGTTTTCTTCCCACGGTATGGCTATTCCCAGAGCATCGGTCTTGTAGTCGCCGCTCTCCGCCTCTTTCAGCAGCTTCTCGATCTCCTTCTCCAGCTCCGCGTCCAGCACCGGGGCGGCGGCCGCCGGTTCCGCGGGTCTGGGCTGCGCGGAAAGAAGGGCCCTGACCACTATCCTCTCGCGCAGGGCCTGGTTCACGGCCGAGACCTTGAGGCGGAAAGCGTGGTGCAGCAGTTCGTTGCGGAACTCGCCCTCCAGGTCGCGGCCCGCCGGGAACTTGCCGTTCTTGGACTCCAGCACGGCCGAGAGAGCGCCGCCCTTGTCCTTGCCCAGCTTCACGTACGCGGCCTTGGAGAACGTGTATGCCGCGGCATAGACGCACTCGATAGGGTAAACGGAAAGATCTATCTTCACCTGTATTTTCATGCTGATCCTCTAACGCAGTTTATCTCAACCTGCAGCAAAGCATTTCGCCAGTAGCCTGTATACCGCCGGGAGGGCCCATCTGGTACATCTGGTTGCCGACGCGGGCGGCCACTACGGCGGTCTTGGCGCCGAGACACATCGTGACGACGCCGTAAGAATAGCTCTGCCAGGAACAGTCCAGCGGGACCGTCGGGTCGGACCAGCGGGCCAGGCCGTTGCCGTCCGAGGTAAGCAGCCGGCCGTTGGCCTGCGTGCCGTCCTGCAGCTCGAAGCTGCCGACCACGTGGAGTTTTGCGGCCGGGGAAGGGGTGCCTATTCCAACATTGCCGCCGTCCCTGGCCAGCAGGGTCTGGCTGGTGGTAAGTATGCTGACGTAGCCGCCGTAGGGGGCAGGGTAATAAGTGGTCAGCGTAAGCGTCTCGGAGCCGATGAAGCCCGGATGCCAGCAGATGAACATGAGGGCCATCAGCGCCACCACCGTCTTCCGGTGCGTCCTGCCGAGCCTGTCCAGCCAGGCAGGCAGGCCGGGCTGGTGAAGCCAGTCCAGCGAGAACCTTATAACGATATCGCGGTTATTTTTCATAGTCGCCGCCCCCGATAAGCGCGAAAAGCACATCCTTGCGCAACGGCCCCTACGGTCGGGACGCGTTGCATATCACACGGACCGCCACGGGCTTGCTCCCATGGCACTCACCGATCCGGATTTCGTTCGCGCGCCTACGCGCATGCTAGCCATCCGCCGGCTTACGCCGGCGATACTTCGACTATATTATTAATTATAGCAGAAATCTTTCCGATTTTCAATGGGAGCCGCCTTCAGCCGCGGCCGCTGGAGGGACCGCCCGTCCCGGACAGGCTCCAGGGCAGAAAAGCCCGGCAGGCCCATGTGCAGGAGGTCCCGGCATTACCGGGGGCCAGCGATCAGGCAGACCCCTCAGCTGCCGGCCTTTATCCCTCTCGACCTGACGAACTTGTCGAGGTCGAACTTCTCGAAGGGCTGGTAATTCTTCTGCCGCCAGGGCTTGTTGGTGATGAAGCTCCAGCCCATCTTGATGAACATGTTGAGGTAGGTCCTATGGAGCGGCTTCTTCGAGAAGAAATAGTTCCCGAGGAACTTCCTGTTCACGATAAGTGCCTTCCCGATCCATTTTTTATAGTACTTGTCGGCCTCCCCGACCGACATATCCGCGGTCCTGGTTATCGCGTTGAGCCAGTTGAACTGCGAGAAATCCGTCACCTCTATCGCGCCCATCTTCTTGCATTCGTCGTAATAGGGGGTGCCCGGCAGCGGCGTGGTGAAATCCGGGCCCACGATGTCGCAGTTCTCGATCAGGAAGTCGAGGGTATTGTGCAGGTCCTCCTTGGTATCCCACGGACTGCCCCACATCAGCATTCCCATGATTATGAAATTGTGCTTCTGGGCTATCTTTATGGCCTTGTTTATCACCTCGAGGGTCTGCGGCTTCTGCAGCCTTTGCAGTTCGCTGGGCTTCGAGGTCTCTATCCCCAGCATGATCTGATACACGCCTATCTCGTTGAGGTCCTTCATCAGGCTCTCGTTCCTGATCACGTTGAAGCAGGTCGTCTGTATCCACATCAGGACGCCCAGCTTCCTGGCCCGCATGAGCTTTATGAACTCCCGGGTGCGGTCCTGGTCGTGGAGGAAGTCGTTGTCCCCGACGTAGAAGACCTTTTTGCCGTATTTCTTGCTCAGCAGCTCGAGCACGTCCACCATGTACTTCGCCCCGTGCCCGCGCCAGGAATGCTGCCAGTGTATGGCCTCGCTGCAGAACCTGCAGTGCCCCACGCAGCCCCTCGCGAAATTCACGGTGAAGCCGACCTTGCCGCCGAACGGGGCCAGGCCGTACCTCTCCATCGGGAACAGGTCGAAGGCGGGCATCGGGAGCTCGTCCAGGTCCTTTATCATCGGCCGAGGGGCGTTCTTTACGGCCTCTCCGTCCTTGAGCCAGGCCAGGCCTTTTATCCCCGAAAGGTCTCTCTCCTTCTTCTCCACGGCCCGGAGCAGCTCCATCAGCGTGACCTCTCCCTCGCCCGTGACGATGTAATCGAACAGCCCGCTTTCAAGGGCGTCCTTCCACATGTAGGAGCCCATATAGCCGCCGGTCACTATCTTGGCGCCGGGCAGCACCTTTCTCGCTATCTTCGCGGCGTTCACCGTATCCTGCCAGAAAGCCGTTACCGACCCGGTTATGGCCACGACGTCCGGCCGCTCATTATCGAGCGTCTCCGCCGTTCTGTCCCATGGCTTATCGGGCGCGACGGCGGCGTCGAAGACCTTCGTTTCGAACTCTTTCCTGGCTACCGCGGCGAGGTATATGAGCGACGGCGAGGCCGTCACGCCCCTGAAAAATTCCCAGTATTGGTGGAGCGGTTCAAGAAAAAGGACTTTCATTACGGTTTCTCCCTGCTGGCCGGCCGCAAGATCGAACGCGGCTCCGCGTCATCCCTCCTCACGACGGGAACACGGAACCCCGCATCTACAAACTACCACATTACTGACCCTTAAGCCAAGAGCGGCGGCTTTCATCGGGAGGGGCGCGGGACAGTTGGTCCCGCGGCGTCCGCAGTGCCGCGGTCCAGGGTATTGACAGCCGCCGGGTTTCGTCTTATAATCGGATTATACGGGTGACAGGAGGAAAGATGCCTGCGATCGCTAAATCTCCGGTAAAACCGGCTAAAAAACTGAACAAAACGCTGAAAGCGGACAAGAAACTGTCGCGGTACTGCCGTTCCGGCAGGGTTCTCTGGTAAACCGGTCCGATAACGCGACGAAGTCCCCGTAACCGCGGGGACTTCTCGTTTCCAGCGGACCGTCAAACGGAGAAAGATGGCACAAAAACCGGCATTCCTCTTCGAGAAACTCGGGCGCCGCATCGGCGTCTCTACCGGCACCGGCGATTTCTACGAGCTGTCCCCTGCCGTCTACAAGGCCCTTAAGAAGTGGAATAGCGCGATCGAAGAAAAGGGCGGAAAACTCTCGACCGCGGCGGCGGAAAAGCTGGCCCGCGGCTTTTCGGTCCCGGCGGAGATCTCCGCTCTGTTCCCGCTGCGCGCCGCCAGGTCCGGGCCTCCCGACATCCGCGCCCGCCTGACCGACCTGACGCTGAACATAACCTCCGACTGCAACCTGCGCTGCGTCTACTGCTGGAACGATACCGGGAAATATTCGAACGGTTCGTTCAAGAAGGCGAAGAGCGCCCGTCCGGAAGCCGCGGCCTGCCCTCCCCCGATGTCCGTGGAAACGGCCTGCCGGGCCGTGGACCTGCTGGTCAAGATGAGCCGCGGGGAAAAACAGCTGGTCGTGGATTTTTACGGCGGGGAGCCTCTTAAGAACCTGCCCACGCTCCTGGGCGCGGTCGCCTACTGCAAGGCCCTGGGAAAGAAAACGAACATCCGGTTCCATTTCCTGCTGGCCACCAACGGGACCCTGCTGACCCCGGCGCTGGCCGAGAAGCTGCTGGGACTGGGGGTACAGATAGCGGTAAGCGTGGACGGCCCCAGGAAGCTGCACGACCGGAACAGGCCCTTTCACGACGGGAAAGGCAGCTTCGCCGCGATAGCGCGAAACCTGCGGAACATGCGTCCGGAGACGAGACGCAGGCTGGTCGGGAGGACGACCGTCACCCCTTACTACACGGACATGGTCGCGCTTTACCGCAACCTAAAGGACCTGGGGTTCGAGCGCGTGGAGATCTTCGAGAGCGAGGACGCGTGCCACAAGATAACCCCGGGGAGGGAAGCCGTTTTCTTCCACAAGGAAAAGGACTTCCGCAGGATCCTCGGGGAGTACGATCTGCTGGCCGGGAAATATTCGGACGAGGCCGTAAAGGGCGTCCTGGATTACGGAAAGACCTTCTTCAACAGGTTCTTCAAGCTGATGCAGAGGCTTTATTACAACCAGCAGGTCACCGGCGGGTGCCCGGCGGCCCAGGGCCAGATAGCGGTGTCGTCCGACGGCGAGATCTTCCCCTGCACCTCGTTCATAGGGATAAAGGCCTTCTCCCTCGGGAACGTGCACTCCGGGCTGGACCGCAAAAAACATCTCTCGCTGCTGCGGAAAACCGCCGGAAGGTTCAGGAGGTGCGCCGGCTGCGAGATCTTCAGCGTCTGCGGGACCACCGGGTCCTGCCTGAACATCAACCATTATTTCAACGGGGACGTATCCAGGCCTCATGCCAGGAGTTGCAGGCTGTTCACGGAAAAGATAAAGCTGGCCATGGCCGTGCTCGCCGACCTTTCGGAAAGGATGCCGGACAGGCTGGAGGCTCTTTTCGGCCACGATCCCGTAGGACGTAGAGGGAACGAACTCTATTGAACCCGGCGACCGCGGTCAACGGACAATGTCCGCAAGGGTCAATACCCAGGGCCGCGCCGCATATGCTTCCCTCAGCGCTTCCCGGAGCCGGACGCAACGTATTCCGCGGCGAGCTTCGCCGCGCTGCCGCCGGATTGTATGGCCATGGTCATCCCTGAACCGGGAGAAGTCCACTGTCCCGAGAGGAAAAGACCGCGCACGGGGGAGACCTGCGGCAATCTGTCGAACAGCGTCTGGCCGACCTTGTTCTCCCAGCCGTAGATCGCCCCCTCGTCCACCCCGGTCCGCGCCTCTATGGAGGCCGGGTCGAAGATCTCCATCTCGCGCACCTTGCTCCGAAGGCCCGGCAGCACGCTCTCGACCATGTCTATCAGGCGGTCCGCACGGGCCGCGCGGTTCTTCTTCCAGTAAGCCCGGCCGCGCCAGGGAGAGAGCGTGATGACCGCCAGCGAGCTGCAGCCGCGCGGCGCCTGCGAAGGATCCGCGAGGGAATGGAGGCAGAGGCCGAACGAGCTGATCTCCCCCTGCGTCGTCAGAGCGTAGTTCTCGTCGTGATCGAGGCCGCGGTAGAAGCTGGTGGCGTAGACCGGCGGCCTCTCGAGCCGCCCGATATCCAGCTCCGCGCCTATCAGCAAATGGAACGCGGACAGCGAGGTGCTCATCCCGCGCAGGCGCGAGAGGTAAGGCGCCGGCGCGACGCTCGCACCGAGCATGGCGCCGAAGGTAAGCCTGGCCGGGGCGTTGGAGATGACGCAGCGCGCGTCCACGCGGGTCCCGTCCTCGAGCTCCACCCCCTTCGCCGCGCCGGCGGCGGTAAGTATGCGCCGCACGGGCGCGCCGGTCCTCACCGTCCCGCCGCGCGCTGTTATGGAGCCGGCCAGCGCCTCGCTCAGGCTGCGCGAGCCGCCCCTGATATAGAAGGGCTTCTCCGCCGTGAAGGCGCCCAGCATGGCCACCATCATCATGGCGGGCACCCGGCCCGGCGGCACGCCCAGGTATACCCAGGGAGCGCCGAGTATGGCCACCAGCTCGGGGGACCGGAAATGCTCGCGGCAGTAATCCCCGAAGGTCCGCTTGGCATAGCGCATCATGGCCGCCGAATTGACCATATTGCGCAGTTCGGCGGCCGGGCTGGAGCATTCCCTGAGGCGGTCCCTCCAGCCGCCGGACTTCAGCATGCGGTCCATCCGGTAGAGACTGCGGCCCTGCTCGAGCATTTTGCTTATCGCGCGGCGCTCGGCGGGGAAACGCCTGCAGAGGGCCGCCTCGAGCTCGCCGGCGTCGGCGGGGAACAGGAAGCGGAGCCCCGGGAACACCACCTCCATGAAAGCGGGCAGCTCGATGAACTCCACCTTCCGGTCCACCCCCATCTCCCGGAGCAGTCCCGCGCTCTGGGTACCCGTACTGCCGAGGCCGTAGACCTGGTGCAGCGCCCGCTCGAACGAGTAGCCGCCGCGCCTCACTACGCTGGCGTTGCCCCCCACCTCCTCGTTGCGCTCGGCCAGGAAGACCTTGTAGCCGCGGCTGGCCAGCAAGGCCCCCGCCGACAAGCCTCCGAGGCCGCCGCCTATCACCGCCGCGTCGAAATCAGTGCCGTTCTTTTTCATAGTTTCACCCGGGGACCGGGTCTCCCGCGCATTCCGCCTATAATATCAAAAAGCGGAAGAGCTTTCGTCAGAAGACGCAGCTTCTGCCAAAATGAACGGTGGGCGGGATGCCAGGGGAGAACGGGGACGGGGGGAAGGGCGGTTTTCCGCGGTTTCAGAGCAGCACTACCAGCAGGGTCGCGCCGAACTTTTCCTTCAAAAAGGCCCGCGCCTCCTCCGCGATGTCCCTGAAATCCTCCAGGTCGGCGGGAGAGGCGGAGAGGAAAGAGGCCGGGTCCCGGACCGCCAGCACGTAACCCTTCGCCGGGACCTCGTTCGGGAGCGAACGCAGGCAGTCCAGCAGGGCGTCCCAGTTCCCGCCGAAATAGGCCGGGAACCTGAACGCCGACGAGACCGCGGCCAGCAGCCCGGCCTTGTCCCTGGCCGCAGATCCGTCTATGAAGGCCGTAAAATAATCCGGAGGAGGGAACCTTTTCAGGACCTCCTCCTCCGAAGCGGACCCCTTGAGGTCCAGGAACAGCCCGCCGGCGCCCGGGGGCATGCGGCTCAGTAGACCACCGTCAGCAGGATAAAGTTCTTGTAGTGGTCGGGGGTGTAGTAGATCTTCTCGCCGCCGCCTATTATCACCCGCTCCGAGCCGCGGGCGCTGAGGTCGGGGGCCACCTGGTAGGTGGTGCCGCCTATGGTCACCGTGTGCGGCGCGTTGCCGGTCAGAAGCGTGTACTCGTGGTAGTAGCCCTTGGGCTGCTGCGGCAGGCGTCCTTCCTTGTTGGAGAAGATCGCGCCGTCCTGGGAATACGGGAGATGGTTCCCGTTGTAGATGTCGGAGATCAGCTTCATCAGCGCCTTGATGCGGGCGCCGTCCTGGATGGCGGGGCTGAAGTCGCGGCCGGGAGCGGGCGCGCCGGCCGAGGCGCGCGTTTCCGCAGCGGGAGCGGCCATCGGAACGATAATCTCATTCGGGGAGGGGATCGCGTCCAGGCCCTGCAGCACCACCGCGCCGGACAGGTCGCCCAGCGCTGTCGCGCCTGGGCGCTCGGCGAAGACCCGTGGCGAAACCGCGAGCAGGGAAAGTATTACGGCGGTCTGAAACCATCTTTTAAGCATGTTCTTTTTCCTTGTGTTGTAATGGCGCCGATCGCGCTCGCGTTCCGGCATTACCGCAGTTATATTTTAGTATATAACGTTTTTCTGCCTAGGGCCCTAGGACCCAGACCCGCCTAGGCCCAAAGACCCAGAGAACCAAAAGAAAGGCCGGGGCGGGCCCGGCCTTCCCTTGACCGGCTGGAGCCGGTTACAGCAGCTCGGCCACGAGCGCCGCCAGCGAGCTGCGCTCGGTCTTCGTGAACGTCAGGTGGCCGTACATTTTCTGGCCCTTCATGCGGTCCACGATATAGGTCAGGCCGTTGGACGCTATGTCCAGGTACGGATTGTCTATCTGGTACGGATCGCCTGTCACCACGACCTTGGTGCCCTCCCCGGCGCGCGAAAGTATCGTCTTGATCTCGTGCGGCGTCAGGTTCTGCGCGTCGTCCACTATCATGTACTGCTTCGGCAGCGAGCGGCCGCGGATATGCGTGACGGAGGCTATCTCTATCTTCTCGTTCTGCAGCAGGTATTCGAACTTCTCCAGCGCGCTCTCCTGGTGGCGCTTGTCCATCACGAACTCGAGGTTGTCGTAGATAGCCCCCATCCACGTAGAGAGCTTCTCCTCCTTGGTGCCGGGGATGAAGCCGATGTCCTTTCCGACCGGGACTATCGGACGGCAGATGATCAGCTTGCGGTAGACGTTCTCTTCCACCGACTTCTGCAAACCGCAGACCAGCGTGCAGAGGGTCTTGCCCGTGCCGGCGGAACCGAGCAACGTGACCAGCTTGACCGAGTCGTCGAGCAGCAGCTCCATCGCGCAGCGCTGCTCCTTGTTGAGCGGGCGGATGCCCCACGGCGAGGGCTCCGGGTTCAGCGCCCGGATCTTCGACGGGTCGGCCGGGTCCACGCGGCCGAGCGCCGACTTCTTCTGGTCGTCCTTGGCGTGGATCACGACGAATTCATTGGGGGACAGCTCGCTGTCCTTCGGGCTGTCGATCACGTGGTCCTTGTAGAACTTGTCCACCGACGGCGCGGGGACCTGCAGCGTGACCAGCCCTGGGTAAAGCTCGTCCACCTTCACCTTGCCGGACTCGTAGTCCTGCGACACCAGCCCGACGGCCTCGGCCTTCAGGCGCAGGTTGATGTCCTTGGTCACCAGTATCGCGGTGTGCTTCTTCTGGCCGTACCAGTAGGCGGTGTTCAGGATGCGGTTGTCCATCTCCGTCAGCTTGAACTCCTTGGGCAGCACCTGAACGTGGTCCAGGTCCACCACCAGCGTGCCGCCGTTCTCCATCTTGACGCCGGCGTTCAGCTTGCCTTTCAGGCGGTATTCGTCGAGCTTGCGCGAGACTATGCGCGCGCTCTTGCCGCGCTCGTCGGCCGCGTGTTTGAAGGTGTCCAGTTCCTCTATGACGGAGATCGGTATGACCACCGTATTATCCTCGAATTTGGTGAACGACAGCGGGTCGTGGATAAGCACGTTCGTGTCGAGGATGAATACTTTTTTCATTGGTTCCTCCGTTTCCGGTCCGGCCGGCGGAAGCCGGGGCTCAAGCCCCGGAAGACCGCAACTTTTCCGCCCCCCGGTCCGTAATTGTGATAGCAGGATATCGGGCCCCGCTAATTCTAGCATAAATCCCGCGAAAGCGGTTTTATGAGCGGGCGCTAAAATAGTAAGATATCGATATCCACCGCCACCGCCCTACGGGGCGGCGGCGTCGTTCATCTGGCAACAAGGACAAAGATGCGAATTTCCACCGTTCTACTACTGCTCTCCGCCCTGCCGGCCGCCATGGCCGGCGCCCAATCCACACCCGCCGCCACCGGCGACCTTCCCGGCATGCAGCAGCAGGCGCCGGCCGCGCCGCGCGTAGTGCTGCCTGCCGAGCACCTGGTCATAGAGGTCCCGAAAGCGGACGCGGACGACCTGGGCGAAGGGCCGTGGGCCGTGGCCGAAACGGCCGTAAAGGGCAACGTCAATCTTAAGCCCAAGACCGTCATCAAGGCCGGCAAGGCCAGAAAGGGGCGGGTCTACATGAAGGACTTCGTGCAGGACGACATCGAGGCCATCCTGGCGCTGGGCAGCGTGGACAAGGTCTCCGTGGACATAGCCAGGATGCCTGGCGCGGAGATACCGGAGAAGCTCTCCCGGGCCGCCGGCGTGACCGAGGCCGTCCGCGTCACTTATATCATCACAGAGAAGCCCCTGATCCGCAGCCTCGACGTCAGCGGCAACAAGGACCTCTCGAAGGGCCGCGTCAAGGACGAGATGACGCTGAAGAAGAAGGACTATTTCGACGAGCTGAAGGTGCGCGAGGACCTTATCAAGATCGCCGACATGTACCGCGAGAAGGGTTACATCGACATCCAGACCGACTACGACGTGAAGTTCGATTCCTCCTCCTCCGCCTGCGATCTTACCATCAAGGTGAAGGAAGGCAACAAGGCCCGCGTGGCGGCCGTGGAGATAACCGGCGCCGAGGGCTTCCCGCTGAAGAAGCTCGTCAAGAAGTTCAAGAACCGCCCGAAGAAGATTTACGCCCCGCAGGAGCTGTCCGCCGACGTGGAGAAGCTCAAGGACTTCTACAAGAACAACGGCTACGCCGATTTCTCGGTGGACAGGACCTCCACCTCGTTCAACGAGAACCGCTCCAGCGCGACCATACACATAACCGTCACGGAAGGAAAGAAGATAAAGTTCGGAGGCACCTATTTCTCCGGCAACTCCGTCTACCTGCCGAGCGACCTGACGCCGCTGGTAGAGTACCGGCGGGGCAAGTATTTCAGCCAGGAGAAGCTGGACGACACCGTGCGCGCGTTGCAGGACAAGTACGCCGACAAGGGCTACCTGAAGGCCGTGATCGTCCCGCAGCGCAACTTCGTCGAGTCCACCGGGGAGACCGACATAACGTTCCTGATCACCGAGAACTCCCAGATCTACGTCGCCCACATCGACGTGGAAGGCAACAAGGCCACGAAGACCCACGTGCTGCGCCGCGAGATCACGCAGAAGGAGGGCGAGGTGTTCAGCTCCTCCAAGATCCGCCGCAGCCAGGAGAAGATCTTCAACCTCGGTTTCATAGACGACGTGGCCCCGGTCATCAACCCTACGCCCGACCCGGACAAGGTGGACCTCGTCTTCGACGTCACGGAGGGCAAGCCCGGCATGCTGACCGCGGGCGCCGGCATCTCGTCCACCGACGGCCTGGTCGGCACGCTGTCGATGTCGCACATGAACATGTTCGGCAGGGCCCAGCGGATGTCCCTCTCCTGGAACTTCGGCAAGCGCGTGCAGGACTACTATCTGAGCTGGATGACCCCGTGGGTCGGGGACCACCCCACGTCGCTCGGCGTGGACGTGTTCAATACGCGCCATTACAAGCCCTACCGCGACACCATCTCCGCCTACACGGAGCGCCGCACCGGCGGCAAGATCACCCTGGGCCCGCGCTTCCAGGAGGACAAATACCAGCTGCGGACCTCGTACACCTACGAGAAGGTGCGGATAACCGGCGTGGACCAGATCTATCAGGGAGAGCTGCAGGAGGGCACCAGCGTCACTTCCTCTGTGTACGTGGAGCTGACGCGCGACACCCGCGACAACGTCTGGGACCCGACCCGCGGCACCAAAACCTCCCTGGGCTTCGATTACGCCGGCGGCCCGCTGCAGGGCGACGTGAACTACTACAAACCCACGCTCTCCTACAGCTACAACCTGAAGCTCTTCTCGATAGACGACTACCCGTTCGTGATGTCTTTCGCCAACCGCTTCGGCTTCGTCGGCCGCTTCGGGAGCACTAAGAAGGTCCCCGTATACGAGCGCTACTTCCTCGGCGGCGCGGAGACCGTGCGCGGCTATTCCAACAACGGCCAGATAGGCCCGCTGAACGGCGGCCGCGTCTACGACGTGGCTAACCTCGAGTTCAAGATCCCGCTGGCGCGGGAGAAGCACAGGACGATAGTGCAGTGGGGCTTCTTCCTGGACGCCGGCAACTCGTGGGACGGCTTCGACAGGATCAGCACCCGCTTCGGCACCGGGACCACGAACATGAAGGCGGGCGCCGGGTTCGGCATACGTTTCACGACCCCGGCCTTCCCGATACGGCTGGATTGGGGCTACGGCTTCAACCACAAGGCCGGCGAACAGCGCTCCGACATCTACTTCACGCTGGGCAACCTGTTCTAGAAGGCGGGAGACGAGAGTACTGGAGGATCGGCCGGGACAGCCCCGGCCCCTATGGCTATGAAAGAACTCCTTTTTGCCGCGCTGCTGGCGCTGCCGGCGGCTAAAGCCAACGCGCTCGAATTGCTGCTCGAGGAGAACCGCGGCGAATCCGGCACGATAGGCTACGTGGACATCGACCGCGTCTTCAAGGAATATTCCGGCACCACCGGCGCGCGCGAGGACTTCCTGGCCGAGATAAAGAAGAAGGAGGACTCCCTCAACGCCAGGAAGACCGAGATCTTCACGCTGAAGGCCGAGATCGCCAAGTTGCGACAGGAAAGGGAGTTCGCTCTTACGCTGCCGTCCCTGATGGAGACCAGGCGCAGCGTGGCCGAGGCCGCCGCGCAGGCCGCGCAGGCCGTCTCCACCGAGACCGTCTCCCTCTCCACTTCCTCGCCCGAGGCGTCCACCTCCGCCGTCCAGGGCGCCGCCGCGCCCGTGCCCTCTACCGCCGTACCGGCGGGGCTGCCGGGCATGACGGGCATAGATATGCCCGGGGTGGCCCGCGTCCCCGTCTCCCACTTCAAGTTCTCGGTCTCCACCTCCGTCCCGGAGATAGACGCCGCCATAACCGGCAAAGAGACCGACCTGTCACGCAAGGAGGAGTCGCTGCGCCAGGCCCAGAAACAGGCCGAGCGCGAGCTGCTCGACTACGAGAGCCGCAAGAGCGAGCTGCTGCTGGGGCGCATCTACGTGGCCCTCAAGGAGCTGGCGACAAAGGAGGAGGTCAGCGTGGTGGTGGACAAGCGCAACATCCTCTACGGCCAGCACGCGGTGGACCTGACCGACAAGCTTATGAAGAAGCTGGAGGAGGGCGGCCTATGAGCCTCGCCGCCTCCGAAGTGGAGAAGCTGGCGCAGGGCAAGCTACGCGGCGACCCCGGCCTGATGCTGCGAGGCGCCGCCCCGCTGGAGAAGGCCGGCCCCTCGGACCTCGCCTTCCTCGCGGACCCGGCCCTCGCCGCGGCCGCCGCGGCCTCGAAGGCCGGCTGCCTGCTGGCCCCCGACGGCAGCGAAGCGGCCCTCTCCGAGTTCAAGGGCGCGGTGGTCTTCACGAAGAACCCGAAGTACGCCTTCATGCTGGCCCTGCGCCGCTTCGAGGCCGACCTGAGGCCGCTCCCGGACCGCGGCAGGCACCCGACGGCCGTCATCTATCCCACGGCGAAGATCGGGGCCGACTCGCACGTCGGTCCCGGCGCCGTCGTCGAAGAGGGCGCCTACATAGCCCCCGGCGCCTCGATAGGCGCGCAGTGCTATATCGGCCGCAACGCTAAGGTGGGCATGGGCACGAGGCTTTACCCCGGCGTTAAAATGATGGATTCCTGCGAGATAGGCTCCGGCTGCATAATACACGCCGGCACGGTCATAGGTTCCGACGGTTACGGTTACGTTTCCCCCCGCGGCAAACACGAGAAGATCCCGCAGATAGGAAAGGTCGTCATAGAGGACGACGTAGAGATAGGCGCCAACTGCGCGGTAGACCGCGCCGCGCTGGAGGTCACGCTGATAGGCGCGGGCACGAAGATAGACAACTTGGTGCACATAGCTCACAACGTGAGGATCGGCAGGAACTGCCTGATCATGGCGCAGGCCGCGATAGCCGGCTCCACCGAGGTAGGCGACAACGCGATAATCGGCGGCCAGGCCGGCATCTCGGACCACGTGAAGATCGGGGAGAACTCCGCGGTGATGGCCAGGACCGGCATCATGAGCGACCTCTCCCCGGGACAGGTGGTGTTCGGCCATATCGGCCGGCCGCGCATCCAGGCCATGAAGATAGAGGCCCTGCTCTCCAAGCTGCCGGAGATGCACCGCACGCTCTCGAAGATAAAGAAGCGCCTCGGGATCTAGACGGGCTGAGCCTGGCGAGGGTATGCCTTCTCCGGGTACGCGCGGCCACACCGTGGCCGTGCTCTTTCACTCGGGCTCGGCGCTGCGCAAGCCTCGCCCTCGCGAGGCCCCTGTCGCCGAAATAGTTGGAGGGGTGACGACCGGGCCGTTTTTCCGGGCCGGCCGCGTAAGGTGAACGGCAGGCACGCATCTCGCCAGCCTAGCAGGGGATGGGTGGAGCGGACGGGACGGGAAAGCGGACCGGGCGGCAGGACCCCGAACCTGCATTCGGCGACACAATTCAAAACGCATGAGAACTACAACCAAAGAGACGGCTACGATAGACGGGATCGGCCTCCATAAAGGCAAACCATCCAGGGTCACCTTCAGACCCGCGGAAGGCCCGACCAGATC
>JAKAMO010000103.1 GCA_021812825.1 bacterium | reverse complement strand
AAGACGGCTCCGTGGTCGCCTGCGGTCAGCGTGACGCCGCGAATGGCCAGCACTATCCCGAAGATAAGGAGCAGCGGCATGCCTATCTTGGCGGCCATCTCCACTCCGCCCTGCAGGCCGCGGGAAAGTATCCAGGTGTTCAGGGCCACGCAGGCTATCCACACCACCACCGGCTCCTTGGTGCCAAGGCCGATATAGGTGGTGAAGAAGTTCGCCACCTGGTCCTGCGACATGCCCATGAAGTGCCCCATCGCGCTGTGGTAGGCCCAGGAGATGGTCCAAGTCTCGATATAGGTATAGTAAGAGCAGATACCGATGCTGATGAAGAGGCCGAGCACGCCCGCGTACTTCCAGAAAGGCTTTTCGTCCAGCGACGCGAAGATGAACGGCGTGCTGTGGTGGCCGAAACGGCCGGCATGGCGGCCCATGGCCCATTCCACGTACAGCAGCGGCAGGCCCATCAGCACGAAGCAGACCAGGTAGGGTATTATGAACGCCCCCCCGCCGTTCTGCACCGCCTGCGCCGGAAAGCGGAGGAAATTGCCCAGCCCGACGGCATTGCCGGCCATGGCCAGCACCAGCCCGACCCGGGAGCCCCACGCTTCTTTCTCTTTTGTCATCTTTCAAACCCCTGTAGTGGACTTCCTCCTGCCCCGGAGGATTTGCGATATAATACAAAAATACTAGTAAAAAAAGAACGGCCGCGGCCTAAGGGCCGCGGCCGTTATACGTCGCCGGCAGCTTACTTGCGGGCGGCGGTGAGCAGCGAATACAGCTTGTCCGTGGCGCCGCGGATGCCGGCCGTCACGTCAGCCACCATCTTCGGGTCCCAGTCCTTCTTGTCGACGCGCAGGAAGCTGGTCTTGTCGACTCGGTTGTCGAACCGGCCTATAGGAAGATGGTACTTCCGGCCGCCGTTGACCACCGTGATGGTGCCGGGGAGTTCGGTGTTCTTCTCCAGATAGTCCATATCGTCGCAGCCGTAGTCGTTCAGCATGACCTCCATCGGCACGCCGTGGTGCAGGATGGAGCCCGGGTCGTTCGGGTCGGTGCGGGCGGTATTCTTCCGGCGGCTCTCCTCAGGGGTCACCCAGACGTACAGTATCACCGCCTTCTTAAGTATCTCCGGGTCCAGCTCGCGCAGCGAGTACTGGTAGCCGAGCGGGTCCTGCAGCGGGAACGCGGACTTGTCCGGGCCGCCGCGGGCGGCCTCTATAACTATGGTCCTGCCCTCGAAGGAATCGGGGTAGGCCGCATGCTTCTCGTCGAGCATCGCGCGGGCCTCTTTCTCCAGCGCGGCCGAGACCTTCTTCCAGGTATCCGCGTCCAGCTTGGCCAGGCGCGGGGTCACCTTGGCCTTCTCGCCGGCCTTGTCTATGCGCTTCATCAGCAGGTCGGCTGCGCTGGCCGCCTTAACCACGTTCTTCTTCATCAGGTCGTGGTAGTCCTCGTTGAGCAGGTGGATCAGGGTCCCCCAGTCGCGGGTGTCCTGGAACGGCCTGTCGCCGGCCTTGAAGAAGATCCTGCCCTTGCCGAGCCTGGCCAGCTCGTCGTCCGCGCGGCGCATCATGTGGACGTAGGGGAAGTCGTCCAGCTGCAGATTGGGGCCTATGTGGAATTCCTTCCTGAGGCGCTCCGGCTCTATGTTGGCCAGAAACCGCCTGACCTCGGACTTGCCGGAAGCCGGCAGCGCGAGCAGCAGCACTATATCGAAAGTTTCGCTCATGTCTCCCTCCTGGGCTGTCATTGCCTAGATTCTAACAATCTCGGCAGGCGGGTTCAAGGACAAGGAACAATCCCGGCGGCGATATTATATAATTAGCCTGCATGGCACCGTTAACGATAATGTGGATGGTCTTCGCCGTGACCGCCGCGGCGCTTTTCGCGGCCGACATCCGGCTGTCGGCCGGACGGGCGCACGAGATAACCCGCAAGGAAGCGCTGCTGCTCTGCGCGTTCTGGGTGCTGGTCGCGTCGCTTTTCGGCTTCCTGACCGGGCACATGCTGGGCTTCACGAAGATGGTGGAGTTCTTCACCGGCTATGTCATCGAGTATTCCCTCTCGATGGACAACATGTTCGTCTTCATCCTGATCTTCACCTACTTCGGCATCCCGCGGAAATATCAGCCCAAGATACTGACCTGGGGCATACTCGGGGCCGTGCTGATGCGCCTGGTCCTCATCTTCACCGGGGTGAAGCTGATAAACACCTTCAACTGGATCATCTACGTCTTCGGGGCCATCCTCATCTTCACGGCCGTCAAGATGCTGCTGCAGAAGGAGGGCGAGATGGACCCGGGCAGGAACCCCGTGCTGCGCCTGCTCTCGAAAGTGGTGCCGGTCGAGAAGGACATAGCGGACGGAAGCTTCTTCGTCAAGCGCGGCCGGTGGTACGCCACGGCTATGTTCGCCACCCTAGTGGTGGTCGAGACCTCGGACCTGATCTTCGCCGTGGACTCGATACCCGCCGTGCTGGCGGTCTCGCGCGACAAGTTCATAGTCTACACCTCCAACGTCTTCGCGGTAGTAGGTCTGCGCTCGCTGTACTTCCTGCTCTCCTCGGTGATGGACCTTTTCCGCTACCTGAAGGTCGGCATCTCCGTCATTCTTTTCTATGTCGGGGCCAAGATGCTGGCCTCCGCCTACGTCCATATACCGGCCCTTCTCTCTCTCGGGGTAGTCATCGGGATACTGGCGGCCTCCATCTTCCTCTCGGTGGCCATTAAGCCGCGTCCGCAGGACGCCTCCTGACCCTACGCCCCGGTCCCCGGGGCTTTTATTCCCGCGCGGTAACTCCTATAATCCCCTTGGGGGGTGTATGCCGGCGCAGGTCGATAAGCACGACTGGTATCAGCTGGATATCTCCGGGCTCCTGAAAGGGCTCGGCACTACGGCTTCCGGACTTGCGGAAGGCGAAGCCGCCGCGCGCCTGGCCGAATACGGCCCCAATTCCCTCAAAGAAAAGCCGAAGCGCTCCGCGCTGGCGATGTTCCTCTCCCAGTTCGGGGACTTCATGATACTGGTCCTGATAGCGGCGGCCCTCGTGTCGGGGCTCATCGGCGAGCTTCTGGACAGCGCCATAATACTGGCGATAGTCCTGCTGAACGCCGCGATGGGATTCGCGCAGGAATACCGCGCGCAGAAGGCGATGGAAGCCCTGAAGAAGATGGCCGCCCCCGCGGCCGTAGTAGTCAGGGACGGGATCCCGGCCGCCGTCCCGGCCTCCGGACTTGTTCCCGGGGACCTGGTGCTGCTGGAGGCCGGCAGCGTGGTCCCCGCCGACCTGCGCATCACCGAATGCGCCGCGCTGAAGACGGACGAGGCGGCGCTGACCGGCGAGTCCGTCCCGGTCGAGAAGACCTCTTCGGCCCTGCCCGGGACCGGCCTGCCGCTCGGGGACAGGCGTAACATGGCCTACAGCGGCACGTCCGTCACCTACGGAAGGGCCAGGGGCCTCGTCACCGCCACCGGCATGCGCACCGAGCTGGGACGCATAGCGGGACTGCTGCAGGACGAGGAGGAGGTGCAGACCCCCCTTCAGCGGCGGATGGCGGCTTTCGGCCGCAAGCTGGCATGGATCATATTGGGGATCTGCGCGGTGGTATTCCTGGCCGGCCTGCTGCGCGGGGAAGACCCGGCCCTGATGTTCCTTACGGCGGTATCCCTGGCGGTGGCCGCCATACCCGAAGCCCTCCCGGCGGTCATGAGCATCGCGCTGGCGCTGGGCGCAGCCAGGATGGTGCGCCAGCAGGCCCTGATACGCCGCCTGCCCGCCGTAGAGACCCTGGGCTCCATTACGTATATCTGTTCGGACAAGACCGGGACGCTTACGCAGAACCGGATGCAGGCGGCCCAGGTGTTCATCGGCGGCAAGCTGCTCGACGCGGACGGGCCGGTCCCGCCGGAGCTGCAAAGCCACTGGGCCAGCCTGCTTACAGCGGCCGCGCTGAACAACGACTCCCGGCGCGGACCCGGCGGCTGGAGCGGGGACCCGACCGAAACGGCCCTTTGCGCGCTGGCCGAGAGGGGCGGGCCGGGCAAGCTGGAACTGGACGCCCGCTATCCCCGCACCGCGGAACTCCCCTTCGATTCCGAGCGCAAAGCGATGACCACTTTCCACGCGGGCTCACTCTCCGGGGAGGGGAGGTTCTTCTCCGTCACGAAGGGCGCCGCGGAGAACCTGCTGGAGTCCTCCGTCCGCGGGCCGGGAATGGACGGCGGAAACGAGGCGGCGCGGCGGGCCGCGGAAGGCATGGCCGCGAGGGGCCTGCGGGTGCTGGGCTTCGCGTCCAGGGAGTGGGACTCGGTCCCGGCCTCCCCCACCCCCGAGACGGCGGAGCACGCGCTCACCTTCATCGGGCTCGTCGGGCTCGAGGACCCGCCGCGCGAGGAGGCGAAGGCGGCGGTGGCCGAATGCGCCGCGGCGGGCATAGTCCCCGTCATGATAACCGGGGACCACCCGGTAACCGCCATCAGCATCGCCGCCAGGCTCGGCATAGCGGAGCCGGGCGGGACCTCCATGCTGACCGGCAGGGAACTCGAGGGCATGTCCGAGGCGGAGCTGATGGACAGGGTGGAGACCACGCGCGTCTACGCCCGCGTCGCTCCGGAACAGAAACTGCGCATCCTGAAGGCGCTCCAGCGCAAAGGGCAGTTCGCGGCAATGACGGGCGACGGCGTGAACGACGCCCCCGCCCTCAAGCGCGCCGACATAGGCGTGGCCATGGGGATCACCGGCACCGACGTCTCGAAGGAAGCCGCCCATATGATACTGCTCGACGACAACTTCGCCACCATAGTGCGCGCGGTGCGCGAAGGGCGCCGCATCTACGAGAATATCCGGAGGTTCATCCGCTACATCCTCACCTGCAACTCGGCCGAGATCTGGACCATATCCCTGGCCCCGTTCCTGGGGATGCCTATACCGCTGCTGCCGATACAGATACTCTGGATAAACCTGGTCACGGACGGCCTTCCCGGCCTGGCGATGACCTCGGAGCCGGCCGAGGCCGACGTGATGCGCCGCCCCCCGCGCCCGCCAGGGGAAAGCCTGTTCTCCGGCGGCATGGGGACTCAGATCATCTGGGCAGGGCTGCTGATGGGCGCGGTCTGCCTGGGGACGCAGTACTGGGGGCTGGCCACCGGCAGGGAGCACTGGCGCACCATGGTCTTCACCGTCCTCTGTCTGAGCCAGCTCGGCCAGGCGCTGGCTATAAGGTCCGAAAAGCGCACGCTGTGGGAGCTGGGGCTGCTCACGAACGGGCCGCTGCTGGGCTCCGTGGCGCTCACCGTGGCGCTGCAGCTGGCCGTCATATACTTCCCGCCGTGCAACAGACTGTTCACTACGGCGCCCCTGACCCTCAAAGAGCTGGCGCTGACGCTCGCGCTTTCATCCGCGGTCTACTGCGCGCTGGAAGCGGAAAAGCTCCTGGGCAGGCTCGCCCGGAAATGAAAGGGCCCCGACTGTCCGGGGCCCTTTCCTGTCCTGAAGCGGGATCAGTTCTTCTTGTCGGCTTTCTTGGCCTCTTTCTTCTCCGCCTTCTTCTCCGTTCTCTTCTCGGGAGCTGGCGAGGAGAGGGCGGCCATCGGGTTCTCCTTCAGGATGTCCAGCAGCTCCACGTCGAACACCAGCGTGGCGCCTCCGGGTATAGTGCCGCCGGCGCCCTGGTCGCCGTAGGCGGTGTCGGACGGGCAGACCAGCTTGGCCTTGCCGCCCACCTTGATCTTCTGGACGCCCTCGGTCCAGCACGGGATGACTCCGGAGAGCGGGAACTCGGCCGGCGTGCCCCTCTCAACGGAGGAGTCGAAGACCTTGCCGTCGGGGAACGTGCCGTGGTAATGGACCTTGACCATGTCGTCGGCCTTGGGATAGGCGCCGGTGCCTTCCTTCACGGGGATTATTATCACTCCGGACGGCAGCTTCTGGGCGCCCTTTTCCTTCGCCATCTTCTCCAGGAAGGGCTTGGCCTCTTCCTTCTTGCGGGCGGTGATGGCCTCCTGCTTCTTGGCCAGGAAGGCGTTCAGCTTTACGCCGTAGCTGGAGTCCATCTTTTCCTTGCCGCCGCCCAGGGAATCGGTGAAGCCCTGGACTATATATTTTGACTCCTCCGGGGTGAACTCGAACTGCGTGAGCTTGGAGCTGACCGCCTGGCCCAGGAAATAAAGCGTCTTCTGGTCCTCGGTCATGTCCGCGGCCATGGCGGAAGCCGCTATAAAGCAGGCTGTAACTGCGAGCAAAGTCTTCTTCATTTTGTAGTGTCCTCCTGAGAACTGTCTCTATATAATACAATTTTAGGCGCCGAACGGTTGCATGCCGCCCGCCCGGGCGGGCGGACCCGCTCAGCCGAGTCGTCCCGCGCGTCGCAGGGCGGCCGTGATCCTGGCCATCACCAGCGGGCCCTTGAACGGCTTTACCACGTAGTCGTCAGCGCCCAGCTCGAAGGCCAGCTCCTGGCTCTTGTCGGCGCTCTCCGTGGTCAGCATGATGACAGGCAGGTCCAGCAGCCCCAGCGTCTCGCGCACCCCTTTGACGAGATCGAAGCCGTTCATCTTCGGCATGTTGACGTCCGATACAAGCAGGTCGGGGGCCGGACCCTCCGCGATCTTGGTAAGCGCGTCCTCTCCGTCCACCGCCTCCACGGCCTCATAGCCAGAGTTCTCGATGAACTTCTTCAGCAGCATCCGCATTATCTGGTCGTCGTCGGCCACCATGATGCGCGGCTTGCCCTGCTGCGAGCTCCTCCTCGCCGGGGCGGACGCTGGCGCCGCGGCCTGCACCGGCATCGCGGCCGGCTGGGAGTCCTGCAGGAGCGACGGCGCCGCTGGCTTGGCCAGCTTCAGATAGGGCTCTATCTCGGGAAGGTCGGTATCGCCCTGGGCAAGGTGCCACAGCGCGTCCTTCGTCATGGTCCGCAGGGCCCCGGACGCCACCGCGGTCTTCGTTATCTCCTCCGCCGTGGCGCCGTAGTTGATGAGCTCCTTCACCTTGGCGTCGGCCATCAGCAGTTCCACGATGGAAGTGCGCCCCGAGTAGCCGGTCTTCTCGCAGGCCTGACAGCCTTTGGCGCGGTAATAGGCCTTCCGGAAACCGTACTCGCCGAGAACCTGGAGTATAACCTTGTCGGCCTCTCCCTCCGCCACCTGCTCGCGGCACTTGGGGCAGAGGCGGCGGACCAGGCGCTGGGCGGTGACCGCCAGGAGGCCGGGAGAGATCTTGAACCGGTCCACCCCCATGTCCACGAGGCGGGCCAGCGTCGAAACCGTGTCGTTGGTATGAAGAGTGGAGAGCACCAGATGGCCGGTCATCGCGGCCTGCAGGGCTATGTCCGCCGTCTCGTGGTCGCGGATCTCCCCGAGCATTATGATATCCGGGTCCTGGCGCAGCACCGAGCGCAGCACCGAGGCGAAGGTGAGCCCCTGCTTTTCGTTCACCTGCACCTGGTTGATGCCGGGCAGCTTGTACTCTATAGGGTCCTCGGCGGTGACGACGTTATTGGACTCGTTCTTCACCTTGTTCAGGATGGAATAGAGCGTGGTGGTCTTGCCGGAGCCGGTGGGCCCGGTGATCAATAGGACCCCCTGCGTCTGGGTCATGCACTTGTCCAGTTCCGCGGCCACTTCCGGCGCGAAGCCGAGCTTCTCGAACGGGACCTCCGCGGCGCGCTGGTCCAGTATGCGCATGACCACCTTCTCGCCGTACGACGTGGGCAGGGTGGAGACGCGCAGGCCCACCTCGGCCGCGCCTATGCGGATCTTCGTGCGGCCGTCCTGGGGGCGCATGTGGTTGGAGACGTCCAGGTCGGACATTATCTTGATCCTGGAGACTATCGGGCCGGCGGCTATGGGACGCGGCAGCTTGAGTATGTTCCTAAGGTCACCGTCTATACGGATGCGGACATGGCTGTTCTGCTCTTCGTGCTCTATATGGATGTCCGAGGAACGCTTGCGGTAGGCCTGCGAGATGATGGAATTGACCAGCTGTATCACCGGCGAGGAGATGGAAGAGTCCTCCTGCACGGCCTGGGCCCGCTCGCCCAGCACCATGATGTCGTCGGGGGTCTCCACCTTGCTGAGCAGATCGAAGACTACGGCGTCGGCGCTGTAAAGGCGGTCGAGGCAGGCCTCTATCTCGCGGGGCAGGCCGAAGAACGGGATCACCCGGCGGCCGGTGATGGCCTCGACGTCCGACTGGGCGTTGAAGTCGGACGGGTTCATCATCACGGCCTGGATCTCGCTCTCCTCCAACCGCAGCGGGACCAGCAGGTACTTCCGGCAGATCTTTTCCGGGACCAGCGACAGCGTGAACTTGTCTATCGCGGCCGAGGCCAGCGGAACGTGCCTGGCCTTGAAAGCGGCTTCCGAAGCGCGGATAACCAGCTCAGGCGCAAGCACGCCGCCCTCTATCAGGGCCTGCGAACAGAACCTCTTTTTTTCTACGCGCGCCCTGGCCAGGGCTTCCGGCACGGCCCCGGAGAGGGGCGACAAGACCCGCAGCATGTGCTCGTCCCTAAAAACCCAATCGTTCCCCATAGCCTGTATTCTATTATATTTTTGCCGCGGTTAAGCCGAGAGGACCGGTCCGGGATCAGCGCCCTGCGGAGAGGACGCTGAAGGTTTCCGGAGGCAGGGA
>JAKAMO010000013.1 GCA_021812825.1 bacterium | reverse complement strand
TCTTGAGAGCGGATTTGGCATGATAACGGCTCCGATAAGTAAGAGTTGCAGAAGCTTCATATTGGGGTTCCCCTTTAACGTTCCATTTAATTGTAAAATATATGCCTATGCTCCTCACAGCGCTTTTTTTGCTCCTGGCTT
Source organism: bacterium (assembly GCA_021812825.1). The sequence goes on along the minus strand of JAKAMO010000013.1, from coordinate 38,429 downwards.
CTCCCTCGCGCGCCGCGGACCCAGCGTTACTCTCCTCCACGACCGCCAAGGTGGAGGTCTCCACCACGGCGATCCGCTCCCTGGTGCTCTCCTCCCCCGCCATAAGGGGGATACATCTCACCTCGTGGGGCGCCGGCGCCGAGAAGAACCGCAGGGATATTATAAAAAAGATCTCCGGCTCGGTGATAAACACGGTCGTGGTGGCTATCAAGGAGACCGACGGCAAGGTCTACATCCCCGGCATCCAGAAGGCCGAGAAATTCCACTCCTACACCGGAGCTATAACCAGGCCCGAGGAGATGCTCCGCGACTTCAAGCAGGCCGGCCTCTACACCGTGGCCCGCATAGTGGTCTTCAAGGACCAGATACTCCCTAAGGAGCGCCCCGACCTCGCCGTGCGCGAGCCGGGAGGCGGCCTCTGGCGCAGCAGCAACAAGGCCACCTGGATGGACCCCTATAACCGCGAGGTCTGGACCTATACACTGGACATAGCCGAACGCTGCGCGCAGCTCGGCTTCGACGAGATACAGTTCGACTATATCCGCTATCCGTCGGAAGGGAACACCAGCCTCTGCCGCTATTCCAAGACGCACAACCGGCACACCGCGATAACGAACCTGCGCGATTTCCTGGGCTACGCCCGCAAGCGCCTCACGCCGTACAAGGTGAAGATATCGGCCGACGTGTTCGGCCTGACCACGTCCGCGACGGACGACATGGGCATCGGCCAGGACCTGAAGACGCTGGCCTCAGGAGCGGACTATATCTACCCGATGATGTACCCCTCGCATTACGGCCCCGGCATTTATGGGCTGAAGAACCCCAACGCCAGCCCCTACAGGGTGATAAACCACGGGCTCAAGGACGCTATGGGCCGCCTCGGCATGGATTTCGCCAAGGTCCGCCCCTACCTGCAGGATTTCTCCCTCTTCGGAGTGCATTACGGACCGCCGGAAGTGCGCGCCCAGCTGATAGCCGCGCGCCGCAACATGCTGGAGAGCTGGGTGCTCTGGAACCCGGCCAACAAGTACACCTGGTCCGCCCTCACCCCGCATTCCTACCGGGCCTTCGTGGACCCGGCCTACAAGTAGCCCGCACGCCGCAAAGAAGAACCCCGCCGAGAGGCGGGGTTCTTCTTTCAAGTCCGCTCAGTGAAGCGGGACCTTAGTGCCGAAGAGGCGGTGGAACTCCTGCGGCGCCCCGGAACCGAACTCTATCCCGCTCTCGTCCGATTCGAGATCGGCGATCAGCCTGCTCCCTGAATAGAGCTTCACCTTTATATTCCCCAGCAGGGCCTCGTAATCGTAGAACTCCCGCCCCTGCGGGGCCATGAACTTCAGCAGCAGAAACTTCTCCTCGGGCGCGTAGGCGGTTATCTCTATGCGCTCGCCATCGCCGTTCGCGGCGCGCACTTCCCATTTGCCGTAATTCACGTCGAGTTTGATATAGTCCCCGCTGCCCAGGCGGAACGCGTACTCGCGCCCCTTGTAGCGCAGGCCTATGCCCATCGCGTTAGGCAGGTTTATGCCGCCTATCACCTTGGGCTCCCCGCCGCCGGCGGCCAGCGCCGTACCGGGAGAGCCTTTGAAGTGATTGGAGACCAGCCACGTCCACCACTTCGGGAAGCTTTTGCCCCAGTTGCGGTCCTGGTAGGCCGGGGCGCGGTCCAGCCTGTAGGTCTTGCCGCGCCAGGTGACATTGCCCGTCATGTAGGCGGAGGCCTGCGCCGGGTACCAGTAGATATTGGAAAGCCCCTGGGGATACATCGTCCAGCCCATCGCGTTGAAGCCCCAGTCCTTCTCGACCTTAATGTCCCACGAGGCCTCCCCCCCGCCGGGCAGCAGGATGCTCCCCGTGAGCGCCTTGTCGGTGGCAGAATTCCCGCCCACCTTCACGAACGTAGAAGAAGCCGAGGCGGAGAACGCGCTTACGGGGAAGGCCTGCTCGGCCGACTCGGATCCGCCGAAATTGCCGGCGCTTACATACGAGCGGGAGGCCGGCGCGGTCTGGCCGCGGTCCCAGGGGTTCACGACGCCGTAGCAGAAGTAGAAGGCCTGCCCAGTCCCGGGAAGGACGGTCTTGTAATACCACCACTCGTACCAGTCGCCGGGCCTACCGTCCCAGATCAGCGCGTTATAGCCCGCCTGGGCCAGGCCGGGACGGCCGGCGCCGCCCAGCGGCAGCGGGCGCGGGACCTGAAGGACCGCCTGAACCGGCGGAAGGGCGTCCAGCGCAGGCCCGGCGAAGGCCGGGGCGCCCAGCAGCAGGATGACGGCGGCGGCGGGAATGCTCATGGTCAGCTCCTCACTATGGCCGCGTATTCGGACCTGAGGCCGAAGTATTGCGCGAACAGGCTGCCGATGTCGGTGAGGCCCGGCATCAGGCCGGTCTTCAGGCCGCCCAGCTTCCGGTCGCAGCCCTTGCGGTAAGCGATGAACGGCAGCGGCTCGTTGTTGTGATAGCCGTAGTCCTCGCGGTGCAGCATGCCGTGGTCGGCGGTGATCCCGAGCAGGTCGCCCTTGGCCATGTTATCCTCTATCAGCGGCAGGCAGCGGTCTATCTCCTCCAGCGACTTCAGCGCCCCCTCCACGTCGCGGGTGTGGCCGTAGACGCTGTCGGTGTCCACGAGGTTCGTGAAGATGAACGTGCCCTTCGGGCGGTACACTCCGTGCGCGGCGGCCAGCGCGTTGATGGTGCCCTGTATGGAGAACGGGTTGGTGTCCTTCTTCTTCGGGTGCACGAAGCGCAGCTTCAGCGAAGGATCGAGGTAGACCTCGTGGTTCAGTTTGATCTTGGCGCGGTAAGCGGTGTTGACCAGGTCGGCGGTCTTGCCCACCGCGACGGTCCAGACCGCGGCGGCGTTCATCACGTCGACCAGCGTACGCTGGCCTATCGGCAGCACGGCGTCGTGGCGGTTGGAGGTGCGGATGATCTCGCCCTGCTCGTTCTTCACGTAGGCGCGCGCTATCGCGCGGGTGATGGGGATCTTCATCTCCATCGCCAGAGCGAAGGCGGTTTCGGCTATCTTGTGCTGCTCCGCCACGGGGATGACGGACTCGTTCATCGCCAGCTGGATCAGCGGGTCGCACTTGCTCGCGTAGGCTATCGGCTTGCCGGTGCGCTCGTGCTCCTCGGCGTTGAGCTCGATGGCCTCCATGCCGCCGGCCATCTTGTTGTAGAAGGTCCCGCGGCCTATGCGGCGCTCCAGCTCCGCCAGGTAGTCCTTCCTGAAACCGTCGGGGAACAGGTCGTAGGTGCGGTGGTCCACCACGCCCATCATCTCGCGGTGCCCCACCAGGCTGTCCGCCGTGGCGGAGACCTGGCTGACGCGGGCCGCGTAAGCTTTGCCGGAGGCCTTGCCGAGGCGCTTTCCGAACTCCGGCAGGACTATCTCTCCCAGGCCGAGGCGGCTCAGGTTGGGCAGCTTTACCTTGCCGGGATGTTTCGAAAGAAGATACTCCAGCGTGGAAAGGCCGACGGCGTCTATCACCATCAGCAGTCCGGTCCTCTGTGCGTGTTTCATGGTTCCTCCGTGCAAGATTCTACCAAATCCCCGGGAGGGGCACTACCGCCGCTGGCGGGCGGATCCGCCGGTTCCTCGCCCGTGCCGGAAAATTATAGTATATCCCTATGAACGCTCTCCCCCTTCTCCTGGCCCTACTGCCCGCCGCCGCTTCCGCCTCGTCCATGAGGCACTCGATAGACGCGAGGATAGTCCCGGCGGATTCCCTGATAGAAGTAAGCGACAAGGTGACCCTCCGGTCCCCGTCGCGGGAGGTGGTCTTCAGCCTGCACAAGGGGATGTCTCCGTCGGTAAATGGCGGGTCCCTGGAAGAGCTGCCGGCCGGGGCAGCCGCCCGCTACGGGATAAATTCCGACGGCGCGGCCCCACTCACCAGCTACAAGCTCTCCTTCGCGAAGCCGGCCTCGTCCTTCACGCTGAAATACTCCGGCCGCATCTTCCAGCCGCCGGACGAGAAGGCGCAGGAATACGCCAGGAGCTTCTCCGAAACGCCGGGGATAATCTCCGCCGACGGCTGCTACCTTTCCGGAGCTTCCGGGTGGTATCCCTCGTTCGGGGACGGCCTCGTGACCTTCGACCTTAACACGGTCATCCCCGCCCCGTACGACACCGTCTCGGGAGGAGACAGGACGGAGCATGGAACGAAGGGCGGAGTCACGCGCGCCCGCTGGGAGACCTCCACCCCCCAGGACGAGATAATCATGACCTGCGGCAGGTATACCGAGTATTCCCGCGAGGAGCGCGGCCTCAAGTATTACGCTTTCCTGCTGCAGCCGGACCGGGAGCTGGCGGAGCGCTACCTTGAAGCCACAGGCCGCTACATCGGAATGTATTCGGACCTGATCGGGCCGTACCCCTACCGCAAGTTCGCGCTCATAGAGAATTTCTGGGACACGGGCTACGGCATGCCGTCCTTCACGCTGCTGGGCAGCAAGGTGATACGGCTGCCGTTCATCATCAACACCTCCTATCCCCACGAGATCCTGCACAACTGGTGGGGCAACGGCGTCTTCGTCGACTACCCCTCCGGCAACTGGTGCGAGGGGCTTACGTCGTACCTGGCCGACTACCTGATAGCCGAGAACAGGGGAAAGGCCCGCGACTACCGGATGACGACGCTGCAGAAATATTCCGACTACGTCAACGGCGGCGCCGACTTCCCGCTGACGGAGTTCCGCTCCAGGCATTCCTCCGCCTCCGAGGCCGTAGGCTACGGCAAGGCCCTGATGATGTACCATATGCTCCGGAACATGCTGGGGGACGACGCCTTCCGCAAGAGTCTCCGGAAGTTCTACGCCGACAACCTCTTCCGGACCACCTCTTTCGATCACCTGCGCGCTGCCTTCGAGTCCGTGACCGGCCCCGGCCGCCTCAAGCCGTTCTTCGACCAGTGGACGCGGCGCGCCGGGGCCCCGGCCCTGCAGCTGCGCGACGCCAGGGTAACGCGGACGGCGGAAGGCTACGATCTGGACTTTACCGTGGCGCAGGTCCAGGACGGCCCGCCTTATTCCCTGCAGGTCCCGGCGGCCATCTACCTTGCCGGCCAGCCGGCGCCGCGCATGAAGATGCTGTCCGTCTCCGGCCCCGAGGACACCTTCCACTATTCGGTCCCGGTTATGCCGCTGCGTCTGGAGATAGACCCGGAGTTCGACGTGTTCCGCCGTCTGGACCCCCTGGAGACCCCGCCTACACTTTCCCGCGTCCTCGGAGCGGAGAAGCCGGCTATACTGATCCCCGCCGGAGCGGATGGCGCGCGGTGGCGGGACCTGGCCGTGGCCTGGAACAAGGACAGGAACAACCTTCCCGCTATCGCGGAGGATTCCGGACTCCCCGCCCCTCCCGAGGCGGCCTCTTACTGGCTGTTCGGCGGCGAGAACCGCTTCGCCCCCGACTTCGAAAGATCGCTGGCCCGTTACGGGGCGGTCTTCTCCGGCGATTCCGTCACGCTGGACAACCGCGTCTTTCCGCTTGCCGGAAACACCTTCGTCTTCGCCGCCTTCAACCCCGCCTCCGCGGAGCGTTCGGCCGCGCTGGTACTTTCCGACAGCCGCGACAAGCTGCAGTTGCTGGCCTCCAAGCTCCCTCATTACGGCAAATACTCCTGGCTGGTATTCGACTCCGGCATGAACTCCGTGGCCACCGGGATCTGGCCGGTGCGCAAGTCCCCCCTGTCGGTCGACTTCGCGGACCCCTCGCCGGGCGAAGGCCCGTACCCGCAGCGCGCCCCGCTGGCGGAGCTCCCTTCCGCCTTCTCGGAGAGCCGGCTGAAGGAGGACGCCTACTTCCTGGCAGAGTTGCCGGGAGGCAGGGCCCCGGGCTCCAAAGGCCACGACAAGGCGGCGGCCCGGATCTCCGGCACCTTCAGGAAAGCCGGCCTCAAGCCCTTCCCCGCCGACAAGTTCGTCCCGGAAGCGAAGCCCGGAGAGCGCAACGTTTCCGGCGCGGTGCGCGGGACGTCCCGCCCGGCGGAATACGTCTTCCTTACCGCACATTACGACCATCTCCCGGAGAAGGCCGGTACCGTATACCCCGGGGCCGACGACAACGCCTCGGGAGTCGCGCTGCTGCTGGAGCTGGCCCGGTATTACGCGGCCCATCCGCAGGCGCGCACCCTCGTCTTCGCCGCTTTCGACGGGGAGGAGACCGCCCTGGCCGGGTCCAGGGCCTTCGTAGCCTCGCTGCCCCGCGACATAAAGGAAAGGACCGATGCCGCGCTGAACTTCGACACGGTGGGCAGGCTCGGCTCTGGCAAGATACTCGCGATAGGCGCCGGCTCCTCCGACAAGTGGGTGCACGTGCTCCGGGGTGCCGGCTTCGTGACGGGGGCCGACAACGCCCCCGCCGGGGACCTGGACTCCAGCGACCAGACCAGCTTCATCTCCGCCGTGATACCGGCCATCCAGCTGTTCAGCGGTCCCGATCCGGACTATCACAAGCCGTCCGACACCCCGGACAAGCTGGATACGCGGGGCATGGTGAGGATAGCGGAGTTCTCCAGGGAGATAATAGACTATCTGGCCGGGGACTCCGAATTCCTGACGCGCCCCTCCGGGAAGCCGGCGGCGGCCGGCCCGGCGGGACAGAGGAAGGTCTCAACGGGACTGGTCCCCGACTTCGCGTTCCCCGGCAAAGGCGTGAGAGCCCAGGAGATAACTCCCGGCTCCCCGCTGGAGAAGGCCGGTCTGCGGGCCGGCGACGTTATCGTGAAGTTGGAGGGGAGGCCCGTGGAGGACCTCAGGGCCTATTCGGTCCTGCTGAAAGAGCTCTCGCCCGGGCAGAAAGTATCCGTGACCTATCTTTCCGAAGGAGCGGAGCGCTCGGCGGAAATAGAGCTGGCTGCCCGCTAGTCCCTACGGCTTGTCTATCCGGCAGGTATTGATGCCGAGCAGGGAATAAAGTCCGCACCAGCTCAGTATGCCGGTGAGCAGGGCCACCGCGGCGGCTATCCCCATTATCAGGCCGGCCGTGCCGCCGGTCAGATAAGCCGCTATTCCCAGCGCTATTCCGACGATTATCCTTATCACCCTGTCGGGCTTTCCCACGTTCTTGGTGAACATAACCCCTCCTAGGCCGCCGCTTCCAGCACGGCCTTCAGCATGGCCGGCTCCGGCTGTGCCCCGACCAGGCTTATCTTGTCGTTCACTACGATCTGGGGCACCCCGGACACCCCGTACTTGTCCGCCAGGTCAGGGAACTCCGAGGCTTCCACCATCTCCGCGGTAATGCTCGGAGAGACCAGCGCGAACTTATGCGCCATCACCACGGCCGAAGGGCAGTACGGGCAGCTGGGCGTCACGAAAACCTTGATGTTCACGGGCTTGGCCACCGCGCCCAGGGCGGCCACCGTCTCCGGCTGCAGGTCCTGGGCGGCCGCCGCCGAGTTCTTCAGAGCCTCCAGCAGCGAGACGAACTCATAGCCGGCCGGGATGCCGTAGAACCGCACGCGCGCGCCGGCGGGGCCCTCTATTACCGCGGCAGGCGTCAGCTGCACGCCGTAGGCGGAGGCCTTCTCCGCGTCGGTGACGCGGTTATGGACTTCGAATACGACCTTATCGGAAAGGCCGGATACTTCCTTGTAGAACTCCTCGGCCGGAGCGCAGGTCTGGCACATCAGGTTCTCCTTGAAGAACACTATCTTGACCGCGCCCGCCAGCTCCGCAAGCCTCTTGCGCACCTCGTCCGCGGTCTGCTGGTCCATGAATCCCATATGGTCTCTCCTTTTTCCCTTCCTATTTAGATGCGGCCGGCGGGTCGAAGTTTCAGCGTGCCGGGCGCCAAAGCAAAAGGCATCCTTGCAGGATGCCTTACAGGGAAGCAGCTCCGCTACAGGGCTATTATAGCACCTTGAGCACGCCCAGGAAATCCGCCGGCGGGTCCGCCTCGAAGGAGAGCTGGCGGCCCTCGGTGTCCTTGAACCTCAGCTTCCAGGAATGCAGCATCAGCCTTGGATACGCCGCCTGCTTCGCGGCGTCGCCGTACATGGAGTCGCCGATCACGGGATGTCCGATGGAGTAGAGGTGCGCCCTTATCTGGTGCCGGCGCCCGGTCACGATGGAGACTTCCAGCACGGTGGCCTTCTTGTGCTTCTCGAGCACCGAGTAGCGGGTAAGGGAAGCTTTTCCGTCGAAGGCGACCGACATGCGCCCGGAGCCGCGCTGCTTGAGCGGCTTGTCTATCTCGCCCTTCTTCTCGCGCACCTGGCCCTCCACGGCGACCAGGTAAGTCTTCTCCACGGCCCTGGTCTCGAACAGGCCGGAGTAGTACTTGTGCGCCTCGGGGGTACGGGCGAAGATGCTAAGGCAGCTGGCGTCCTTGTCCAGCCGGTGGGTCACGTAGACCCGGCCGAAGCGCTGGTGCAGGAGGCCGACAAGGTGCTTGGCCCTGGCGAGGTCGCCCCTGGCCGGCATAGTAAGCACCCCTGACGGTTTGTTCACCACCAGCAGCTCAGGGGTCTCCTTCAGCACCTCTATATCTTCTGGTTTCATTTGTCGTTGAAGTCCTTTTTGTAAGCTTCGCCGGCGGCTATGGAGACCACGCCGCCCAGCATCAGATAAAGTATGGCGAGGAAGATAGCGAACGGCAGCCCGGCCGCGTCCGAGACCAGACCCAGCAGGAACGGTGACACGGCGTCGCCGAGCGCGTGGATTATGAAAATGTCCACGGCAAAGGCCATAGAGCGCATGCCGGACGGCACCGTCTCAACGATGGCGGCGTGGTACGGGCCGGAATAGGCGAAGATGAAGAATTCGGCGAAGAACATCAGCGCCAGGCACGCGCTCAGGTTCCCGGCAAGTATGGAAGCCGCGCCGAAAGGCACGCTCAGGAAAAAGCTGGCGTAACCGACCACGAAATAGGCGCGCCGGGTACGGGAGCGCAGCCAGTCCGCGGCCCAGCCGCCGGCGAAATTGCCGGCGACGCCCGCCGCCACGGTCACGGCCCCGAACAGGAACCCGGCCCTCGCCACTGAGACCCCGAAGGTCCTCACGAAGTAGGAAGGCATCCAGGCGGCCAGGCCTCCCACGGTGAACGTGCCTATGGACTGCGCCAGGCAGACGAGCATGAAGGTCCGGTTGGTGAACAGCGCTTTATAGCCGGAAAGCGGGACATGCTCCGCCCGCGATGTCTTTTCGTGCGTTTCCTTCAGCGTCAGCGAGGCCAGCCCCAGCAGGAGGCCCGGTACGGCGACGATGTAGAAGGCCTCCCGCCAGCCGAAACGCTGGCCGAGGTATCCTCCCAGCAGATAGCCGACCGCGCTGCCCGCCGGGATGGCCAGCGCGTACAGCGCCATGATCCTGGCCCTGCGGGCCGGCGGGAACCATTCGGCCAGGAAGGACGGGGAGACGGTACCGTAGCCGGCCTCGCCGACGCCCACGGCCGAGCGCGTCACGGCCAGTTGGGCGTAGTTCTTCACGAGGCCGCTGAAAAGGGTGGAGACGCTCCAGAAGACGGCACTGAGGCCTATGATGGCCGGGCGGCGAAGCCTGTCGCCCAGGTAGCCCACGAAAGGGGCCACGCACATGTACACTATCATGAAAGACGAAGCCAGAAAGCCGAGCTGCGCGTCGCTTAAGCGGAGGTCGGTCTTTATCAGCGGGAAGACGGCGTACAGCACCTGCCTGTCGATATAGTTGAACAGGCTGAGGGCGAAGATCAGCACCAATACCCTGCGGGCGTATTTCGCGTCGTTCATGGCCGGGTATAAATGATAGCAAAATGGTAATATGTAATTGGCCGACGCAGGTCGCCCAGACCATTTTCCGGAGGACCCTAAAATGAAAAAAACCGCCAGGAAACCAGCCGCTAAGGCTTCCCACCTCACCTACGCCCCGAAGAACGGCTACGAGAAGATCTCCCCGGCCGAGCTGAAGCATTGCGAGGAAGTGAACCGGGCCTATATCGAGTTCATCACCAAGGCCAAGACCGAACGCGAGGCCCACGACGAGGCCGTCCTGCTGCTCGAGGCCGCAGGCTTCAGGAACATGAAGCAGCTCGAGAAGGACGGCACCCGCCTGGTCCCCGGGGACCGGGTCTACCGCTCCAGCGAGGGCAAGACGCTGATGGCGGTGGTTGTCGGCAAGAAGCCGCTCGAGGCCGGCATGCACATCGTGGGCGGCCACACGGATTCCCCCCGCATAGACCTCAAGCAGAACCCCCTTTACGAGAAGGACGGGCTGGCCCTGCTGGACACTCATTACTACGGCGGCATCAAGAAGTACCAGTGGGTCACCATCCCCCTTGCGCTGCACGGCGTGGTGGTAAAGCCCGACGGCAAGAAGGTGAAGGTCTGCATAGGCGAGGACCCCTCCGAGCCGGTGCTCTGCATCACCGACCTGCTGCCGCACCTCGCGGCCGACCAGTACAAGAAGACCATCGGAGAGGCCATACCCGGAGAGAACCTGGACGTGGTGGCCGGCTCGATCCCCGCTTCCGAGAAGGACAAGAAGGAGAAGATCAAGCATAACATCCTCTCGCTCCTGAACAAGAAGTACGGCATCACCGAGGAGGACTTCCTTTCGGCCGAGCTGGAGATAGTCCCCGCCGCAAAGCCGCGCGAGGCGGGCCTCGACCGCTCGATGGTGCTGGCCTACGGCCACGACGACCGCGTCTGCGCCTACGCGGGGCTCAAGGCCCTGCTGGACCTGAAGGGCGTGCCGGAATACACCGCCTGCGTGCTGCTCTGCGACAAGGAGGAGATAGGTTCCGTCGGCGCCACCGGCATGGCCTCGTTCCTCTTCGAGAACTCCTCGGCCGAGCTGCTGAACCTGACCTCCGACTCCTACAGCGAGCTCGCGCTCAAGCGGGCCCTGCACAACTCCTGGATGCTGTCCGCCGACGTCAACGGGCTGTTCGACCCGATGTTCCCGTCGGTCAACGAGCGCCGCAACACGGCGTTCGTCAACCACGGCGTCTGCGTCACCAAGTTCACCGGCTCGCGCGGCAAGAGCGGCTCCTCTGACGCCAGCGCCGAGTTCATGGCCCATATCCGCCGCATCTTCGACCGCAACGGCGTGGTCTGGCAGACCGGCGAGCTGGGAAAGGTGGACCAGGGCGGCGGCGGCACGATAGCGCAGTTCATGGCGCGCTACGGCATGCAGGTCGTGGACTGCGGCGTCGGCCTCTTCTCGATGCACGCGCCGATGGAGCTGGCGGGCAAGCTGGACATCTACATGGCCTACAAGGGCTACCTGGCCTTCATGAAGGACGCCAGGAAATAAGGAACCGGGGCGGCGCGCCACAGCGGACGCGCCGCCGTCCCCACCATGACGATAAAACTGCTCGTTACCGGCGGCACTTTCGACAAGGAATACAACGAACTCGACGGGCAGCTCTTCTTCCGCAAGACGCACCTGCACGAGATGCTGGCCCTTGGCCGCTCGCGCGTGAAGGTCGCGGTGAAAGAGCTGATGATGATAGACAGCCTCAACATGACCGACGCGCACAGGCGCAGGATACTGGCCGCCTGCCTCGCGGCGAAAGAGAACCACATCGTCATCACCCACGGCACCGACACGATGCCGCGTACGGCGGCTGTCCTCGGCCCGGCGGTAAAGAACAAGACCGTGGTCCTCACCGGGGCGATGGTCCCGTACAAGTTCGGCTCTTCCGACGGGCTCTTCAACCTGGGCTCGGCCCTTTCCTTCGCGCAGACCCTCCCTTACGGGGTCTACATCGCGATGAACGGGCGTTATTTCAACTGGTACAACGTCAGAAAGAACCGGGCCAAGGGCGAGTTCGAAGAGGCGCGCTAGCCGGGGTCAGGACATGAAAAAAAGCCGGGGAGAACCCCGGCTTTTTTCGTTCCGATGCGGAAGTTCAGAAGAGCTTGCGGGTCTTCTCCCACACCGCGCCGCTGTCGGGGTTGGTCAGCACGGTCTCCTTCCCGGAGCCGTCTATCCATACCGCGGCGGTACCCTTCATCCTGGAGAGCAGCGAGAAGGCCTTCTGCCTGCCCATCACGGCCAGCATGGCGGAGGACATGTAGTTCTCGCTCTCCAGCCGCGGGAAATACACCACCAGGCTGGAGAAGTCCGGCAGCGGATAGCCTGTCTTGAGGTCGAGGATGTGGGAATACAGCTTCCCCTCTATCTGCACGAAATGCTCGCGCCCCGAAGAAGAGAGCATCACCCCCTGGCTGAACTTGAACTTGCCGAAGGTCTTGTCCGCGTCGAACGGGTCCGTGACCGGGTACTCCCAGTCCCGCTTGCCGTAGGCCAGCATGTTGCTGCCCAGCCACAGCTCCACCGGGTAGGGAGGGTTCATCTCCCGCAGCATCCTGGCCGCCCGGACGACACAGTAGCCGCGCAGTATCCCCCCCAGGTTTATCTGCACCGGCCTGGAGAAGCGCACCATTTTCCGGGTCTCGTCCACCTGCACGTAGCCGGAGCCCATGTTGGCCAGCGCCTTCGCGATCTCCTCCCTGGAGGGCATCTTCTTGGTGGAGGCGGCCTGCTGCCAGATGGGCCAGAGCGGGGCGAAGGTGATGTCGAAAGCGCCGTCGGTCAGCTTATAGTAGTCAAGCGAAAGGCGCAGCAGGGACAGGAACTCGTAGTTGACCTTCACCCAGTCGCCGAAGGCCTTCTTGTTCACCACCGACGTCATGCTGTATGGGTCGGTATAGCTGAAATCCCCGGAGATCCGTTCCCATTCCTTGAAAACGGAGTCCGCGATCTCCTTGCCCGAAGCCTCGTCGGCGCCGTACACCTTCACCTGGGCCGGGACGCCCATGATGAAGGCCTTCTGAAGGTAGACCTCGTCCGGCCGCTTTCCGCAGGCGGCGGCCGCCAGGATCAGCGCGGCGGGAAGGAACAGGCGCAAGGCTCTCGTCAGGGCGGTATTCGCCGTCATATCCCTAAAAATACCTTATTTGCCGGTGCATTTCAATAAGACCGCCAGGCGCGGTTCCGCGGAGAGCAATTATTTTGTATTCTAGAATCGCCGTAGGATAACAAGGCGTAAAAGGGGCACCCCCATGAAACAGATATTTTTCAGCATAACGTTCGCGCTGTCGCCGGCCGTTTCGCAGGCAGCGGCGCCGGCGGCTGGAGCGGAGGCCCCGGCCCTGAAGTCGGCCCCCTCCGAGGAGCTGTCGAGCCTGGCCAAATCCCTTTTCAAGGGGCTGAAGAAGAACAAGGGCATGAAGCTGGCCGTGCTCGAGTTCCCTTACGCCGGCGGAGGCGGGGTCTCGGCGGGCCCGGCGGTGGTGCAGGAGCGCCTTACCACGGAGCTGGCGCAGTACAAGGACCTGACCCTTATAGAGCGGGCCCTCCTCACCAAGGTCCTGGCGGAACTGAAGCTCCAGGCCTCCGGGGCCATCGACGACGATTCCGTGAAGAAGCTCGGCAGGACGCTGGGCGCCGACGCGCTGGTACTGGGCACCCTCAACGACCTCAAGGACGGACGCGCCGAGGTCAACGCGCGCGCCGTCGACACCGAGACCGGGAAGATACTGGCGGCGGCATCCGCCGCCATCAGCCGCACCTGGGGCGACTCGCCCGTCACGCCGCCGAAGGATTTCGGCGCCAAGCCGCTGGTGCAGGTGGCGGTGCTGCTGGACACCTCCAATTCCATGGACGGGCTGATAAACCAGGCCCGCACCCAGCTCTGGAAGATAGTCAACGAGCTGGTAACTGCGGAGAAGAGCGGCTCAAGGCCTTCCATAGAGGTAGCCCTGTACGAATACGGCAATTCTACGCTCTCCAGGGATAGCGGCTGGGTCAGACAGGTAACGCCGTTCACCGCGGACCTCGACAAGGTCTCCTCCGCGCTGTTCGCGCTCAGGACCAACGGCGGCGAGGAGTACTGCGGCCAGGTGATCAAGGACGCCGTGGAGGGGCTCAAGTGGAGTCCCAAGACCGACGTATACAAGGCCATCTTCATAGCCGGCAACGAGCCTTTCACCCAGGGCCCCGTCAGCTTCTCCGAAGCCGCGGCCGAGGCGAAGGCCAAGGGCATCTTCGTCAACACCATCTACTGCGGCTCCCGCCAGCAGGGACTGGCCCAGCAGTGGAAGACCGGCGCGGACCTAGCCGACGGCGACTACACCAATATAGACCAGTCCGCCGTCAATTACGAGATCGCCTCCCCGCAGGACGACAGGATAGCCCAGCTCAGCTCGCAGCTCAGCGACACCTACGTGGCCTACGGGGCCTCGGGCGCGGACCGGCTGGAGTCCAAGAAAGCCGCCGTGGCGGAGGTCAGGGGCGCGGGCAAGGCGGTGATGGCGGAGCGCGCGGCCTTCCAGGCCGCGGCGCCCTCCGCCGCCAGGGCTGACGCCTCCTGGGACGTAGTCTCGGCCATCGAAAGCGGCTCCCTGAAGAAGGAGGAGGTGGAGGCTGACAAGCTGCCCGCCGAACTGCGCAAGCTGGACGATAAGGCTCGCGCCAAGTATATCGATGACAAGCTGGCCGAGCGCCGCAAGATCAAGGAAGAGATAAACCGGCTGCAGGCCGAAAGGCGCGCCTACCTGGCCGCCGAGGAGAAGAAGTCCTCCGCCTCCAATACGCTCGACAAGGCCATGATCGATTCCATCCGCAGACAGGCCAAGGCGAGGGGCTACTCGTTCCAGCAGTGAAACGCGAACTCCGACCGGAACTGCTGCAGGTCCTGCTCGCCGCGGGCGCCCTGCTCTGCGCCGCGCCGCCGCTCTCCGCCGCGGACGCGCAGGGGCCCACGCTGGAGCAGAAGGCCGCCCAGCTGATGATAGTGGCCTCCGACGCCTCGGATATAACCGGCGCCAGGGAGGCGGCGGCGGCGGGCATAGGAGGCATACAGCTGCAGTGGGGCTCCTACTCGCTCGAGGAGACGCGGGGAGTGACCGCGGCCCTCCAGCAGGCGGCAAAATCCTCCGCTTCGGGCACCCCGCTCTTCATAGCCGCCGACTACGAGGGCGGCAGCGTCTACGTCCCCACCACGCTCGGCCTCCTTGAGCTGCCGACCAACATGATGCTCGGCGCGGCCGACGATGAGAACAATACGGCCATCCTCTTCTACCTGGCCGGCAAAGAGCTCCGGCGGGCCGGCATCAACATGGCCTTCGGCCCCGTCCTCGACATCAATACCAATCCGAAGAACCCGATCATCGGCATCCGCTCCCTGGGATCGGACCCCGTCATTGCCTCCCGCCTGGGCTCCGCCATCATCAACGGCTTCAAGGCTTCCGGCGTCATAGCCGTCGCGAAGCACTTCCCCGGCCACGGGGCCGCCGCCAAGGACTCCCACAAGACCCTTCCCGAGATCTCCCTTTCCACGGCCGAGCTGCGGTCCTCGCACCTTGTGCCTTTCGAGGCCGCCATCGCCCTTGGAGCGCCCGCGATCATGACGGCCCATATCCGCTACCCGGCGCTGGATTCCGCGCCGGCCACCCTCTCGCCGGCCGTGCTGGACGGCCTGCTCAGGAAGGACCTAGGCTATCAGGGGCTGGTGGTCACCGACAGCTTGGACATGCGGGCCATAACGTCGCTGATGCCTGAGAACAGGGCCGCGGCAGCGGCCCTTAAGGCCGGGGCGGACCTGCTGCTGATAGGCAAGGGCAGCTACCGCGCCGCCGCGGACGAGATAGCCCGGCAGGTGCGGAGCGGCCTCATACCGCAGGCCAGGCTGGACGACGCGTACCGCCGCGTCCTTGAGACCAAGAGAGCCGCCGGCCTCTTCTCCCCGGCGGAGGACCTGTCGCCCTTCGACAAGGCCTACCTGGACATCACCGGCGTCCTTTCGAGAAAAGCCCTCACGCTGGTGAGGGCCGGAGGCCTCGTCCCGCTGCCCAGAGGCAAAAAGATAGCGATCATCATTTTCTCCCCTCCCCGCTTCGCCGCCAACGCCATAAGCCTCTACCGGGAGCTCCTGGCGGCCGGCTACCAGGCCAGCCAGTACTTCTTCGGCATAGGCCTCAAGCCAGGAGAGCTGTCCCAGCTCACCGCCGCCGCGGCCAAGGCCGACGTGCTCGTGCTGGGGAGCTTCCAGTGGACCGGCGACCAGAACGCCGGCCAGCGCGACGCGCTGAACATCCTGCTGAATTCCGGCAAGCCCTCGGTCCTGCTCAGCCTGATGAACCCGTACGACATCCCGGCCTATCCCGGCGCGGACGCGGTGCTGGCCCTCTACGGCATGACGGCGCCCTCCATGGCCGCCGCGGGCGAGGCGCTGGCCGGCAAACTCGCCCCCCAGGGCCGCATGCCGGTCTCTCTGCCGAAGTAAAAGATGAAGCCGCTGAGGACCACGATCATAGTCGTTATCACCACCGCCGCGATGCTGGCGGTGCGGCAGTGGGTGGCCGTGCCCATCTATATAGCGAGCGATTCGATGTACCCCACCCTTTCCAAAGGACAGCACCTGGTGGTGGACAGGCTCACATATCGCTTCCGCGGGCCGCGCCGCGGCGAGGTGATCTCGTTCAGGTCCCCTGTCGGGGAGGAGCACGAATCCGTGAAGAGGGTCATCGCTGTCGGGGGCGACACCGTCGAGCTAAGGGAAAAGGCTGTCTACGTCAACGGCGAGCATATCTACGAAAGCTACGCCCATTACGAGCGCCCGGACGAGCTGCTGGCCGGGGACGACCTGGGACCGGTGAAGGTGCCGGAGGGCACGCTGTTCCTGCTCGGGGACAACCGAGACAGGTCCAGGGACTCCGCCACCTGGAAGGACCCCGCTACCGGCAGGCCGCCTCTCTTCCTCCCGCTTTCTGGCGTCACCGGCAAGGTCAGGGGCGCCTACTGATTTATGTATAATGGTTCCAATCGTCTGAACATCTGTAAGGAGAAAGCATGTCACCGCGCATAATCAGCTTCTTCGGGATCTTCGTGCTGCTGGGCATAGCCTGGCTCTTCAGCAAGAACCGCAAGGCCATAAACTACAAGACCGTCCTCACCGGCACGCTGCTGCAGGTGGGCTTCGCGCTGCTGATACTTAAATTCCCTCCAGGCCGCATTGCCTTCCAGTTCCTCAACGACGTCATCATCAAGCTGCTCTCCTTCTCCGACGACGGCGCCAGGTTCCTGTTCGGCAGCCTGATCAACAACCAGTCCCTTGGCTTCTTGTTCGCGTTCCAGGTGCTGCCCACTATCGTCTTCTTCTCCTCGCTGATGGCCGTGATGTACTACCTCGGCGTCATGCAGAAAATAGTGCTGTTCTTCGCCAAGATAATGGCCAAATTCATGGGAACTTCCGGCGCAGAGTCCCTTTCCGCCAGCGCTAACATCTTCGTCGGCCAGACCGAGGCCCCGCTGGTGGTAAGGCCCTACGTGGCCAGCATGACCCGGTCGGAACTGATGGCCGTCATGACCGGCGGCATGGCCACGATAGCCGGCGGCGTGATGGCCGCTTATGTCGGTATTCTGATGGGGTATCTGCCCAACATAGCCGGCCACCTGCTGGCCGCCTCTATCATGTCGGCCCCGGCCGCGCTGGTGATGGCCAAGATGCTGGTCCCGGAGACCGAGGAACCAGAGACCAGGGGCATAGTCAAGCTGCAACTGGAGATCACCGACGCCAACGTTATAGACGCGGCGGCCAACGGCGCCACGGTCGGCATGCAGCTGGCGATAAACGTGGCCGCCTGCCTGGTAGCCTTCATGGCACTGCTGTCGCTGGCGAACTTCATCACCGGCCACGTAGGCGCCCTTTTCCACTACCCGCAGCTGACGCTGGAACTCATCTTCGGCAAGATCTTCGCGCCGCTGGCCTGGATCATGGGCGTCCCCTCGCACGACGTCGCGCAAGTCGCCAACTGGATGGGCCAGAAAACGGTCCTCAACGAGTTCGTCGCCTACTTCAACATGGCCAACTACCTGAAGGCCAACCCGGGCGCCCTCAGCGAGCGCTCAGTGGTCATAGCCTCCTACGCGCTGTGCGGCTTCTCCAACTTCCTCTCCATAGCCATCCAGATAGGCGGCATAGGCGGCATCGCCCCTGAAAGGCGCCACGACCTGGCCAAGCTCGGCCTCTACGCCGTGCTGGCGGGGTCGCTGGCCTGCTTCATGACGGCCGCTATAGCCGGCATGCTGCTCTGAGCGCGCCTGCGACGCGAAAAAGGGCGGCTCCGCCGCCCTTCTTCTTTCCCCCCGCCGCAGTGAAAATATTCTAGAATTGCCTGATGGGACTGAAGCTGCTGATCAATTCCCTCTTCCGCGGCGGCGCCGAAAAACAGTTCGCCGCGCTGGCCAAGCTGCTCCCGCATGATTCGCTGCTGCTGCTCGAGGACGAGGTATCACAGCCCGTCCCGCAGCGCCCTGTCATACTTTCCGCGCACAAGGAGTCCACCTCCCCGCTGATGAAGACGGCGGCCATCCCGTCGTACGCCAGGCGCCTGGCCGCCATGACCGGCCCCGGCGACACAGTGCTCTCCTTCATGGAACGCGCGAACATCGTCAACGTGATGGCGGCGGCCCGCTCAGGCCACAGGGCCGTCATCTGCGAGCGTACCAGCCCGTCGGGAGAGTTCTCCGGCCTGCGCGGCGCGCTGATGAGGCCGCTGATACGGCGCAACTACCCGAAAGCGGACATCGTGGTAGCCAACTCCCGCGGCGTTAGCCGCGACCTCTGCGCCAACTTCGGAGTGCCGCAGGAGAAGGTCCGCGTGATCAACAACGGCTGCGACACGGCCGGCATCGCCGCGCAGGCGGCGGCGGCGCTGCCGGAGGGCTGGGACGCGGTGTTCGCCAGGTCCGTGATAATCACAGGCGGCCGCCTGACCGCCGCCAAGGGGCACTGGCATCTGCTGCGCATCTTCGGAGAGGTCAGGAAGGCCGTTCCAGGAGCCGCCCTGGTGTTCCTGGGGGAAGGAGAGCTGGAGAAGTACCTGATCGGCCTGGCCGGCGACCTGGGCCTCTCCTGTTTCGCGGGCCACGGCGCGCCTCCCGCCGGCGCCGACGTCTATTTCGCCGGCTTCCGCCCGAATCCCCACGCCTTCACCGCCCGTGCCAGGATCTTCGCCTTCACCTCCCTCTGGGAGGGCTTCCCCAACGCGCTGCTTGAGGCGATGGCCGCGGGAGCCCCGGTGATATCCGCCGACTGCGACTCCGGACCGCGCGAGATACTGGCGCCGTCCACCGCGCCGGACGCGAGAGCCCTCGCTCCGGAGAACGCCGAGTTTGGAGTGCTGATGCCCAGGCTTTCGGGCCGCAGGCTAGCGGCCAAGGCCGCGGCCGAGCCCGAGGAACTGGTCTGGTCGGGGAAAATGGCTGAGATGCTGCAGGCGCCCGCCGCCCTGCGTGTCTACGCCGGGGACGGCATCAGGCGGGCGTCGGATTTCGAATTGTCCAGAGTTGCCGCGCAGTGGCTGCAGCTGCTCGCCGCTACCACATGAAGTAGCCCCCGTCCTTCTTCCCTTCCTTCCCGGTATCCTGCTTCCCGGCTTTCTTCTCCTGAGGGGCGTCCACCTTGCGAGGCTTCGGCAGGCCGTAGTAAGCGGCGCGGTCGAAGGGCGCCGGACGGGCGGCACCGAAACGGAAGGCCACGGTGACCCTGTGGGAGTCGCCGAGGTCCCCGTAAGGTACGAAAGCGTAGTCTATACGGAGCTCGCGGTTCGCGAGGCCGGCGCCGGCCGTGAACCCGGGGCCGGCATTGCGGCTGCGTCCGCTCTTGTAGCCGGCCCTTACGAAGAAATACTCCTTCGGTCCGGTCTTCAGCCTCGCCTCCGCGCCCGCCGCGACGGCGTCGTCGGAGCCCCCGGCGCGTATCCATTCCGCGGCGGCCGTATAGTCGCCGAGGAAGGTATAAGAGATCCCGCCCCTCAGCATCAGCGGCAGGTCGAACCTGTCCCTGCCCAGCTTGATGGAAGAACCGAAGTTGTCCGCGGCAAGGCCTATGCGCCAGTCACCGGCTTTCTTCAGCAGACCGGCGTCCCCGGCCCAGGCCGAGGCCTTTTCCCCGGCGGCCTGCTGCGACAGGGTCTTGAGCGCGGCGCCGAAGTACCAGCCCCGGCCCAGCCGGGCGGAGCCGCCGGCCGAGACGGCGCCTTCCAGAGGCGAGAAGGAGCCGGACTGCGCTCCGGCAGCGTCGTAACGGGCCATCTTGCCGCCGAGCAGCAGGTTCGCGCCGGCGAAAGCGGTGAAGCGGGGACCCAGCGGATGGACGTAAGCCAGGATCTCGTTGCGCATGTCCTGCAGCCACTCGTTGTGGCCAAGCAGCGCCTCCTTCTTCTGGACCAGGGCGGTGCCGGCCGGATTATAGAAGACGCAGAGCGCGTCGTCGCCCGCGGCGGAATAGGCGCCGGAAAGGGCGGCGGCCCGCGAGCCGGCGTCCATCTTCAGGAAGGGCAGAGCGTCCCCCGCCCCGCCGGCGGAGACCGCGGCGGGGACCAGCAGGAGCATGGCCGCAAGAGCGCTTGGTCTCATATCACCAGATCGTGAACACCTTCCCTGTCCCTTTGCCGTAGTTCGACGTCCGCACAAGGTAAATATAAAGTCCGCTGGCCGCCTTGCCTCCGGAGGAGTCCTTGCCGTCCCAGGAGGCGACGTTCAGGCCGTCTATGCCGGCGCCCCGCGTGAGGGTGCGCACCAGCTCCCCGGCCTCGTTGTATATGTACACCGAGACGCCGGCGGCGTCGGCGGGGATGCCTTCTATCGTCAGCAGCGGCGCGGAATGGAAATAGCAGGGGTTAGGATAGGCCTTCAGCGCGCTTATATCCGGATAGGTGCCGCCGGCGGCGCGCACAGAATAGACGGAGAAATGCGGCACCACGGCGGTAAGCAGGTTGGCCGCGGCGTCCCGCGTCACGGCGGCCACCGGCGTCCACTTGCCGGCGGACGGGTCCAGGTAGTAGATCCAGGCCGTGGATTCCCTGATCAGGTCCGTATCGATCCGGCCGTCGTTGTCCGCGTCGGGGTATGTCATCCTTATCGTGACAGTGGAAGAGAATACGGTGATGGGGTTCCCCGAGGTGTCGCGGGCCGTGAACCGCCTGGCCAGGTCCCTGGAGTATATCTTGCGGGAATCCGGGGAGGCGGAATCCGCGGAGGACAGATCCGAGGCGGGCACGGTGTCCACCGTGACGAAGTACGTACCCGAGTGGGCGCCCGCGGGCAGCACGGCGCCCATTCCGTCGTCGTTGACGGCGGAACCGCCGGAGGCGCCGGCTATGGCGCCGTTGATCTGGAACGCGCCGCCGGCCGTTATCGCCGAGCCCTCGTTGCCCGCCGTGTCGAAGACCGAGAGCTGGAACGTGGCGGTGCCGGTGGAATAGTAGGATTCTATGTAGCCGGCCGCGGTCCAGGTGGAGCCCTCCAGGAAGGACAGCGTGAGCGGGACTATCCGGCCCGTCGAGGTCCTGAAGCTCAGCCGCGGCGTGCCGGAAACGCCGTTCGCCTCCGTCACGGTCAGCCTGGCCGAAAAAGCGCCCAGCGGAGCGGGAGAAGCGGATACGAGCGCCACCTTGGCGGTGGGGCTGGTCTTGTCCACCTGGAAGCCGTCGGAGGAACTGGTCCCGGAAACGGTCCCGGCATTGGGATAGGCGCGGACCGAGAAGTAGTAGTTCACGCCTTCGGAAAGGCCGAGGCCCGTCTTCGTAACGTACTGGTTGGACCCCGTCGAGGTCCAGCCGACCACATCGAAAGCCCCCGGAGAAGTGCCGATGGCGTACTCGTAGCGGTTGATGCCGCTGGAGTGTGAAGAGGCGCCCCAGTTGGCCGACGCCGCCCCGGAAACCCTGATATAGTCCGTGTCCACCCCGGTCCCGTCGTAGACATAGGGGATGTCCTGCGCCTGCCCGCCGTCCACGTAGAGCGAGTCGGAAGCCGGGCTGGGATCGTAGGCGCCGAAGATATCGAGGGCCCTGGCCTGTACGGTATGTGCGCCGGTGGCCAGCGAAGCGGCGGCGAAGGTGAACGGCTCTATGTTCCCGTTGAAAGCGCCGTCGGCTGGAGTGGCCGCCTGCCAGCCGGCGGAGTCGACATTGTACTCCACGGCGGCGATCTTGTTTATCGAGATATTGTGCACGGCGCGGCCGGGACCGAAGTAGTCGTAAGTATTGCTGTTGGTGTAGGCCGCGGTGGAATCCGCCAGGCCGCTGTAGGCCGGAGAGGTGTTGCTGGTCGGGTCCGGGGAATAGGAGGTAAGGGCCGTATTAGGCGGCAGATCGAGGATGTCTATCGCGCCGTTGGCATTAGCGTCGGTCCAGCCCAGCATCTTCCGCGTGGCGCCGCAGACCGCGGGGAAGTCATAAGGGGGAGTGTCCCCCCTCATGATGCAGTTCTCCACGCCGCCGCCGTTCTCGCAGTTGGTATTGTAGCCGTTCAGGTAGCCGGAATGCGCGGTCGTCAAGCAGGCGGAGGCGGCGTATTCGTCCAGCGCGTAGAAGATGTGTCCGGTCTCGTGCGCCGCGACCGGCGCCAGTTTGCCGATGCCGTAACCGTCGTTGTCGTAGGTCATGATCATGAACGGGCCGCCGATGTAGGCGTAGGCGAAGGCGTTGTCGGAGAACTGGCCGTCCAGGTCGTTCTCGCTGTCCACCATGAAGACAGTGAAGGACCAGTCGGCGCCGGCGGCGTCGCGCTTGTCGTTGTCGTAGTGGGTGACCCGGTCGAAGTAGTCGGCCTCGGAATAACCGAGCGTGCCCATCACCTGCGTTACCCAAAGCCCCTCGTCGGTACTGGGACGGGAGATCGGCTCATACCCGGTAGTGACCGTAGTATTGTCGTAGACGAAGCTGAGGTGCGCCGCGGAGTTCCTGGCCGCCCACCAGGCCATGGCGTTCTGCACGCCGTTCATTACCTGGTTCCTCTTTGTCAGGGTCCAGCCGTTGGTCTCGGTGCAGGTATCCGGCCCGCCGCTGGCGCACTGCACGAAAACGACGTTGACCGCCACCTTGCCCATCAGGTATTCGGAGGTGTCGTAGAAGCCCGCGCCGTACGGCGCGGCGGAAGCCGCGGCGGGCAGGGCGAGGAGCAGCAGCAGGGCGGCGGTCTTGTTCATCTATTATTTCCGTTCGCGGCGGCGCGCGTCGTTGCTTACGGGGCCTGGCCGCTCGATGACCACTTCGGAGGTCTGCGACCAGTCTCCGGCCGCCGAGCCGTCGGAGCCCATCACGCGCATGTAGTACTTGCGCCCTTTCTCCAGCGGCAGGCCGGAGGTCTTGTAGGCGCAGGTGTCCGTGAAGACGTCCAGCAGCGGCGAAGCGAAATCCGGCTTGTCGGAAAGCTGCATGCGGTAGAACCGGGCGGCCGAGGGATTGGGCCAGCTGAGAGGGCGGCCCTTGACGTTGATCTTCTTCTCTATGGCCGGCGCCGCGGGGCGCGGGCCCTTGGCGGAGGAGGGCCTGGAGACGGCGAAGGAATAAGCGTTAGAAAAGGCCCCCTCCGAGGTCTCCCCGGTATTGAGTTTCATGATGCCCGCGACTCTCCAGTAATAGATGCCGTCGGCGAGGAAGGACGGCTGTATATCGAAACGGTTGCGCGCCACAATGGTCTCCAGCTCTACCGAGCCGAACCCCGGGTCGCTGCTGATCTGCAGACGGTAGGAAGCGGCCTTCATAACGTCGTTCCAGACCAGTTTTATGCCGTCCCCCCTGCGGCCGACCTTCTGCACCCTGGCGCTCACCACCAGCGGAGCCTCCGGGGGATCCTCCACGAAGCGCTTGTTCCAGGTGTTGACCGCGAAAACGGCGTTCTCTCCGTACGAGGCGAACGAGCTCCAGTCGTCCACCTTGTCGCGGTAGACCTCGGCGCCGAACTTTGACCTGAGGCGCTCGTCCAGCGTCTGCGGGATGTAGCCGATGAACACGCTGGGCGGGTAGGAATGCAGCAGTTTGGCTCCGTTCTTGTCCAGGAAATCCTGGAAGCCCTTGTTGAAGGCGGTACCTGAGGGGACCACCAGAAGCGCGTTGGCCGGCTGCTCCTCCGCCCGACACGGCTCCCCGAAGGTGAAGGCCGCAGCCAGGGCCGCGGCCAGGATAAAGGCTCTTTTAAGCATCGTTAGTCTCCATTGACGGCTCTCGGCCGAGACGTATATATTATATAAACGGGTTATGACGAAAATATTGCGCCGTTTTGGTAGAATTTAGACATGTACGACAGACGCGTTACCGTTTCCGAGGAGGTCATCGAGCCGGAGCTGCTCGGCCCCGGGGCCGGTCCGAGGCCGGAGCGTCCTGCCGGACCTCCTCCCTCCCCCCCTGGACTGCTGGAGCGCCTCAAAGGGACGCTAGCGGCGGTACTGGGGCTGGCTGGGGCCGCGCTGCTGCTGACCGGGGCGCTGCTCACCTCTACCGTGATAGGCGCCCTGCTGGGCATCCCGCTGATGCTGGCCGGCGCCTTCGCCTTCTACCTGCTGTTCAAGCTGCTCGGTTCCGGCGCAAAACACTCCTTCACCTTCCGCCGCTTTTAACCTCGCGAGATTCATCACATGATCCTGTCAGGTCCATCGTTCGCTCATAAGCGGGCGCGGCAGAAAAGGGCCCTTGGGCCTTCGCCGGCAAAGAACTCGCTCAGCACACAGTGCTTCGCTCAAACATTCTTTGCCGCGGCCTTAATGATAGGCCGTCCGCTCCGGCCGCACGGGCCCTGCGCCCTAAAATCGCTCGCGCCGGACCTGACAGGATCCGCCGACCACGCTACTTCACGTTCAAGGTAAACCCGGCCGAATGCGCCGCGAACTCCGGCGCGTACATCGACTGTATCACCGCCGCTCCGGCCTTGAAGGTGCCGGGCGCCGTCGGCCGCAGCCGGTACTTCAGCACGTACTCGCCGTGCGGCAGCCACTCGACGAAGAAGTTGGTGAGCGAGTCCCTTGGCTCCTCGTAACGGGCCAGCTGCTCCCACTTCCAGCCGCTGGTAAGCTGCTCGGCCTCGAAACCGGCCGCCTTCGGGTCCTTTATATGCACGTATTCGAACTGGGAACGCGTCCTGACGGTCAGGTGCACCTCCACTTCGTCCCCGACCCGTACCGCGTCCCCGTCCGAAAGCGGCTTCAGGGAGTAGTCGGAGCCCTCCTTCTGGCGGAGGAAATACCGGCGCGAGACGTTCATCATCCCGTCCGGGGATTCCTTCGCCTGCCTGTCGGTGGTGTAGATCCCCGTGAAAGAGGCGAAGGCGAGGCCGGGCCCTTTCTTCTTTACCGACGGGGTCAGGTCGCCGCTGGCTATCTCGGCGCCGTACTTGGACCAGCGCAGCGGCGTCGCCACCCAGTCGAACGGCTTCAGGTCCACCTTCTCGGTGGTCGAGCCCATGGTCACGGTGAAGATATCCCCGTTGTCCAGCGCGCCCCTCGTCTTCATCACGTCCAGCAGCGAGTATATGGCCGCGGCGGAAGCCTTGGTGGACTTCCACTCGTTGTTCTTGCGGTTGAAGAGCAGCCAGCGCACCATGCCGGGTATCCGGGCGTCCTTCGGGCGCACGGCCAGCAGCGTGCGCAGTATGAACGCGTGCTTCTCCACGGTGTCGTTGTACCAGAGCCAGGAGATCTTCTCGGGGGCCCAGTACACCCCGGAGATATCGTCGGAACGCGCGCCCTGCATCGCCCCGTCCAGGTAAGCGCCGGCCTTCTGCTTCTGCCCCAGCCGCAGGTAGACGTAGGCGGCGTAGGCCTTGCCCAGCGGGGTCATGGCGGACGAATGCCGGTCGGCGTAATCCACCCAGGCTTTGGCGTAGTTCCTGGCCGTCGCGCTCTCGGCCCAGTCCGCGGGGAACGACGTGACGACGTAGGCCGCGTAAAGCGCGGCGGAGGTCTCCTCCGGCGTAGGCTTCATGTGCCCTGGGATCTCGGAAAGGGTCCAGGAGAGGGCCCGCTTCGCCATCTCCGCCGGGATGTCCACGCCGTAGCGCGCGGCCTCCGCCAGCCCCTCCAGCAGGTACAGCGTCATGTAGAGGCTGGACCTCCCTCCCGGGAACCACGGGAAGGAACCGTCGGAGAGCTGGTAGGACTTCAGCTTCTCGAACGCCTCGCTCTTCTCGGCGGACACTTTCGCCGGGTCCAGCATGTCCGTCACGGGCCAGTAGGCCTTGCGGCCGCGGGATTCCGTCTCCCACGGCGTCTCCATCAGCGCCATCAGTCGCGCGGGGTCGTCCCTGTCCCACTCCGGGGTGAGCGTGGTGCGGCGGGGCAGCTTCGCGGCCGCCTCGCGGAGGCGCGGGTACTTGTCGTAGAAGCTGTTGGTTATGGCCAGCGGCACGTAGCGGTTGAGCAGCTGCTCGGTGCACTCGTAGGGATAATGCACCAGGAAAGGCAGGCTGTTGAGGACCGTGAGGATCAGCTGCGGCTGCACCTCGAGGTGGACGGACTCCGTCAGGCGCGTAGGGTCGGGCTCAATCAGCTCGGGCAGCGAGAAGGTCTTCGAGGAATCGCCGTCCAGCGCGGCCACCTGCGAGGCGATCAGGCGCTCGCGTGAAGGCAGTACCGGCAGGTCGTTCTCCTGGGCGTCTGCCAGGCGGCCGGCGCGGGCCACGGCCCGCACCTTGTAGGCGCTGGTGCCGCGCGGCGCGGCCATCTCCCAGTATACGGCCTCGGTGCCGCCGGCCTTCACGCTGAATGCCTTCGACGGCGTCCTGATCCCGAAATCCCCGCCGGCATCCTCTCCGTCGCGGGTCACCAGGATGGACACCTCTCCGGCCAGGGTGCCCCCGGTATCGTTGGTAACGAGCGCGGCGAGCCTGGAGCGGTCGCCTTCCCGGAAGAAACGCGGGATGTCCAGCCTGACCATCAGGTCCTTGCGCGTTACGGCCTCGGCGGAGAAAGCCCCGCGTTTGACGTCCCGGGTTATCAGGTACGACCCGATCTTCCAGGACGTCAGCCTTTCCGGTATCGAGAAGGAGAAATCGCCTTTTCCCTTTGTCACCTTCAGCTGCGGCTCATAATAGGCCGTTTCGGAGAAATCCGAGCGGACCTTCACCGCGCCATCCGCGGGCTCCCGCGGCGGAGCGGCGGCCTCGCCCGGCGCCTGGGCCGGGGCGGCTTTCCGCTTCATCCCCATGGAATTCGACTGCGCCTCCGGCGCCAGCCCGTCGGCATCCGCTATCTCGCCGCGCACCGCGCCGAGAGCGCCGCCCCCGTCGAAGGCCAGGCTCTTGGCATAGGCCATCCCGCCCCTGCCCCCGTAGATCTGCGAGGAGGCTATCCTCAGGGAAGCCAGCTTCTGCTCGCGGGCGGCGGCCCGGAAAGCGTCGAGCATCCGCCTTACGATCCCCTTGCGCACCGGCAGGTCCGTCACCTGCGGGCTGAAAAGCGAGCCCATGGCCTCTCCGGAGGAGTAGCGCCGCGCGTAGAGCTGGTCAGTCCAGGCCCCGCCGTCGCCGGCATAATACTCCAGCGAACGGTCGAAGACCTTGACCCTGGCCTCGCCGGTGACGGCCCGGCCGGCGGAGTCCCGCGCCCGGAGCGTCCAGGAGACCTTCTGGCCCGGCAGCATCACCTTGTCGTAGTCCAGCGAGAGGGAGACGTTCTTGTTGGAGAACGGGACCTGCGCGTCCGCCATCCCGGAATAGACGCGGAAGTCCCCGGCGCCGAGCCAGCGGAGGCCGAAACCTCCGCGGTGGGCCGCGTCCACCTTGAGCCGGAAGACGGAGAGACCGCCCTCCTTTACCGTGGCGCGGGAAAGCACGAAGTTCCCGGCCAGCACCTCGGCGAACTTGGCCCCCCGCACCTTGGACCCGCCGATCAGCACCCTGGCCGTCTCCCCCGGCTGGTAGGAATCGCGCTCGAACATGGTGACGGGCGGCAGATGCAGCGGCTCGTTCCGGCCGGCTTCCAGCGAGGCGGAGACCAGTACGACCGAGGACTCGGAGCGGCCGCCCCAGGGGTCCTTGACGCTGAGCTTCAGCCGGTAAGCTCCGGGCTGAAGCCTTCCCAGCGGGACCGTCGAGACGCCCTTGGCGGCCAGGTTCGCCCTGCCTTTGGCGGCCTGCGGGCCGTCGGGGACCGCGCTGAAGGCCTGCTCCAGCGAGGGATTCCTTCCCAGATAGCTCCAGCGGCCGGCATCCGGCTGCGCCGGCTCGCCTTCCAGCCTGTACAGCTGGTACTCGGCGTCGGCCGCCTGCTGCGAGTCGTTCAGGTCCAGCAGGCGCACGTCCACGGCCGCCTGCGAGTCCGGAGTGAAAAAGCCGGCCTGCGGGGCCACGTCGAAGAGATAGGCCTTGGAGCCCGCCCTGTATTCGCGCGAGGCGGTTATCGTCCTGCCGCCGGCGTCCATCGCCTCGGCCTCCACCCGGTAAGAGGACGGGTAGCCCCCGTAGGCCTCGCTCTCCGGCTCAGGGGTGAAGCTGAACGAGAATTTGCCGTCGTTCGCGGTCACGGTCTGGCCGGAAGCCACTTCGGATTCGGCGCCGCCGCCGTAGGCCCAGCGCCAGTACCAGCAGTAGGAAGGTATGTAGCGGGAGCGCTTGACGCGGTACTTCACCACGGCCCCCGGCACCGGAGAGCCGAAATAGTAGCGCGCCTCGCCGCCCACCGAGGCCTTCTGGCCGTAGCGGTAAGGCTTATCCGGGGCGGCCAACGTCACTTCGAACTCCGGTCTCTTGTATTCCTCCACCTGGAAATTGACGGAGCCGGAGTAGCTGCGTCCGAAGTCGGTTATGGTGGCGGTCAGCGTGTAGCTCCCGAGCAGGCGCCCTTCGGGGACCTTGAAAGCGCCCGCCGCGCTGCCCAGGCCCGTGATAGGAAGGTCCGCGGAATAAAGTTCCTGCCAGTTGGCGTCGCGCGCCGTCACGTTCAGCCTGGCCTTACCGTCGTAGGTCTTGTAGCCGCCGGGCAGCCGGAGCAGGGCCGTGGCCTTGAACTTCACCTCCTGCCCGGGACGGTACGCCGGTCGGTCCGTCTCGGCGAATACCGCTACCGGCGGAGGGACGTTCAGGTAGGAGCCGGCCTGCGAGCCCCAGTAGGCATATGCCCCGCCGTAGCTGAGCAGAGGGTCCACCGAAAGATAATCGTACCGGCTTGCCTCGATCCGGAAGGTATCGGAGAAAGCGGCGGCGCCGTCATCTCCGGTGGCGAGCTCCCGGACCTGCCAGCCCGGAACTCCGGTGCGCGAGAACGCCGCGTCTATCCTGGCCCCGGCCAGCGCTTTGCCGTCTAGAGCGTTCACGGCGTAGAGGCGCAGGGCGTCCGCGGCGACGCCGCGCCCCGGAGCGGCCGGATCGAACAGGAAATTCTCCGGGTCCCCGCCGAAGCCGGTGGTGCCGAGCAGGAACACGTCGGTTATGTTGAGGATGGCGGCCTTTATCAGGGAAGAGCCGTCATCGAACTCCCCGTCCCCGGAAGCGATGACGACGTACAGCCCCTTCTCGAACGGAGGAGTGTCCACGCGCTGGTCCGCGTAACGGTACTTGCCGGGATAGGTGACGGTCTGGCTCCATTCCAGGTCCGGCTTGCGGGCCAGCAACGTCCTCAAGGGATCCGGAGGGAGGTAGCGCAGCTTCTGCAGTGCGTCGCCGTCCTTGCCGGACAGGCCGCGCAGCCCGGAAGGGGTGGTCCGGTAGGCGCGGAAAGAGACCTGCGGGATATTGCGCGCGTTGACGGAGATAGCGCCGTCCCCGGGAGGCGGCCTGGAAACGGCCGAGAGCTCCAGCCGCGGGACCTCTATCTCCGCCCTCATGCCGGCGCACGAGGCCGCCGGCTTGGAGCCGGGCGAAAGCGACTCCACGCGCTTGCAGAGGCTTACGACCTCCTCGAAATCGGAGTTGTCCGACTCGAGGAGCGCCGCGCGGTACAGCGCCCAGGCCTTCCCCTGCCGGGTCTTGAAGGAATCGCCCCAGGCGCGCAGGGTTTTGAGGGCTTTCGCGCGCAGAGCCGCCGCGTCGTACGCCGCCACGCGGCCGGGATAGGCGAACGGGATGTTCAGCCTCTCCAGCTTCCAGTACTCACGCGCGAAATCCATCGCCGCGGAGCTGATGCCGGCGGCGTCCTCGAAGAGGGCCGCCGCCTTGGCCGCAGCCGGTGCCGTTTTCTTGTAGTCCTTGCGGTAGGACGGGTCCACGAAGGATGCGGCGTCCGGCAGCTTCCCCCCTTCTTCCGACTCGTCCAGCAGGTAGCCGGTCCAGCGCAGCACGGCGAAATCCCAGAAAGTGGGGGTATAGGAGAGCTCGGCCCCCTTCAGGTCCACGAAATAGTCCTGGCCTTCCAGCCGGTGCTTCAGCAGCTCCCGGCGCAGGTACCAGAGGGAATCATAATCCCCGGAGATCGCTCGCCGCCACTGCTTCCCTGTCAGCTTGGTAACGTCCGAGGCGCCCTTCTCCTCGTCCGCCGGCAGCGAATAGCCGTACTGCGCCAGGAACCTGCGGCCGGCCTCGGCGCGCAGCAGCAGCAGCCTGCCCTGCCAGAGCAGGTCCGAGGGCATCTTGATGCCGTACAGCAACTGGGCTGCCTCTCCGTACCTGAAGAGAAGGCCGTCGCACTCGACGCAGCGGTAGAGCGCCCGCAGCCCCTCCTCCCCGCCCTTCTTCATGAGCGGAGAGTAGGCCGCCAGTGCCTCCTGGTAGGATCTCTTGGCGAACAGCTGGTCCGCCTTCTCAAGAGCGGCGGCGGATGCGCAGCAGGGCAGCAGCAGCGCGAGAAAGATGCTCTTCATTCTACCCCTCCGGGACCTCGTCGGAATTCGCCGAGCAGTATCTGTTCCAGCTCAAGCTCAACACCGGTCTTTTCCCTGACCGCGGCCCTGACCTCGCAGATCAGGGCATAGATATCGGAAGCCGTGGCGCCGCCGGCGTTGACGATGAATCCGGCGTGCTTGGAGGAGACCTCGGCGCCTCCTACGCGGCGGCCCTTGAGGCCGGCGGCGTCTATCAGGCGAGAGGCGTAATCCCCCTGCGGGCGCTTGAACACGCTGCCGGCGGAAGGCAGGTCGAGCGGCTGCTTCGCCGCGCGCGAGGCGAGCACGCAGTCCCTGTCCGCCGCGAGCGCCGCGGGGTCGCCCTCCGGGAACTCGAAGCGCGCCGACAGGATGATATGGCCTTCGAGGCCGGGGGCCGAGCGGTAGCCGTGGGCTATATCGGCCTTCCGCAGCGAGAAAGGGACGGCGCCCGGCCGGAAAACTTCCACCGAGGAAAGACGGTCGAACGCTTCCTGGCCGAAAGCGCCGGCGTTCATGCGCAGGGCGCCGCCTACGGAGCCTGGGATGCCGGAGGTCTTTTCCAGCCCGGCCAGGCCGGCCCCAGCGGAGATGCGGGCCACTTCGTCCCAGGAAGCCCCCGCCTGGGCCTCCAGCACCCTGCCTTCCAGCCTTATGCCGGCCAGCCGCTCCGAGAGGACGGTAACTCCGGGGAGCCCCCTGTCGCTGACGAGCACGTTGGAACCCCTTCCCAGTACATGCAGGGGGACGGAGACGGCGCGGCACCAGTCCGAAAGCCAGATAAGCTCGTCCGGCCCCCCCGGCTTCACCAGCACCTCGGCGGGACCTCCGGCGCGGTACGTGGTAAAGCCGGCGGCCGGCGCCCCGAAAAGGCACCAGTCACCGAACCTGTCTTTCAGCTGGGAAAAATCCGGCATCCTGAAAAGCGTTCAGGCCGGCGCAGCTGCGCCGGCCTGCCGCTGCTGGCTATTTCCTGAGCACCTTCTTTATGCGGCGGAAGGCCCAGTCTATCTCCTTGCGCGTGATCACGAGCGGCGGCGCGAAACGTATCACGTGGTCATGGGTCTCTTTGCAGAGCAGTCCCAGCCCCATCAGCTCCTCGCAGTAGGGCCTGGCCTTGCAGTCGAGTTCCACTCCGATCAGCAGCCCTTTCCCGCGGACTTCCTTGATATGCTTGCCCTTTATGGTGCGGAGCAGGCCCATGAAGTATTCACCCGTCTCGCTGGAGTTCTCCACCAGCTTCTCCTCCGTCAGGACCTTCAGGGCCTCGCGGGCCACCGCGCAGGCCAGCGGGTTGCCGCCGAAGGTGCTGCCGTGGTCGCCGGGGTTGAAGACGCCGAGCACCTCTTTCGAGGAGACGACCGCGGAGATCGGCAGCACGCCGCCCCCGAGGGCCTTGCCCATCGTTATCATGTCGGGCCTGACGCCCTCGTAGTCGCAGGCGAACTTGCGGCCGGTGCGGCCGAAGCCGGTCTGTATCTCGTCGGCGACGAACAGCACGCGGTTGGCCCTGCAGAGCTCGTAGGCGGCCTTCAGGAAGCCGGCGGGCGGGACTATTATGCCGGCCTCGCCCTGTATGGGCTCCAGCAGGAAGGCGACGGTGTTCGGAGTGATGGCCGCTTTGAGCTGCTCGATATTGCCGTACTCGATGGTCCTGAAGCCAGGCGTGAACGGGCCGAAGCCGTCCTTGTACTGGTGCTCGGTCGAGAACGAGACGGTGGTTATCGTGCGGCCGTGGAAGTTGTTGGAACAGGTGATGATCTCGGCCTTGCCCTCCGGCACGCCCTTTACCTTGTAGCCCCACTTGCGCACGGCCTTCAGCGCCGTCTCCACGGCCTCGGCGCCGGTGTTCATCGGCAGCGCCATCTCGTAGCCGCTGAACTCGCAGAGCTCTTTCAGGAACGGCCCGAGCTGGGCGTTGTTGAAGGCACGCGAGGTCAGCGTCACGAGCTTGGACTGCTGCACGAGCGCCTTGAGCACCCGCTGGTGCCGGTGCCCGTGGTTCAGCGCAGAGTACGCGCTGAGCATGTCCATGTACTTATTGCCTTCCGGGTCCTTCACCCACACGCCCTTGGCGGTGGAGATGACTATCGGAAGGGGATGGTAGTTATTTGCCCCGTACCGCTCCGCGGATTCTATCAGACCGCGGCTTTCAGTGTTCTCTGCGTTGGTGTCCATGTCGGTTCTCCTTGTTGAAGGGAGCGGCCCTGCGATACAGCCGGGAAACCTTTAAGCTTCCCCCAGAGGGCCCCGCCTTTGCGGGGACCGGTGTTATGGCTGCCAGCCTCCCGACTGCTCAGAACTTTGCGCCCGCGCCTACGGAATAGCCGGTCTGCCCGTGCAGGATGTTGTACGCGCCGTAAACGTAGAGCAGCGGCAGCGGCGACAGGCGCACGCCCAGTGTGTAGCGCGGCTTGGAGATGGAGGCGTCGACGCCGTTGAGCAGCGCGTTCACGCCCTTGATCTCCAGCTTCGTGCGGTCCAGGCCGACGCCGGCGTAGGGCTTTATGACCGGGATATCGAAGGAGGCCACCGCGTCCAGAGAGATGTGGCTGCCCTTGAAGTAGTCGTAGTTGATAGCGTCGTAGTACGCCGAGACCGAGACGTCCGGGATGAACTTGGTCAGAGTCCCGCTCTTCAGCACGCCGTAGCGCAGGCCGGCGCCGACTATCGAGAAGCCGGAATAGCTCACGCCGCGTACCATCACGTCCGCGCCCACCAGAGGGAGGGCGGCCCCCGCGTGCAGCAGCGCCGCGCCGAAAGCCTTCACGTCCGCGTCGCGCAGCACGCGGTTATTGCTGCTGGGCTTGGCCTGTATCGTGGCCGCCAGGCCGGCCTCGAAGCCGGGGAAGCCGAGGGAGCGGCCGGAATTGAAGTCGTTAGCGCCTATTATGCCGCCCAGGTCGGCCGCGAAGGGCTTCAGCAGAGCCTTGCCCTGGGCCGCTATCTGGGTCTTAAAATCCGAGAAAGGATCGGCTTTGACGCCGGCGGCCAGGAAAGGCAGCAGGCAGACGGAAAGGATCAGTTTCTTCATGGGGTCTCCTATAATTCGCAAAGATATACGCGTTCGTAATATTATCGCATAAAAAGGCTAGGTTTGGAACCCCGCGCAAGGCGCCCCTTTTGCTATCATCTATGCATGGGATTCCTCCCCGTGACGACGCAGGAGTTCAAGACGCTTGGCTGGGACTATGTCGACATAGTCCTGGTCACCGGCGACGCCTACGTGGACCATCCCTCCTTCGCCATGGCCCTTCTCGGCCGCGTGCTGGAGGCGGAGGGTCTTCGCGTTGCCATACTCGCCCAGCCGCGCTGGGACGACTGCTCCGACTTCAGGAAGTTCGGCCGCCCGCGCCTGTTCTTCGGCGTCTCCGCCGGGAACATGGACTCGATGATCAACAAGTACACGCACAACCGGAAGGTGCGTTCGTCGGACGATTTTTCCCCCGGCGGCCGCGCCGGCCTGCGCCCCGACCGGGCTACGATCATCTACTCTCAGCGCTGCCGCGAGGTCTATCCCGACGCGCCCGTCGTGATCGGCGGCATAGAGGCCACGATGCGCCGCTTCGCGCATTACGACTACTGGTCCGACAAGGTGCGCAAGAGCGTGCTGCTGGACTCCAAGGCCGACCTGCTGGTCTACGGCATGGGCGAGCGCCAGGCGCGCGAGATTGCGGCCCGCCTGAAGGCCGGCGAGAAGATACACGACCTGCGCGACATACGCGGCACGGCCTACCCGCTGGGCGCCAAAGAGACGGCTGCCCTGAACATACCCGGCGCGGCAGAGCTGCCGTCCGCGGGAGAGGTGGCGGGCGACCGGGTGAAATTCTCTACGGCGACGCGCCTGATATACGAGAACTCGAACCCCTACAACGCCGCCGTTCTGGTGCAGAGGAGCGAGGGCAAGGCCGTAGTGCAGAATCCCCCCGCGCTGCCGCTGACCACGGAGGAGATGGACTTCGTCTACGGCCTGCCTTTCACGAAGCGGGCCCACCCGTCGTACAAGGAGCCGATACCGGCGCTGGAGATGATCAAAGACTCCATCGTGATACACCGCGGCTGCTTCGGCGGCTGCGCGTTCTGCTCGCTGACGCTGCACCAGGGCCGCTTCATCCAGGAGCGCTCGCCGGGCTCGGTAGAGAAGGAGGCGAGGCGGCTGCTGGACATGCCCAGGCATCCTGGCAACATCTCGGACCTCGGAGCCCCGTCGGCCAACATGTACGGCATGCACGGCCGCGACATGGAGGTCTGCAAAGCCTGCAAAAAACTTTCCTGCGTCCACCCCGTCATCTGCCCCAACCTTAGCACCGACCACAAGCCGCTGCTGGCGCTGATGCGCCGCGTCCGCGCGCTCAAGGGCCTTAAAAAAGCCTTCGTGGCGAGCGGCATCCGCATGGACCTGGCGCTCAAATGCGGGGAGTACATCTCCGAGATAGCACGTTTTCACACCGGCGGTCAGCTCAAGGTGGCGCCGGAGCATGTCTCGCCCGGGGTCCTGTCGGTGATGAAGAAGCCGTCCGTCGAGGTCTTCAAGGAGTTCGCCGACAGGTTCCTGGCCGAATCGAGGAAAGCCGGCAGGGAGCAGTACCTGGTGCTCTACTTCATCTCCGCGCACCCCGGCTCCACGCTCGCCGACATGGCGGAGCTGGCGGTCTTCCTGAAGGAGAGGGGCATACGCCCGCAGCAGATAAACGATTTCCTGCCCGCGCCTATGGAGTACGCCACGTCCATATACTTCACCGGGCTGGACCCGTTCACGCTGGAGCCTGTCTACGTGCCGAAGAAGGAAGAGGAGCGCCGCCAGCAGAGGGCGCTGCTCCAGTACTACAAACCGGAGAACCGCCCGCTGGTGCTGAAAGCCCTGCGCGCCATAAACCGCCCCGACCTGATAAAGAAGCTGCTCGGACGATAGCCCCGCACGCAACAGCACCCCGCTGTCAGAAAATGCGGAAGGCCCCTGAACAGGGCCTCCATGAATATAAGGTGGAGCAGCGGACCTACTTTCCCGGCCTTCCCAGCTGGTGGTGTTTTTTCAGGAACTCGATGAGCTCGGGGCCGTATAGCGAGGCTTTTTCCGCCCCCATTCCCCGGATGACCTGCAGGTCCGCGACGCTGCGGATCTGGGCCATGGCCACCCGCTCCAGGATATCATTGCCCATGATGGCCTCCGGCAGCATGTTGCGGCGGGCGGCGGTCTCCTTGCGCCAGAGCTTCAGCGCCTTGAAGCGGTTCTTCACCGTCTC
The DNA here is from genome assembly GCA_021812825.1 of bacterium. The sequence goes on along the minus strand of JAKAMO010000013.1, from coordinate 2,680 downwards.
GAAATAGGCCCGCTTCTCGCGGGAGATCTCCCGGTGCGGGACATGGTAGGGCGGGGCGTTCAGCCCCTTCTGCAGCGCCTCGCGTATCCACGGGCCGTGGTTGGCCAGCACGTAGCCGCTGACGCCCTTGAAGATGGAGAGGTTGTGCAGGCCCTCTCGCGGAGCCACGGACAGGCGCAGCATCAGGTCCTCGCTGATGACCTTGAAGGGCGGGCTATCCTTCTTTATCGCCGCGACCTCGCGGGCGATATACAGCTCGCGCAGCACGGCGAGGCCGCGGCCGTTGAGCTGGCGCGCACCCTTGAGCGTCAGGAAACCGCTCTCGTCGAAACGCATAGGAGTGGGCTCGATGCGGCAGATATGCTCGAACTGCCCCCGCGCTTCCTCCAGCCTGCCCTTCTCGTCGAGCTGCGCGCCCAGCAGGTCCCGCAGCTTCTTCAGGTAGATGGTATCGGAGCTGGCGTAGTCCAGCATCTCCTTCGTGAGCGGGCGCCGGCCCCAGTCGGCCTTCTGGAACTTCTTATTGAGCTCCACCTGGAAGAACTCCTTGACCATGTTGTCGAGGCCGCACTTGATTATGCCCAGGTACTTGGCGGCCACCATCACGTCGAAGATGTTCACGAACGTGCATTTGACGGCGCCCTTGAACACACGGATGTCGGAGTCGGCGGAATGGAAGATCTTCTCCACCGCGGGGTCCGCGAAGATCGGCAGTATCGGCTTCAGGTCCACGGCCAGCGTGTCCACCACGGCGTTGATGCGGTCCGAGGAGATCTGCAGGAGGCAGAGCTTCTCCTTGTAGGCGTAGAGGCTGTTGGACTCGGTATCCAGGGAGATGTATTCGTGCTTGGCCAGGCTGGAGCAGAGGTCGTTGAAGTCCTTCTGCTTATCGATGAAGGAATAACTCATGGTAAAATATAATAACATTTAGGGGGCTCCTTCTGGGAGTGCGGGCAGAATGACCACGATAATATTCAACAAGCCCTACGGCGTGCTGTCGCAGTTCACCCCGGAGAGCGGGCACCGCTCGCTCGCCGGGTTCGGCCTGCCCTCCGGGGTCTACCCCGCCGGCAGGCTGGACCTGGACAGCGAGGGCCTGCTGCTGCTGACCTCCGACGGCGGTCTGCAGGCGCGCATAGCGGACCCCAGGCACAAGATGGCGAAGGTCTACTGGGCGCAGGTGGAGAGGGTCATAACGGAGGAGGCGCTGGCCAAGTTGCGCGCCGGAGTGACGCTGAACGACGGGCCCACCCTGCCTTGCGGCGCCAGGGCCATCGCGGACCCCGGCCTGCCGCCCAGGGACCCGCCGGTCAGGTTCCGCAAGACCGTCCCCACCTCGTGGGTGGAGCTGGTCCTGCGCGAGGGCCGCAACAGGCAGGTCAGGCGCATGCTGGCCTCGGTGGGCTTCCCGGTGCTCAGGCTGCTGCGCCGGGCCATAGGGCCGCTCAACTCCGGGGACCTGCCGCCTGGAGCCTGGCGGCAGCTGGACGATTCCGAAATCTCGGCATTGAGAGGAAAATGATGAGCGTACCGCCAAGGATAGGTTTCATCGGACTGGGGATAATGGGCACGCCGATGGCGGCCAGGCTGGTCAACTCGGGCTACAAGGTCTGCGTCTACAACCGCACCCGCATAAGCACGGCGCAGTTCTCGGACATGGGCTGCGAGGTCGCTTCCACGCCGAGGGCGCTGGCCAAGATGTCCGACACCGTCATAACCATGGTCGCCGACGTACCGGCCATGGACGCCGTGATGGAAGGACCGGAAGGCGTGGCCTCGGCCTTCTCCGGCGGGAACTCACTGATAAACATGGCCACGCTCCCTCCCGATTACACGGAGGCGCTCGCCAAGCGCTGCTTCACCGCCGGCGTCAGGTTCCTGGACTGTCCCGTCTCCGGCTCGCGGCAGGCGGCGGAGAACGGGGAGCTGGTGATACTCGCCGGCGCGTCCAAAGAGGACCTGGAGAAGTTCGGTCCGCTGCTGAGGACCATGTCCCGGGAGATAGTCCATGCGGGCCCTCCGCCCGCCGGCTCGGCCCTCAAGCTCTGCGTGAACCTGGTCCTGGGACAGCTGAACACCGCCCTGTCGGAGGCGGCCGCGCTAGCCAAGGCCCAGGGGCTGGACGCGGGCCTGTTATTCGAGGCCCTGGGTCACAACCCGGCGCTGAACTGCGGCTTCTTCCGGCTCAAGAAGGAGAACCTCCTCTCCCGCCGGTATCCCCCCGCCTTCCCGCTCAGGCACATGCTGAAGGACTCGCGCTTTATCCTTAAGGAAGCCTCGAAGCGCGGCCTAGAGCTGCCGGTGACCGCGGCCGTGGAAAAACTGCTGGCTAAATCCTATAATAGCGGCTACGGGGACAAGGACCTCAGCGTGGTCTTCGAGAACCTGCTGGAGCGCCTGTCCTAGTTAAGGAGACGATATGCGCAAAGCCCTGGCCTCACTGATAGCCGCCAGCTGGGATTTCACCCGCCGGCACCGTTTCCTCGCCGTGGTACTGGGCCTCATTACCCTCGCCACCTGCGCGGGAGGACTGTACCTGGTCATAACCCGTTTCCCCGCCTACATCCCCTGCCTTACCGGCTCCTGCCGCGGCTACTGACCGGAGGAAAGCGCGGCGCGCCTCTTGCGCCGCGTCTTTTTTTTTGATAAAGTTAGTCTTGTCGAACTTTCAAGGAAGGAC
>JAKAMO010000102.1 GCA_021812825.1 bacterium | reverse complement strand
TCAGTATCTCCAGTACGTCGGCGTTGGCGTCGAAGACATACTTGCCTGTCAGCTGCGGGACGCCGCATTCCGCGGTAAAACGCCCATTGTCGTCCACGGGCGACAGTACTGGCAGCCCGTGCTTGTGTCCTAGCAGAAAGTCGTCCATGCCGTGCCCTGGCGCGATATGGACTATCCCGGTGCCGGAGTCATGGGTGACGAAGTCGGCTGCGTAGATCGAGCCTGTCCTTTCCAGGAAAGGGTGCGAATACTTCAGACCGACCAGTGCGCTGCCGGGAAATTCCTCCCGGATGAGGGTGTCTTCCCCGCCCAGCCCGGCCTCAGCGAGGCGCGATTTGGCCAGGATGAACTTTCGGCCGTTATTTTCCGCGATGACATAGGGGATATCGGGGTTCACCGCCGCGGCCAGGTTGGAGGGCAGCGTCCACGGAGTGGTAGTCCAGAGGAGCAGGTGCGCGCCGTCCAGCGCCCCGCCAGGCCATTCCGGAGAGCTCAGCACCCGGAACAGAACGTGGACGGTGGTGTCGGCGCGGTCCTGGTACTCCACTTCCGCCTCGGCCAGAGCGGTCTTGCACCCGGTACTCCACAGTACGGGGCGCATCGCCTCGTAGACGTGGCCGTTCTCCACTATCTTAGCGAAGCAGCGCAGAACCTCTGCCTCGTAGGCGGGGGCCATAGTGATGTACGGGTTTTCCCATTCTGCGAAAAGCCCGAGACGCTGAAGTTCGGCCTGCTGCACGTCGATGTATTTCGCGGCATAGGCGGCGCACCGGCGGCGAAGCTCCAGCGGCTGGATGTCCACTTTCCCTTCCTCCAGCAGGCTCTTGGCTATCTTGTGCTCGATCGGGAGGCCATGGCAATCGGAGCCGGGGATGAAAGGCGTGGAGAAGCCCATCATGTTCCTGGACTTCAGCACCATGTCCTTGAGGCTGTAGCAAAGGGAGTGGCCGACGTGGATATGACCGTTGGTGAAAGGGGGACCGTCGTGCAGCACGAACATGTCCCCTCCCTTGTTCTTCTCCTGGATGCCGTAATAAATGCGCTGTTTTTTCCATTCCTCGAGTATCCGCGGCTCTTTGGCGGAGAGGTTCGCCCTCATGGGAAAGTCGGTCTTCGGCAGTATGACCGTGTCGCTGTATTTTTTGTTCGTAAGTTCTTCAGGGGACATTATGTTTTCCTCCATGAGCATTCGGAAGGAGTGGGACGGTCCTGCGGTAATAATCCAGGGTATCCTTAGCCATCCTGCGCAGTGAAAAATCCGTCTCTACGGTCTTCCTGTTCCTCTTCCTGATGTTTTCCAGCTCCCGCTTCGGCCTGGAAACGGCCTTGAGGACGGCGGCGCGTATACTCTCCGCGTCAAGGATCTGACGCGCCCTGCGCCTGCCCAGGGAGAAAAGAAAGCCGTTCCTGCCGTCTTCCACTATCTCGGGGAAAGCGCCGCTCCTGGAAACTATCGGGACGGCCCCGTAAGCCATCCCTTCCAGGACCACAAGGCCGAAATGTTCGGCAAGAGAAGGCACGACCATAAGATCGGAATGGAGCAGGTATCTGCCGACTTCCTTGTGCGGGATCTGTCCGGTGATGTTAAAGAGCCCGCCATAGCGTTTCCGCAGGGCCGGGAGCAGTATGCCGGAACCGAGCACGTTGACCTTAATCTTCCCCGCCGCGCAAAGGGGTTGCATGGCCTCGCAGAATTCCTCGACGCCCTTTTCATCGGCTACGAGCCTTCCGACAAAGGTCACCTCCGGGATCTTGTTGTTGCGGACCCAGAAACGCGGGGGGACCTTGTCAACGGCGATGCCGTGCATTATCACTTCGGTCTTGTGGACCTGCGTCGGATACGCGGCCTTCAGCAGCTTTTTTCCGAAGCTGCTTATGCTGATCAGCCTGTCGGACCAGAGAACCATTTCCCGTTCCCGGCGGAGTATCTCCGGCTTTTGTGACTTGCCGAGCGGGTGGCCGCCCTTCATCTTTTCGTACTGGATGTCCAGAAAGTGCAGCGTGGAGAGGAGAGGGACGCGGAAACCTTCCGCCAGTTTGCGGGAGCACCTGGCCATAGGCCAGCCATGGAGGTGTATGAGGTCCGGGCGCCAGGACTTCTTTTCGCAGAACCGGAAAACCTTGTCCGCCAGGCCGTCGAAGCAGTGCGGGTCGTGCACCGTGCAGCTGCAGTTCATCTTTTTCCTGTTGCTGTCCCCGTTAAGGCACGGGGCGCAGATGACGTCGTTGGAATCCTTCACGATCCCGTAACGGTTGACCGTCGCGATCTTGCAGTCCACCCCCGCCCGCATCAATTCGCGGACAAGATCGTCGACGTGTACGCCCATCCCGAAGAGCGGGTACGGGACGTAATCGAACGTGACGAAGAGGACCTTCATGCGCGCCGTCCTTTGTCGCCGCGGGCGGCTTTGGCCGGCAGAACGCAGCCGTTGGCCACCAGGTCCCTGAACCATTTTCCCCTGGCGGCGGGGAATACTCCGGAAGACAGGTGAGTGAGGCCGCGGCGGGGAACTGCGGTCAGGCTCGCGGCATAGTCGTCGTATATCCCCTTACTGTAAACGGAGCACCACGGAGCGAGGCGGTAATGACCGGAAGGTTCCTGCAGGGCGGGGGAAGCGTGCGGCGCCACAGGCATCGGACCGGCCGCGCGCGTGGTTTCAAAGACGTCAAGGTAGCCGTCCAGCATTTTTTTATAGCTGAACCTCTTCTGCATCGTTTTCGCGGTGGCCCTCATGTCTGGTTTTGCCGCGCGGATCCGTTCGCAAACCCTGAGTATAGCCGGGACGTCGCCGTAGTCTACCAGGAAGATCCCGGGGATGGCGGCCAGGTTGCTGCGCAGGCAGCCGACAGAAACGGCTATGACCGGGGTCTCGCACATCGCCGCCTCTATGGGGACCAGGCCGAACGATTCCACGAACTGGCCGATGTTGAGTACGGCGTCTGACGCCGAATATATGCGGCGCATTTCGCCGCTCGGCACCCAGTCGTGATATATCACGTCGGAGAAGACCCCCCTGTCGGCGGCCATGCTGGCTATCCTGGCGTATATGGCCCTGAGGTCCGGGTTCGTGCGTACGTCAAAATGCTTAAGAAACAAAAGCCTGGCGGGGGTGCCGGCGGCCCTTAGGGCCGCCAGCAGGTCCAGCGATTCTACTACCCCCTTGACGTCTTCGGGGCGGTGCGGGAACAGCATGCAGAAATCCCCGTCGTTGAGACGCAGCTTTTTCCGCAGCGCGGCGCGGCCGGCCTCTTCCCTGTACATCAGTGACGAATCCACGCCGTTCTCCACCAATGTGACCCTGTCCATGTAGCCGTTGAACAGCGTCCCTACGCTGTCCCGCATGCATTCCTTGACGTAGGTTGAAGGGACGATGATCCTGTCCATTTCTGGCAGGAAGGAGGAGGCGATACTGATAGGGTACAGGAAATCGTGTTGGGAGGTGATAAGCGGTTTCCCGAACTGCCTCAGGAAGTGCTTGAAGTAGAACCCGTCTGCGTGTATGTAGATGCAGTCGGCCCGCCTGGCCTCGCACGACAGCATCCGGACCATCTCGCTCAGGTAGCGCGGGTTCGTCATGTACGGAAAGGGGAAATGCGGCCTGAAGCGCAGCACGGGATGGACAGAGAAGTTCCTGGAAAAGGAGAACTTGAGGTGGTTATCCTTCCTGCTGGTGCAAAAAAGCCTGACACGGTGCCTCCGGGCGGCATGCTTGAGCGCGTCCACGAGGATCTTCTGCGAGCCTCCCTGGACCAGGTCCTTGTAGATAGGAGCGATGGAAATGGCGAGCAGGTTCATACGGCCCCGCTCCTGCGGAACCTGGCCACGCGCAGCGTTTCCCGGGTCTTCGCTATCTCTTGGTCGCTTTCCTGCGTATAAAGGCCTTTGGCTGCCTCCAGCCAGGCGTCCTCGTCCGAGAAGATCTTCTCAGTCACATGGCAGAAGTAAACCGACTCTTCGAAAGAGAAGTAATTGGACGGATGGATGGGGTACAGGTGCCTTCGGCGCCAATACGGGTGATCCACCATTTTCGCCCCGAACCTCTTCTCGTACGTCCCGAACTCCTTCGTGACCGGCGCTCCGGGAAAGAGCAGAAGAGGGGAATATTGTATGGAATCTATCCCCTTGGTCGAACTCAGGAAGGACAGCGTTTCCCGCAAGGTCTGCGGGGATTCTCCGGCGTAGAACATCAGGTTCGCCCGGATAACGGAGTCGCTGCCGCTCACTATCCCGGCAAGCCGGGCCATCTTTTCCAGGTACTGCTCCGGCTGCCGCGTTTTGTTCATCAGCCTGAGTATCGACGGACTCGCGGATTCCAGCCCTACGTTGACGACCTCATAGCCCGCGCTCAGGAGGTCCCCGATATATTCCTCCCAGCAGCCGTCCACGCGGAATTCTGAGTTCCACTTGATCCCGAAACGGCGCATCCCCCTGGCAATAGCCTTGCCGTTCTTGGGGAGCACGCCGAAACTGGACGCGAGCACCGCGTACGCGCGGTCGCGGCCGAAGAGCTTTACGCATTCAGAAAATTCCTCGAGGAAGCGGCCAGGGTCTTTGGGGTCTATCCTGCTCTGGTTGATGGAGTTGCTGGAGCAGTAATGGCACCTGTAGCAGCACCCGCGGCTTTCCTCTACGTAGGGCATGAATTTCCTGAAGTCGGGGTATAACTCGTACTTCAGGAAAGGGAGCTCGTTGACGGATATGCGCCGGCCCTCCCCCGCTGCCGAGCGGACGCGCCCGTTGCGTCTGAAAACCACCCCCGGGACCGAAAAAGGGAACAGCCCTTTGCGCTGCGAGCAGAGCATCTGCTCCGCCACCCATTCCCCCTCGTGAAGCACGACCGCGTCCACGTGCGGGCTGTCGCGGAGAACCCCGCTTCCCAGCGCTCCGGCGTGCTGGCCGCCAAGGATCACGGGGGTTTCCGGGAAATATGACTTCAGGAGTCTGGCTATCTCCAGCGATTCGATATAGTCGAAGGCGCTCGTGGAACTTATCCCGTACAGCCCTGCCCCCGCTTTCGAGAGGAGTTTCCCGACCCTGGTCCAATCGGTTTCCCCGGAGAGGTCCAATATGCGCACGGCGTATCCCTTTGAGTCGAGATACGACGCGATCGATAATATCCCGGGGTTTATAGCCGCGATCTTTAGGCGTTCAGGGATGAATAACGTGCCGGATTGCTCAATAGGCGGCTTGTCGAGCAAGGCGGGCGGGTTTATAAGGCAGAATTCGGTATCGACAGTTTTCATGTAATGGCGGTCTAACGCAATTTGGGGATTTGCAGGGTTGAATTCCGTGCGAAGGCCGAATTCAGGGCTGCTTCAATCTGATTTTCTTTATAAACTATCTTGAATTATATCATTTTCGCCGGAGGCCGTTCTCCCGCCTCTCAGGGAAGAACCGCCGGAAGACCTCCTTATCTCTCCGCCCGGAACCGCGCGAAAACGCAAAACCGCAGGTTTTTTTGTATCATAGAGTGCCGGCTGTTCCCGGCCGCCCAGCCACGCGCCGATAATCACCCGTCAGACCGCTTGCGCCCGTTTTATGAAAGTTAAACCGCTATTGATATTCCCTCCGGGCTGGGTCCCGTTCGCGCCTTATCTGGCTTTACCGATCCTAAAAGGCTTCCTGGAAAAACATTCCATCACCGCCGATATCAAGGACTCCAATCTGGAGTTTTACGACCATATCCTGTCCGCTGGCTTCGTGTCCAGGGCCTATAAGATATGCGCGGACAAATTGCGGTCGCTGGACAGTCTCGCGGCGCACACGGACGAAGAGAAGGATTCGTATTACCGGTATTCCAAGGCGGTCCTGATGAAAAGGGCCGCAAAACGTATCGACAAGGCCAAGAAGGTAATACGGAGCGGCAGGTTTTACGACCCGACGGCGCTTGAAATGGCGAAGAAGACGCTGCTGGATTCGCTGTACATAATCGATACGGCCTACGAGGAATATTCCATAGGCTTCAACGATATAACGCATAAACGCCCCCTGGATTCCTGCGGGGAAGTGCTCAACGCGGTGGACAGCGAGCTCCCCAGCATCTTCGCCGAATACTACGAAGCCGGGACACTGAAGGAGATAAAGCGGAACAAATACACGCTGGTCGGAATTTCGGTGACGGGGCGCTCGCAGCTGAACACCGCGCTGACGTTGGCGAAAATGATCAGGAAAAGCTGCCCGGACGTGCGCCACATAGTGTTCGGCGGAAGTTATATAACCCGTCTGGCGGCCGAGTGGACAGGCGTACATCCCTTCTTCTCGATATTCGATTCGCTGGTCTGCTACGAGGGGGAGAACTCGCTCCTCTCGCTGATAAGAACACTGGAGGCGGGAACGGACCTGTCGGGAGTGCCCAACCTGTGCTATGTCAGGGACGGCCGGCTGGTCCGGAACGTGATGAGTCCCGTAGATATAACCGATACCCCTGTCCCGGATTTTGACGGGTTCCCGCTGAAGAAGTACTTCATGCCTGAGCCGGTCCTGCCTGTTTTCACCTCAAGGAGTTGCTACCTGAAATGCGCGTTCTGCACGGTACCGCACGGCACGTATGGCAAGTACAGGGCGCTGAAGATCGAGGACGTTTACCGGACCATGACTGCGCTGCAGGATAAATACGGGACGGATAAATTCGCTTTTGTAGACGAGACCTTTACCCCGGCCCGCATGAGGCAATTGTCCGAAACGATAGTTTCGGGCGGCCGCAGGTTCTACTGGTATTGCGAAACGAGACTGGAGAAGGGGCTTTCGGCTGATCTCTTCAGGACCCTTTACGAGGGCGGCTGCCGGAAGATACAGTTCGGGCTGGAATCGTACAACCAGAGGGTCCTGGACCTGATGAAAAAAAATATCTCCGCCGCGGATATTGAGCCCGCGCTGGTCAACTGTCTTGACGCGGGGATCGCTTTCCATTTATTCTTCATGGTGGGCTTCCCGACGGAAACGCCGCGGGAAGCGCAACGGACGTTCGATTTTACTGGGAAGATGCTGGACCTCTCGTGGCATAAGTACGCTAATCGCAGTTCCTCCCGGAGCTTCGGCGCCTTCGTGCTGGGAAAACACTCCTACGTCTATGACCACCCTGAGGAGTTCTTTATCCGGATAAACGAAAAGAGCGGCAAGGGCGACCTGGTGCTCAATTACGATTACGTCGCGGGAAAAGGGCTGTCCCAGCGCGAGGCCGGCCATTTGGCTGACGTTTACTACGAGAATTTAGGCGAACTGTATAAAGGTTGCAGGAGCTACCATTTCCTGAACAAGATGTTCGCGTCGGAAGAGGAGCATTTTCTAAAGAACGCCCGGGGCCATGCGCTGCATGGGGGAGGAGCCAGGGAGGGGCGCAGGCCGAGGCCGTCGCTGGAAGACTATCCGCGGGATTCCAGGATCTCGCTCTCCGGGGCGGCGGGAGTGTTCTTTTTCGGCCATACCGCCACTAGCGCAACCTCTTTCTGCGAACCAGCGGCGACGCTGTACGACTTTAATACGCGGGCGTATTACCAGCTTGACGCCGGCTATCTTGATATCCTGAAGCGGGTCAAAAAAGGTGTTTTTCGCGTCAAAGATGCCCTTTCTTTCCCGGAGCCGGTCAAGGATGTCCTGGTGGACTTGTTGTATTACGGATTCTTCCGCATAAAGAACGGGGCGCGGAATAAGGCTATGACCCGTCCTGTAACGCAGCCGGTCTATAACGCCAGGGATATAAAAGAGGCGCGAGCCGGCGGGAAGGTCTATCTGCTGAACCTGGTCAACGGGAAGTTAGTTAAGACGGTGGAGTCCGGCCTGCGTTTATTGAAACGGCTGGACGGGACCGTTTCGCCGGATAAGCTCCCGGGAACGGGACGTGGAAAGAACGCGAAGATGGATTCCGGGGAATTTCAGGCGCTCCTGGAAGAGGCCGTCGGCATGCAGCTGCTGTACCTGGAACGGCGGTCCTCTTGAGAACGAGAAGCGGGCTATGCGCGCCGTTTATATGGGTTCGGGTCCCGTTATTACGGGGTCATGTTTTTGCGCGAGGCGCGGCAATAACGCTATCATATATCGCGCCATATACGCGGTAGCTTCAGTAATTGGTTCCCTTGGGGTGATATTCATGAAAACCGATGGCTTGGCGAAGCAGCCCGACTACGTGGTCCCGTTCAAACAGACGCTGGCATATTTCAAGGAAGTGTTGAAGGGGGATCCGGCGAATCTCGATCGTTTTCCGCAGCTCCACAAGGCCAGCGGCTGGAACTTCAATTGCGACTTGCACCACTATCCCTATGTCCACGCCCGCCCGTCCATGCTCTCGGTGGGCTGCAAGAACAACTGCTTTTTCTGCAGGACCGCGGAAGAGTTCAAGGGCCGGGTCTACTACGGCGACTACGCCAAGATCCTGTCCAATTACGAGAACGAACAACTGCATTTCATGGACGAGGATTTTTTCACCAACCCGTCCATGGATGGAATTCTTAAGACCCTGAAAGGGCGGCGTATCATCTGGCTGGCCCTCACCACGTACAGGAATATGGCGGCGGCGCTGGACAAGTATGGAGAGGATTATTTGTACGAGTGCGGGATGAGGACCGTGGAGCTCGGACTGGAGAACGTGGTGCTATGCCGCAAGGTGGAGACCCACCTGCCTCTTAAGAAAATCCGGATCTATTACCTCAACCTGACCGCCTTGCCGGGAGAGACGAAAGAGACCATACAGGAGAACGCCAGGTGGATGACGCCCCGCAGCATGCCC
>JAKAMO010000101.1 GCA_021812825.1 bacterium | reverse complement strand
GCGAACCCTCCTTCTCGCGGCAAGGAGCAGTGCGGGGCCGCGAAGTGGCCACGCCTGCGACGACATCTCGCGGATAAGATCCGCCTACCGCTTTCAATGGCGGTAATTACAAGATAACCTCGGGATGCTGCGCAAAGTAGCCTGTAATTTCACCCTGATAGGCCCGCCAGAAATTTAGTCCGGCAGCAGAAAGCTCCCCTCCCGGGGAGCTTTTTGATTTCAGGCGCCGGCTTTTTTGTATCATAAGGGGAACAGGAGGGTTTATGGGAAAAGCCAAAAAGACCATAGGCGCGGGACTGGCGGTAGCGGCCATAGCCGCGGCCGCCGTGTATTTCCTCACCGGCAAGCGCGGCCGGGAGAACCGGGAGAAGATCGCCGTCTGGACGCTGGACATGAAGGCGGAAGTGCTGCGCAAAATGAAGCAGCTCGAGATCCTGAACAAGGAAGCCTACTACGCCCTGGTGGACGCCGTGGCGGTGCGCTACGAGCGCGTCGGCCGCGCCACGAAGGACGAGGTCGCCCACCTGGCCCACGAGCTGAAGGGCGCCTGGAAGCACATAGGCAGCCAGCTGAAATAACCCGCCGATGGAAGGGCTCCAGGAGATCTACGGGCCGGAGTTCTTCCGGGAGTGGGGGCCGGCCAACAGGGACTACGTGCTCTCGGCCGGTCTAGTGGCCGACGCCGTCTACCGCGTGTTCCGCCCGCGCAGCCTGGCCGACCTCGGCTGCGGCTGCGGCATCTACAGCCATCTTTTCCGGGAGAAAGGGCTGAAGGTCCTTTCGATAGACGGGGTCACCCCGCCGCGCGAGCATTCCTACCCGGTGGAGATAGTCAACCGCGACCTTACGCTTCCCATCAGCAACGAGTGGGGCAGGTTCGACCTGGCGCTGTGCCTGGAGGTGGCGGAACACATACCCGAGGAGCACTCCGAGACCTTCCTGCGCAACCTGATGGGCTTCAGCGACCGCCTGCTCATTTCCGCCGCGCCGCCCGGCCAGGGCGGGCATCACCACGTCAACGAGCAGCCCCGGCGGTACTGGGCGGACCGCCTGGCCAGGCTGGGCTACGCCTACAACCGCAAGGCCTCCGGCCTGATCATGAAGGCCGTCGAGGACTGTCCTCCCCCCAACCTCTGGATGGTCTGCCACATAGGCGTCTACGACAGGGCTACGGACCCCAAGCAGCTCAGCCACGGCCTGCCGTTCTCGGTGCGGGCCTGAAGTTTTGATAGAATCTAACCGGGTTAGAGAATGAACAAGCTGCCTCTCACGGATTCCGACACCATCCTCTTCACGAAGATAGTGAAGAAGATAAATTTCTTCGCCTCTATGAACATGGGCCTGATGGAGAAGATCCTGAACAGGATCTATTACTACCAGTACGACTCCGGGGAGAAGGTCTGCAAGCAGGGCGAACTAGGCGACGCGTTCTACGTGATAGCGGAAGGGCGCCTTAAGGTAAGCATCCGGGAGGCATTTCTCTTCTCGAGGACCCTGGCCACGCTGGGGCCTGGCGACTGCTTCGGCGAGATGGCCCTGCTGGAGAGCAAGCCCAGGAACGCCACCGTGACCTGCGAGGAGCCGTCCAAGATCTTCGTGCTAACTTCCGAGCATTTCGACCAGGCCCTGTCGGAGAACCCTTCCTTCAAGCAGGAGATAAAGAAGCTGGCCGCCGACCGGCAGTTCGAGATCGACCACAAAAAGTAGGCCGCGTCCGCGGAAGCAAAAAGAGCCGCCTGGAGGCGGCTCTTTGCTTTCACAGGGAATGTCCTGCCGGTCAGTCCCTTATATAGTGGCAGGTGTACCCGCCGGGGTGTTTCTGCAGGTAGTCCTGATGGTATTCTTCGGCCGGCCAGAACTTCCCGGCGGGAACTATCTCGGTGGTTATAGGGCGCTTCCAGCGGCCGGAGTCCCGCGCCCGCTTCACCGCGGCCTCCGCCTCCAGCTTCTGCGCCTCACTATGGTAGAAGATGGCCGAGCGGTACTGCGTGCCGATATCGTTGCCCTGGCGGTTCGGCGTCGTGGGGTCATGCATGCGGAAGAACATGTCCAGCAGCTGCCCGTAGGAGATCTTCTTCGGGTCGAAGCGCAGCTGTATGCTTTCGGCGTGGCCGGTGGTGCCGGCGTGCACGTCCTCGTAGGTCGGGTTGTCCGTATGTCCGCCGGTGTAGCCCACTACCGTTCCCTCCACCCCTGGCAGCTTGCGCAGTATGTCTTCCATGCCCCAGAAGCAGCCGCCGGCCAGCGTGGCCGTTTCCAGTCCGGACTTCGTATCGTTCTCAGACACTTTAGCCTCCATTGCGGTCCCCGCCGCAGGCGCCGGCTTCCCCCCGCCGCAGGCGCAGAGCTGCGCCGCGGCCATCAAAATCAGAACACCCGCGCGGGCGTCGCTCACGCCTCCTCCAGCTCCAGCCTGATGTCCGGGTGCAGGCTGCGGCTGACCGGGCAGGCCTTCACGCAGGCCATCAGCTTGGCGCGCTGCTTGGCGTCCAGCCCCGCCGGCAGCTTCACCACGCCCGTCAGGGCCGCTATGCGCCGCGGGGCCTCCGTCATATGCTTCTCTATCTCTATGGAGGCTCCGGCCATGTCTATGCCGTCATGCTTGGCCACCTTTACCATTATGCTGAGTATACACGAGGCCACGGAGGCGGTGGTAAGGTCCGTGGGCGAAAAAGTGCGGCCGCGCCCTCCGTTATCCGGGGGCAGGTCGGTGCGCATTTTATTGCCGCTGAGGCAGTGCTCCAGCTCCACCTGATCGTCGCCAGCGTAAACCGCGTTTATCTTGAAAGCCATGTTTCCTCCAGGTGCCGTCTTTTTATTATAATACTTTCTCTCTCGCTAGTATCCGTCACAGGAGGTTCCCTCAAAAATGGACATCCGTCATTTGGCGTTAGTATCCGCTGCTATTTTCGCCGTTTCCTGCTCCCCGAAGGCGCCGGAAACAGCCCAGTCCGGAGCTGAGCAGCCCTCTGCGTCCGCCCCGGCCGACCTAAAGGAGATAAAACCGAATATGGACATACTCAAAGACCCCTCCAAGGCAGTAGAGAAGGCCCCCGCCACCTTCAAGGTGAAGTTCGCCACCACGAAGGGCGATTTCACTCTGGAAGTGCACCGCGACTGGGCGCCGCTCGGCGCCGACAGGTTCTATAACCTGGTCAAGGCCGGCTTCTTCACCGACATCGCCTTCTTCCGCGTTATAGACGGCTTCATGGCCCAGTTCGGCATACACGGCGACCCCGCCGTGGCCGCCGCCTGGCGCGGGGCCCGCATCCAGGACGACCCGGTGAAGGAGTCCAACGAAAAGGGTTATATCTCCTACGCGATGGCCGGCCCCAACACCAGGACCACGCAGTTCTTCATCAACTACGGCAACAACTCCCGCCTCGACGGCATGGGTTTCTCCCCGTTCGGCAAGGTGGTCGACGGCATGAAAGTGATAGACAGCATCTACTCCGGCTACGGCGAGGGCGCGCCTTCGGGCATGGGCCCCGACCAGGGCAAGGTACAGATGCAGGGCAACGCCTACCTGAAGGCCAGCTTCCCCAGGCTGGACTACATAAAGGGCGCGGAACTGCTGAACTGAAGCCGAGGATAACCCAGGGCCCCGCGCGGCCCTGGCAGGCGGCCAGTCCTACGGAGGACTGGCCGTCCTTCGTCTCCGTTCACTTCAGCCTGTCCAGCCTGTTCTTGTAGAGGTAGTTCGCTCCCTGGTAGAAGGCGATGGCCTCTTCGCCCAGGTCCTTGTCGGACGGATCGGCCGTCAGGTCATTGGTGGCCTCGTCCCACTTGTAGGTCTTCAGGTATTTCTTGGGGCCGAGCACGGCCAGCTTGCCTTCCTTCAGCAGTCCCATCTTCTGGTAGGTGGACAGGAACGCGCGGCCTTCGGGCCGGCCGGCCAGCATGTCCCGGCCGAAGAAGCGGCTCTCGTACGAGGCGTTCAGCAGGCCCAGCACGGTGGGGGCCAGGTCCACCTGCGCCGACAGCGTGTCCACCGCCGCCGGCTTCACGTGCGCCGGAGAATAGATCAGCAGAGGGATATGGTAGCGGTATACCGGCATCTCGGTGCGGCCGGCCGAGTTGGCGCAGTGGTCCCCGGTAAAGACGAACACCGTGTCCCTGAACCATGGCTTCTTGGCGGCCTCGGCCAGCAGCTCGCCTATGGCGTAGTCGGAGTATTTGAGAGCTCCGGTGCGGCTCTTGGCGGACGGAGGGATATCTATCTTGCCGTCGGGGTACGTGAAGGGCCGGTGATTGGAGGTGGTCATCACCATGTAGAAGAAAGGCTTGCCGGCCTTGTAGTCCAGGTCGGCCTCCTTAACCGTCTTCGCGAAAAGGTCGCCGTCGCAGACGCCCCAGATGTTCGCGAAGGTTATCTCGTTCTCGGCGAAGCTGGCCCGGTCCACGATGTCGAAGCCGTTGCCGGAGAAGAAGGCGTTCATGTTGTCGAAATAGCCGTAGCCGCCGTAGACGAACCTGTTCTCGTAGCCCAGCCCCTTCATCACCGAGCCCCACGAGAAGAAGTCCGCGTTGTCCGGCCTCTTGATAACCGCCTCTCCGGGCAGCGGCGGCATCGACAGGCTGATGGCCTCCAGGCCCCGCACGGTGCGCGTGCCGCTGGCGTAGAAGCGCTTGAAGAAGAGGGACTTGGGCGCCAGCGCGTCGAGGACGGGCATCACGCCCTGGCCCTTGGCGGCCCCGAAGGCCTCCAGGTACTCGGCGCTCAGGCTCTCGCCCACCACCACTATCACGTTCAGCCTCTTCAGCGGGCCGCGGCCCTTTATCTTCCGCAGTATGTCCTCGCCCCCGCACTTGAACTCCGCTCCCGGCTGCAGCAGGTCCTTACGGAGCCTGGCGAAGACCTCGGCGTCGTCCCTGGTGGCGTAGAAACGGTCGTACGGCAGTTCGCTGTTCAGGTAAGCGGAGCCGAAGGAATAAAGGCCGTTCATCGCGACCTCGTTGTCGTACTCGTTGGAGGAGACGGCGGCCAGGCGGCCGTCCAGGAAAAGGAAGAAGACGGCCGGCGCGGCCAGCAGCGGCAGGAAGAAGGCCGCGCGCCTCCTCATCGTCAGCGGCTCGGCGAAGGAGAAGGCCAGCCGCCTCCCGAAGGCCCACAGCGCCCCGGCCGAGGCGGCCGTCACCAGCGGCAGGACCACCGGCAGGTTATAGGATTCCCTGATGTTGCCGAGCACCTCGTTGGTGTAGACCAGGTAATCCACCGCAATGAAGTTGTAGCGGACACCGAACTCGTAGAAGAAATAGTACTCCGCCGCCAGGTTGAAGGCCAGCAGGAAGGCGACGGCGAAGAACAGCCCGTACATGACCGGCCGGTGCCACGAGTGCGAATAGGCGCGTTCGGGAAGCACGAGCAGGTACAGGGCCAGCGGGGCCCCTGCGTAGCCGAACGCGGCGAGGTCGTACAGCAGGCCCGAGGCGAAGACCTTGGCCAGCGTCCACGCCCCGGCGTCCAGCTCAGGCCAGGCCATGGCCAGCAGCGTCAGGCGGGTCAGCAGGGAAAAACCGAGGAACAGGAAGAGGAAATTAAGAAAAAGGCCGCGTCGGTCTCTGTTCATCCGGGCTATATTTTACAAAATCAGGGGAACAGGGCGGGGAGTATGTCGCAGGCGTCGCCTTCCAGCCTGACGTCGGCCAGGGCGTCGTGGGCGGTGGGACCGCGGTTCACGATGATGTAGGACTTGCCGGCCCTCTTCGCGGCCAGCGGCACCGAGGCGGCAGGCTCCACGCTCAGCGTGGACCCGGCCGCGAGCACGAGGTCGCAGGCCTCCGCGGCGTGGAAGGCCTTCAGCAGGGTCTCCCGCTCCAGCGGCTGGCCGAACATGATCACGGCGGGCTTCAGCCAGCCGCCGCAGGCGCACTGCGGCGGGGCCCCGTCCGCGTTGAACTTGTCCAGGGCCTCGCCCATCGGCACCCACGAGAAACAGTCCAGGCATTCCGCGTAGAGCCCGGAGCCGTGCAGCTCCACCAGCTTGTCCGGCCCGGTGCCGGCGGCGCGGTGCAGCCCGTCTATGTTCTGGGTCACGAGCGCGAGCAGCCGGCCGGTGGCCTCGAAAGCGGCCAGCGCGCGGTGGGCCGCGTTAGGGACGGCCAGGCTGAAGGCCGGGAAGGTCTCCGCCTTGTAGCGCCAGTACTCCTGCTTGGACCTGGTGGAGGAGATGAAATCGTCGTACAGCACCGGCTCGCGCTTAGTCCAGACCCCGGAGGGGCCGCGGTAGTCCGGAATGCCGCTGCCGGTGGAGACGCCGGCGCCGGTGAAGACCAGCACCTTCCCGGCCGCCGCTATCAGTTCGCGGGCCCTGGCGGTTGCGTCCATAGGCCTCAGGCCTCCAGCGGCTTCGCGCAGTCTGGGGAATCGTTCGCTGGATCGTTGACCACGTCGGAGACCCTGAAGGCGCGCATCAGGGAGGAATCGTAAGCCCTCAGCAGCGGCAGCAGTGTCTCGCTGTCGCGGAACTTCGGGTCCAGCCATAGCGCCTCGTGGCGCTGCTCCAGGATGACCGGCATGCGGTGGTGGACGGCGCGCACCAGCGCGCTGGCGGCGGTGGTTATCACGGCGAAGGTCTCGCTCTTCTCCTCGTAGACCCCGGCCATGCCGAAAAGCCCGCCCTCGCGGAGCTCGAAGCGGTGCGGGGCCCTTACCCCGGCGGCGGAATGCCATTCATAGAAGCCGTCGGCCGGCACTATGCAGCGCGAGCGGTAGAACGCGGAACGGAAGGCCGGCCTGGAGGCTATGCCTTCGGCGCGGGCGTTGATGAAGCCCTCCCTTTCCGGCAGCGGCGCCGCCTCCGGGGCCCCCTCCTCCGAGTATTTCCGCTCCAGCGTGTTCCCGGAGGAGAACAGCGGCAGCGGGGAGCCGGCCTGTCCCGGAGAGGAGGACCAGGCAGGGAGGAAGCCCCATTTCATCAGCTTGAGGCCGCCGGCGCAGACTACCGGCACCCTGCCCCCTGGAGGTATGTTGAAGCTGGGCTTCCAGTTGAAAGGCGGCGGCTTCAGGCCGAAGCGCTTTACCACCTCGGCCAGGTCCAGCGTCTGAGAATATCTGCCGCACATATGCCCTTCCTCCCTATTTCGCTCCGGCCGGCGGCCTGGAGGGAACGGAGAAGACCAGCAGCGTGCCGCCGCCCGCCGCGTCCTCCACCCAGATGCGCCCGCCATGGGCCTCGACGGCCAGCTTGCAGAAGGCCAGCCCCAGTCCTTTGCCTCCCCATTTCCCGGAGGCCGCCCCTTCCAGCTGCACGAACTTCTCGAACACCTTTTCCCTGAACTCCCGGGGTATGCCCGGGCCGCGGTCGCGCACGTAGAATTCCGAGTACCCTGCCCGCGCCGAGAGCCTGGAACCGGCCTCTATCTCGGAACCGGCCGGCGAGAACTTCAGCGCGTTGGACAGCAGGTTCTCCAGCACGCGGCGCAGCAGCTCCCTTTCCCCGTAGACCTGCGAAGGCGACGCCTTAAGGCTTATACGCTTGCCGTCGGAATCCGCCAGTATCTTCATCGAGCCCGCGGCGGCGCGCAGCAGCTCGTCGGCCCCCAGCTTCTCGCGCCGCAGGGAAAGCTTCCCTTCCTCCAGCCTGTTGATGTCGAGGATATCGGAGATCATGCGCTTCATCTTCTCGGCCTGGGAGTTCAGGATGGAGAGCACTTCCCGCTGGGATTCCGAGAGCGGCTTGCCGCCGTCGTCCGACAGCATATGCCCGGCCAGGATGATGGACACCAGCGGGCTCTTCAGGTCGTGCACGATGGTGTGCGTCAGGAAATCCTTCATCGTGGAGAGACGCGCCTTTTCCTCTCCCAGCAGCGCTATCGCCACAAAATCCGCCACGGCGCCCAGCAGGTTGCGGTCGTCGATCCGCCAGGCCGGCGGGGCCGCCTTCTTCTCGGCGCAGATCACCCCGTACGGCTTCTTGCCCACGGTCACGGGCATGACCATGACCGCCCCGGGGCGGCAGCTGGACGGCAGGCACCTGATGAATTCCGGCAGGTTGGGCCCGGCGGCCTCGTCATCCGAAGAGAGCAGCCGGCCGGAATCCAGGTGGCGGAAGAACATCGGACAGTCGGAGCGCCGTATCCTGTTCATTACGGAATGTCTGCCCGAGATCCTGTCGAAGGCGGCGCCGCAGAGGAGGCAGGAGCGGTCCTCGCTGAAGGTCCAGATGCTTACCCGGTCCGCCGCGAGCGCCGAAGCGGCCGTCTCGGCGGCCTCGCGGAAGGCCAGCTCGGTGTCCGCGGGGAACTTCTTCCTCTTGCGGGCCAGCTCCACCAGCGCCGAGTTCTGCAGCTGCAGCCTCTCCTTGTTCAACAGCAGCTCACGCTCTATGCGCCGCCGCTCGCTGATGTCGCTGAAGGTCATCACGGCCCCGGAGACCCGGCCGTCGATTATCATCGGCCTGGCGGAGTAGCGGGCGTACATCCCGGTGCCGTCGGAGCGCCAGAGTATCTCGTCCTGGACCACGCTTTCCTTGTTAAGGGCGTAGGCTTCGTAGAGCGGGCATTCCGTTTCGGGATACGGAGAGCCGTTGCCGCGCTTCGAATGGATGGCCTTGTGCAGCGGTTTGCCCCGCAGTTCACGCAGCGTCCAGCCCAGCATCCCCTCGGAGGCTTCGTTCATGTACTGTACGCGCCCCCCGGCGTCCACCACGACTATCCCGTCGCCAACGGACCTGAGTATGATGCGCCTGAAATCCTCCGAGCGCCGCAGCGACTCCTCCGCTTCCTTCTGGCCGGTGATATCGTCCAGCTCCAGCAGAAGGCGCTTCT
>JAKAMO010000100.1 GCA_021812825.1 bacterium | reverse complement strand
GGCTCCTCTCCTACGGAAGCGGGAAGGGAGATGTCCTGCTCCTCCTCCGGAACTTTCAGCACTTTCAGCGCCAGCTTATTGGAATGGATAAGCCTGCCCCTGTCGTCCACCAGCAGGATGGCGTCGCTGATGGTCTCGATCAGGGCCTGAGCCTTCGCGCGCTCCTCGACTACCTGGTTCAGATGGAAGGCCCTGTAGGCGCTCAATTCCAGCATCAGCCGGTTCAGCGACGAAATAAGCTCGGCCGTTTCCGGCCAGCCCGTCTTAGGAAGCGGCGAGGCCAGCTTATAATCGGAGGTCCTGAAGGACTTCACCGTCTCCGACATGTTCTCCAGGGGCCGCCCCATGCCGCGCAGGACCGCCCGGACCGAGAAAAAGGACGCAAGAACGGCCGCGGCGGCCGCCGCGTAGCCGGCGCCGCCGGAGGAGCTCCACAGCGCGAAGACCGCCAAAGGAGCGGCGGCGGCGGCCGTGATGGTGAGCGATAGGCGGAAATTCAGCTTCATTCGAACGTTCTCCTGAATGCTCCGGGCATTATACCTCGGACGCGGCCGGGAAATCCCGAAAGCCGCTACGGCAGGAGGCCTGGTTCAGCCCAAGAAGGAAAGCATCTCTGACACACAGGACAGAAGTTCCTCGGACCTTACCGGTTTTTTGAAGAGGCGGACCCTCCCATGCGCCCGGAGAAACGGTTCGACGCGCTCTGGCAGGCCGGTGACGAAAATGACAGGGACGCCGCTTTTGAGTATTTCACGGGTTATCATGAACACCTGCTCCCCCCCGCCGCCGGGCATTTCGGCGTCCAGGATGACCAGGTGCGGCTTGAGCTCCAGGAAGATCATCATCGCGGCCGTCGCGTCCGGGGCGATCAGCACCTCGTAGCCCGCTTCCTGCAGCAGGGCCTTGTAGTACTCGGTCAGGGCCGGGTCGTCATCCACCGCGAGTATCCGCTTCATCGACGCGGCCTCCCGTCGAAGCGGGAGATCTCCCGCGCTATCCGGCCGAAATCGAACGGCTTGGGCAGCACCGGGATCTCCCGCGGGATGCCCATATCCGCCAGTTCCGCCGCCGAGGCTCCGGAAATTATCATCACGGCTATCCCGGCAAGGGCCGGGTACATGTCCATCATGGCTATCATGGAACTTCCCGACATCAGCGGCATGTGCAGATCGGTGATAATCAGGTCCGGCCGGTCCGACAGGGCCATCTTCACCAGTTCCTCCCCGTTGGGGGCGCTTCGCGTTTCGTGACCGAGCTCCGTCACGAAGTCGGTCAGCAGCGCTCTAAGCAGTTCGTCGTCTTCAGCGATGAGTATCTTCATGGTTGTCCAGACCGCGTCGCCAAGCCGGCTCTCCAGGTCGCCGCTTCCAACGCCGTGCCGTCAGCGCCGGGACTGGCCGGTATTCCGCCCGTCCCGTAAAGTCCCAAGCATACGCGGATTATATAACAAACTATCCGCCGAATCCCGAAGTCCGGCCGCGGTGGAAAGCGCCGCAACGGGGACAAAACAGCTCCACTGGCGGCCGGCCAGGCTTTTGATGTTCCATTCGGGTCCCAATTTGCTTTAATCCCTGTAAGATGAAAAACGGCAATAATCATCGCAGAGCCCAGGAGTTCGCCGCCACGCTGAAAAAGCTCCGTGAAGAGTCCGGTTTCAAGACCGCATATGCCTTCTTCCACGACAGTGGAGGGAAGGCCGTTTTCGGTTTCTCGTACAGGATGTACCTGGCGATGGAGAGCGGGCATAAGATCCCGCCCTTCAAGGCGGTCCCTGTGCTCATCCATTGCCTGCACATGGTCGCCCTGAGCGAGCCCGCGATGAAGCTGGTCTCCGCCTGGCTGACGCGGAAACTCGGCGCGAGCGCCTTCGACCTTCTCCTGAAACCGCTGCTTAAAGAACCCCTCCCGCCGCCCCAATCGCCCTTTCAGAAGGTCCTCCACCGCTCTCTTTCGGACCAAAAAAAGTTCGTTACGCCGCAGGAAGTCGAGGTAATAGCGAGGAACCGGGCCAACTACCTATGCTGGATGCTGATGTCCAATGATTCTGGGAAATGGGAACCGGTGGGCCTCTCCAAGCAGCTGGGCATAAGCCGGGCCGCGGCGCGCGCCGCCCTGGAGGAGCTATGCGCCACCAAGCTGCTTAAAAGAGTTTCCGGGAACGCCTGTAAATGCCCTTTCGCGGGGTACGCGTACGAATACCCCCGGATCAACATCTCCGAAGCCGCGAAGCGGATCAGAAAAATACAGGACGAGATAATGCAGGACGGACAGGAGATATACTTGAGGCGGGCGATCCTGCGGGCGGACCTCACCGAACTGGCCAACTATATGCCGCTGCTGTCCCTCAATATCACCGCCGTACAGGCCTACGGCACCACAAAACACACCGACACGACCGCGTTCTTCAATATTGAAACGAGAATAGTGAAGATCCTTGATACTTAGGGGCCGGTCCCGCCCGCGCCCTTGAGCGCCGGGGACAACGGAGGTCATTCGTACTTGCGCTTGACCTCCCGTATACGGGCCAGGACGGAAGCGCGTTCCTCTCCGGATACCGTCTTAAGCTTCTCCAGCAGCGGCGCCAGCTCCGCGCGCAGGGCCTCTTTTCTCCGTCCCTTCTCGGCCCGTTCGGCCTTCTGGGCAGGGGTCAGCCCGGCCTCGGCCTCCGCGACGGAAAGGGCGGCGGATAGTTCGCTTATGCGCTGCGTGGCGGTCTCTTTTTCTTTCGGGTCCTTCGTAGTCCGGACCAGATCTCCCAGCCTGGAAATTTCCATCCGGACAGGATCTTTCCTGAAGGCCTCGCGCCTGGCCTTGCGCGCGGCCGCGTATTCGCTCATTCCCGGCCGCTGTCCGGGAGGAGTTTCCGCGCCCTGAACGGCCGGAACGGACACGGCCGGGAACAGGAGCGCGAACACGGACGTCAGATATTTCTTTTTCATTTTCATACGACGACCCTCTCAGTATTTCCTTATGGCCCGCGGCCCGAAGACGGTGTTCACGCGTATTTTGGAGGCGTTCGGATCGTCTATATCAGTGAGGACCACTCCGTAAACGGAAGGCGCCTTGTAGACGCGCAGCTGGGAATTCAGATTTTCGGGTTTCTCGCAGGCGAGCTGCACAACGGCGGAACCGTCGTAATACTTCAACCCGCAGGCGCTGGTGTAATCCGGCAGCGGGCCGATGTACCCGGAGGTTGAGACCACCACTTCGTCGTAATAAGCGGTCTGCTGGAACGAGGCAGCGGAAGCCCAGCCCAGTCCCAGATAAAAATCGCTCCAGTAGCCCGCGTCGGAAATATTGGCATTGGGGACCGAAGCCGTAAGCGAACCGTTCACGTACAGGTTCGCCGTGACGGCCGCACCGGTGGCGGGGACCAGCACTTCTATGGAATTCCACACGCCGGTGGCCACATAGGTGTTATAATCGCCGGGCCAGAGGTCGGCGGTATCGTTGAACTCAAGCCCCAGCCGCTGCTGGCCGGACGCGTTTTTCTGAACATAAAGCGAGACCGAGCAGGGCTGGCTATTGCCGCTGTTGCAAAGCTGGTTGGAACCGGCCATCTCCATGACCACCCTGCTCTGGCCGTTGGACATGGCCGTGAAAAAATTGCCGCCCAGATACAGATAGAACCGCGCGTACGCCGAGGCAGGGAGGTTGACGTTCTTCACCAACAGCGCGTCCGGCTGGGTGGCGCTGACGTCGTCGCATTTCAGGGAGGCCTTCGTCCTGAAGGCCATGGAGGTGGAGACGGTCACGCTGTTGGCGCCGCCGCCGTCCCATTCGGCATCCCATACGCCCATGGGCGAATCCGTCACGAGCGTGCTGTTATTGGGACGGTTGAAATCGTCCACCAGATATTTCGGCGCGCTCAGGCCTATGAAGTTGGCAGAGTTCGGCATTCCGTCCTGCAGATAGGAGGGGTTGACCGACAAGGCGTAAACCGTGGCGTTGGACTGCAGGGAAGTGTTGAGCGATACGGTGCGGAAATCGTCCTCGATGACGGCGGAATTGACGGTGAGCGGCGGATAGAAGGAATAGGTCGCCGTGTTCTGCCACTGCGGCTCGTTCGGGGAGACCGCGCGGTCGTAATACACCTTAACGGTGTTCGGAGCCGTGGCGGAGGCGTAGACCATGTATGGCTTCTCTATCTGGCCTATATACGTGAGCGACGAGACCACCACCTCGTCGTAATACAACCCGCGCTGCTCGGGGCCGAGGGGATTAATGTCGTTCCAGCCTTCCAGGCCGATGTAAAAATGGCGCCAGCTCACCGTTCCCATCGCCCCGACTATATTAGCTATGCGGTTGCCGTTGAGCCAGGCCTTGAGCGGCGCCGAGGCGCTGGGGGTGGAAATATATATTTCAAGGCAGTTCCACCTGTCCGGGGTTATAGGGATATTGCCGCCATAAGTGGCGCTGTTGGCCTCCAGGTAACCCATAGGCGCGCCTGCCACCTTGGTCAGGTGGAAGGCGACGTTCTTGGTGTAACCATTATTGTCGATAGTGGTTATTTTCTGGTCATAGCCGTTGCCGACCGCGCTGAAGAACCGGCTCGGGGCGTAGAAATAGAGCCTGTAATAGGCCTTGGTCAGCCTGGTGGGGGTGGTATAGAAGAGCCCGGCGTGGATACCGGCCGGACCGCCGGGAGAGCCGCTTTCTATGACTGGCATGGTGGAGGCGTCCATGACGAAAAGCGAGGAGTCGCCGTACAACCTGGTGGCGGTGGAAAGCGCCAGCCAGTTGCCGGGGGCCAGGTCGTTCCAGGTCCAGGACGCGCCCGGCACGTCGGTAGTCACTATGGACTGGCCCTCGCGGTTGAAATTGTCCATGAACACGGAGTGCTCGCTGAAGCCTATGAAGTCTGCCGTATTATTGGATCCCAGAACCGCTCCGTTCGCGCCGGAGACAGTATTGACCGTGAGAGTGTAGGTGGTGTTATGCGCCAGCGCGGAGGCCAGCTTCAGCTGCACCACCCGGTTATTGTCCCTGCGCGCGGCGCTGGCCACCGTAAGCGCCGGGGACAGGGAATAATTCCCGGCGGTATCGCCTGCGGCGCCTACAGGCACGTTAAAACCCACCCGCACCGTGTCGGAACTTATGATATCCACGCCCAGCACTTTCAATTCCGTCTCTTTCCGGGCGTAGATATTGTCCACCTCCATCCAGCCCGGCACCGGAGCAGGAAGGGCAAAGGACACGTAATACACCGCGGTGCTCTGCGTAGCGGTGAAATAATCGGAAATAGGGACGTTGAAGCGCGTAAGACCGCCAGTGGGAAGGCTCTCCGCCGACCAGGAGTTAAGCGTTCTGTCGACGGTGGCGCCGCTGCCGCGCTTCAGCCGCAGCGACATGTTGAGCGCGGCGCTGCTGCCGCGGAAATCGAAGCTGATATAGTCATAACCGGAAAGGTCGTAGCCGCTGGTCCCGGAGGTGAGCGTGCTGTAGTAATAATCCCCGTTGGCGTCCCAGGTGGAACGCAGCACCCCTCCGGAGCAGGAAATGGCCTGCATCGTGCCGTCGTCGCCTGCCGGGGCGCCGAGATTATCCGGCGTGCACAGCCCGCTGGAGAAATCCTGTATCAGCAGGTCGGCGGCCAAGGCCCCGCGCGGGGCGCAAACTCCGGCCGCCAACAACAGCGCCGCCGGCAAAAAAAGCCAGCCGCAGCCTTTCGCCTCCATCAGTTGGTCCTCAGCCAGATCTGGCCCGTGACCGGAGCCGCCGGGTCAGAGGTGCGGTTCTCTATCACAAGATTCCGGATATTGGTGATGCCGGTGGAAGAGACCGCCACGCTGTACTGCCCCGCGGTCGAAGAGGTGGAAATGTAAGCGGTGTACGTGCCCGCAGTATAGGCCGTGACGTCCAGCTTCGCCTGCGGGCTCGTGGTCCCCACGCCCATGTTACCGGCGGTGTCGACAACCAATTTATCTCCGGTTCCTAGTGCGGCGTTGTAGGAAAGTTTCCACTTATTGGAATCCGAAGTATCCAGGCCTGCCCGCCAGTGCACGCCGTTATCCCAGACGATCTCAGCGTCCCCGCCCGAGGCGCCGCCCGCCATGGCCACAAATCTGGCGTCGGAGCCGGCCGTATTGCTGGCGTTCTGCACCACCGACCGCACCACCCCCCCAGAAACGGTTTTGCTCACATGCAGATCATAATTCGGCGCCGTGGGCCCTATGCCGACGTTGCCGTCGGCGCGGACCATGAACAGCCCTGCTGCGTTCTGTGAGGACACCTGCAACACCGCCGCCGTCGGGGCCTGGGAACTCTTGACATCCAGCTTCGCCGCCGGGCCGGTGGTCCCTATTCCGACATTACTATTCGAGTTCTGATAAAGACCGATATCGCTGCTTGAGACAGAGGTCTGAAGGCGGATATTCATACCTCCCAGTGTCAGGACATCAGAGATATAGTCCAGGCCACCCCACACAACCGAGGGATAACTCCCATTGCCGAATGAAGAAGTGCCGC
This sequence comes from bacterium, assembly GCA_021812825.1. The sequence continues at coordinate 2,397 of JAKAMO010000100.1, read as the reverse complement.
CCGGATCCCCAAGCCACAAAATCCCATTTCCAAGTTGGCCATAGCTATTCGTCCCGGCCTTGACTATGGATGCTTTAACATTGCCTGAGACATCCAGCGCTTCACTAGGATTTGTGGTCCCAATCCCAACTTTGCCGTCGGCGCGGACCACGAGCATGCCCGTGGCGTTCTGCGAGGATACCTGCAGCACGGCCGCCGTCGGGGCCTGGGAACTCTTGACATCCAGCTTCGCCGCCGGGCTGACAGTCCCTATCCCCACATTGCCGGCTGTATCGATATAAAACTTCGCATTGGCCAAATTAGAGGTTGTTGAAACTCCCCATCCACTTTCAGGCGAACCCCCATTATACAATCCGCTTCCGAAAACCCAATCCGTAACGCCACCTGTCTGCGTTGCGACCCAGTTCGAACGCGCATTATTGCTCCTATTTAAAATGACCTGGGAGCCGTTGGAAGCGTTATTCGTATCAAGCCTAAGTATAGCCTGCGTGGTATCGGCGATGTCCAGTTTGTATACAGGCGTCGCGATTCCTATGCCCACGTTGCCGGAGCTGTCTATACGCATCCTCTCCGAAAGCACATCCGTGGCGGGGGAAGTGTAAAACGCCAGCGCTCCGGTAAACCCGCTAGCAAGTTCCGTTATTCCGGAAATCTGGCCTTGTGCGCGAACAGCGCCGCCAGTACCAGAACCTTTAAAGAGCATGTTCGTGGCATCACCGTTAACGCCTATGCCGCCAGCCTCAAGCGTAAGCAGAGTATCGTTGCCGGTCCGCGCCTTATACACCTCAAGCGGAATTCCGGGAGAGGCAACACCTATACCGACATAACCGTTGTTAAGGACCGCCAGCGTAGACCCCGCGACCTTGAACAACGGATTGGTTCCGGTCACACCTGTGCCGGTTATGGTCATGCTGGAAACGTTGTCCACGGCTTTGTTGGACATCTCCAGCCGGTTCGTGGCGATATGATTGCCAAGGTTATCTCCGGGCACGCCGGTCAGGCCGGACCCGTCGCCGTAGAACTTCGTCGCGTACACGTTGCCCGGCGTATACACGTGGCTCGACACGTACACCCCGCCGTAATACGCCGCCGTGGTGGAGCTTATCTCCACGTTGGGGTTCAGGTAGAGCTTGTCGGCGTTCACGCCTAAAGCGGAGGTGGCTGTAAACGAAGACATAGTCATCGCCACCGAGCCGCCTATCTGCCCGGCAGACTCGATACGCATCCGCTCAGCGCCGTTCGTCACGAAGCCGAGAATATCCGTGCCGGGATGGTATATGCCGGCATTCGTGTCACCCGTCCAGCTGAACGACGGCGCGGACACCGTATCCGACGGCTGCCCCAGGAACTGCGTATCGGTATCCACCACACCGCTGAGCTTTGACATCCCCTTCACATACAGGCTGGTGCTTACATATACGCCGCCATAATACGTCGCGGTAGCAGAGCTTATCTCCACGTTCGCATTGAGGTACACCTTATTGGCGCGCAGCCCTATGCCGGTAGCCGTATACGACGACGCGGTAATCGCGCCGGAGTTAGTTATCTGGAACCCGCCCATGTCCAGCGTCTTCGTAGCCACGTGCGTACCGAGATTGTCGCCGGCGCCGGTCAGGCCGGAACCGTCGCCCACGAACCTCGCCGCCATCATCACGCCGGTGTCGCTCATGGAGGAGATCACCGTTCCGCCGGAGTTACGCCAGATCTGTGTCATCGTGGCTGGCGTGGAACCGGTCCCCAGCACGTCCAGCCGCCCCTGCGGCACGCCCGTGGAAAGGCCTATATTACCAGTCGTGGTCATCACAAATCTGCCATACGCACGAAGGGTGGAGTCCGTATACATACTGCCTAGGCCGCCGGTGTTGCCGATAATGAGCTCAGAATTGGTCTGGGCGATATAGCCCTCCCGCGAGCCACTGGTCAGCAACGAGATGACCTGCGCCTGGTCTGGAGAATTTCCTCCGGAAAGTTGCATCGTGCGCTGGCCGGTCATATCCCCGATCTGGAGGTAATGCATGGGATTGCTGGTCCCTATCCCCACGTAACCGGCAAAATAGTTCTTGCCACCAGTCCCGCTGGAAATTATCACGCCGGTCTGCGAAATATTGCCGGCCACGGTCAACTTCTGGTCGGGCGTGGTAGTTCCGAGACCGACGCCGCCGCCAAGGTATACCTGGCCGTCTCCGCGGAGGGAAAAGATATTTCCGCCGGCGTTGTTCCTGGCCATCATGTAATAAGAGCCGCTATCGTTGGTAAGCGCGCCGAACTCCGTCCCGTATATCGGAGAGCCTGTCCACACGTCAGAACCGCCCGTGTGAAATACCGCTCCCCCGATCACATCCAACGGCATCCTGGGAGTGGCGGTGTTAATCCCGAGATTGCCGCTGATAAAAACAT
>JAKAMO010000099.1 GCA_021812825.1 bacterium | reverse complement strand
AGGTGCGAGTTGAAGACCTGCACCTTCTGGCGGGCTATGTTGGCGAGCTTGAGCCGGCGTATCAGCTCCTGCGTCTTGCCGGAGAACATGCTGCCGCATACCACCTCTATCCAGCCGGAAGAGGCCGAGACGTTGAATATCATTTCTTCCCCCACCTGGCCGAGAAATAGTCCCAGGTCAGCTCCAGCCCCCGGTCGAAGGTGACCAGCGGCCTGTAGCCCAGCAGCTTGCGGGCCAGCGTGATGTCCGAGTAGGTCTTGCGGATGTCACCCTGGCGCTTCGGAAAGAAACGCTTTTCGGCCTTCCTGCCGGTGATCTTCTCCAGTCCGCGCGCGATGTCCAGCAGCGAGATATTGGTGCCGGTGGCCACGTTTATGACGCGGCCCGAGACCTTGGCGGCCGGGGCCAGCGCGGCGCGGATGTTGCCGTCCACGACGTTGGCCACGTAGGTGAAGTCGCGCGACTGCCTGCCGTCCCAGTGTATCTCCAGCGGTTTTCCCTCCGCCATCAGCTCCATGAACTTGGGGATCACGGCGGAATACTTGGACTCAGGGTTCTGCCGCGGGCCGAACACGTTGAAGTAGCGCAGCGCCACCGTCTCAAGGCCGAAGGTCCTCGCGTAGACGCGGCAGTAGTTCTCCCCGGCCAGCTTGCTGACGGCGTAAGGGGAGATGGGGGCGGTGGGCAGGTCCTCGGTCTGCGGGAAGACGGCGCAGTCGCCGTAGGCGGAGCTGGTGGCGGCGTAGACGAAGCGCTTCACCCCGGCGTCCTTGGCGGCCATCAGCGCGTTCAGCGTGCCGGTGGCGTTGTTGTCGTTGGCGGCTCGCGGGTTGTCCACTGACTTGGGCACGGAGCGGAACGCCGCCTGGTGCAGCACGTAGGTCACGCCCTTCACGGCCTTCGCGCAGTCCTTGGGCTCGCGCAGGTCCCCCTTCACCAGTTCGAACTTCCCCTTGAAAGGCTCCAGGTTCTCCTTCCTGCCGGTGGAGAAATTGTCGAAGACGCGAACGCGCTCGCCGCGCCTTACCAGCTCCTCCACGATGTTGGAGCCTATGAACCCGGCCCCTCCGGTAACCAGCCAAATCGGTTTTTTCATGGTTTCATCCCTTTCCTAATACCCAAAGTTTATCATTTTTAAAATTCATCTTAAATGCAGCGGCGGCATGTCCCCGAGTGAGCCGTTCGGGCGCAGGGCCAAGTGCCGCAGCGGACGGCCTATCATTAAGGCCGCGGCGAAGAATGTCTGAGCGAGGCACTGTGTGCCGAGCGAGTTCTTCGCCGGCGAAGGCACGCCGGCCCTCTTCTGCCGCGCCCGCCCAGGCGAACGAGCGGGATATGCCGCCGCTAGTCCCTTACCGCGCCTTCCTTGCGCCACGGGTGCCAGAACTCCCTGGACTTCTCCTCCAGGCTGTCGTAGCGCACCGGGTCGTTCATCTTCAGGTTCACGAAGAAGAAGAACTCGTTCACCCCGCCCGACCGCACCCTGAAGTCCCAGCGCGTCCTGAAATCGTGGAAGTCCCTGTAAAGCGTTACGGCCTTCTCGAAGAATTTGAAGGATTCCAGTCTGGTCACGCCGTCCGGCACCAGCCGGTAGCGCAGCACCGCTTCCGCGCGCCACTTGGAGTTCCGCCACGGCCTGAAGCCGAATGTGTTGTTCAGCACCCAGGCCTCCTTGTCCGTGCTGTAGTTCGCCACCCCGGCCCCGAAATACCTCTCCCCGCCGCCGAACGTGGCCTGCGTGACGAAGCTCCTGTTCCCGGACAGGAAACTGTACGAATCCTCGGCGTAAATATCCAGTGCGGGCCTTGGCGCGTAATAAACCTCCGCCGTCATGGGACCCATGCGGTGCGCGAAAGAGGCGGCATAGTAGTTCCGCAGGTCGTAGGAGGTCCGCGCCCTGAAATAGGCGTTATGGCGCGGCATGATGAACAGGTCCGCGTAAAGCGATTCCAGTTCCTGCCCCTTGTCGGGAGAGCGGGCGTCCACCGCGAAAGAGTTCACCTTCTCCCTGCGCGTGATCGCGTAGCGGAGGTCCAGCGAGCCCCACAGCCTGTCGTAGCGCAGATTGAGGTTGCCGCCGTAGCGCCCCACCCAGGCGTCTTCCACCGCGGAAGCCGTGGAGAGGTTTACCGCCTGGTCGTAGAACACGGACGGGGAGAGTATGACCCGGCGGCTGAGCGGCACCGTCTTGGAGAAGGTCCAGTTGCCGCGGCCCTTCTTTTGGTAGTAGGTAAGGCCGGGCTCCTTGGCGTTCTCGAAGTAGCCGGCGAAGGAGTTCAGCACCGGCAGCTTCACTATCTTGAACGGCACGGTGTTAAAATCCAGCCTGGGGGCCGACTCGTAATCTTTGACGAATTTCTCCGGGTTCGCGGGCGAGATCTTGTCCCTGCCGTAAGCGCTCAGCCGCGTCACGGTATAGTTGCTCTTACGGGTGAAGGCTATGCTGGCCTGCTTATCCGGGCTGACGGCGAAAGGGTTGGTGCGGAAAAAATCGTTGTTGAAGTACGGGTCCGACAGCAGGCGGAAGAAGGACTGGCTGTAGTACTGGGCCGGGTCGGACTCATTGAATCGGTTCAGCAGGTGCCAGAATCCGCCGTTCACGCCCCAGCGGTCGCTCTCCCTGTTGTACTCGCGTATGCGGTAGGCGGACAGGTTGGTGATGTTCTTGCCGGGCTTGCGGTAGTCCACCTCGCCGCCCGTCCCGACGCCGCGCTTGTCGAAATAGTCCAGGTAGGCCTTGACCCGCATGTTCGGGTTCACCCTGTAGACGTAGTTGGACTTCACGAAGAAGCCGTTGCGCTCGTCGTAACCGGGGTAGAAACTGCTGACGAACGGCGTGCCTCTGCCCATGGGCTTATAGATGACCGGGAAGTAGAAGATCGGTATCTTGCCGAGGAAGAAGAAGGTGTTGTAGGCGAGGAAGTACCTGTTCGGGGCAAGGTAGATGCGGGAGGCCCGCAGACGGTAATGCGGCGGCTCCTGGTCGCAGCTGGTCAGGCTGGCCTTCTTGTAGACGTAGCCGTCCGGGCCGAAGCTCACCGAGCGGCCGCGGAAGATGAAGTTCATATGCTGGAACCGGCCGTCCTTGATGTAGCCGGTGTCGTTGCCGTAATCGAAGAACGCGCTTTTGCCGTACACCGTACCCGTGTCGTCGTCCATCACAAAGTCGGAAGGGGCCGTAACCGTGCGGCTGGCCATGTTCACCACCAGCTCCCTGGCGCGTATCAGCTTCAGCTGCTTGCCCTGAGGGGATAGCTCCTCCAGCCTGACGTTCCCCTCCAGCCCTATCACGCGAGTGTACTCGTTGAAGCTGGCCTGGTCCGCCTCGAACTGCACCCGGTGCGTGCCGGTGGACGAAGGCAGGTCGTAGGCCCCGGCCGGGATGGCCGCCGCCGCTATGACCCCCGCTAGTATCAGCTTCTTCGCCACTATTACGCTCCGTTCACCCCGTCCGCCGCTATTTCAGCGCCCGGTCCAGCCCGAACAGGGCCGCCCCGTGCGAGCCCAGGTCCGCGTCGTCCGAGATGCGTATCTTCACCCGCGAGAATGGCGTCTTGAGCTGCTGCTCGCGCAGCACCTTCTTCATGGCCGGCAGGAACCACTTCCTGGCCCTGGACACGCCGCCGGTAAGCACCACGCAGCCGGGGTTGAGCACCAGTATCAGCGAGGCGAGGCCCCGGCCCAGGAAAGTCCCGGTCTCCGCCCAGATGCGCCTGGCCGCGGCGTTCCCCGCCGCAGCTGCGTTGGTGAGGCAGATGGTGTTGAACCGCTCCTTTCCCGGGGCGGCGTACCTCTTTATCATCGCGGCTTCGTTCCTTATCAGCTCCCTGGCCCTGGCCATTATGGCCCTGCTGCCGCAGTAGGCCTCAAGGCAGCCGCGGCCGCCGCAGCCGCAGAGACGGCCGCCCGGCTCTATCTTCATGTGGCCGGCCTCGCCGGCCGTGCCGGTGGCCCCGTGGTAGAGCTTTCCGCCCAGTATCATGCCGGAGCCTATGCCGGTACCGAGCGTCAGCGTCAGAACGTCCTCGTATTTCCGCTTCAATTCTATCTCGTAGGCGCCCCAGGCCGCCATGTTGGCGTCGTTCTCCATGAAGCAGGGTAGCTTGGTCAGCTTCTCCAGCGGGCCGGTCAGGCTCACGTTCTCCCAGCGCAGGTTGGGGGCGAAGCGCAGCACGCCGCGGGACGGGTCCACGTCCCCGGCCGCGCCCATGCCTATGGAGACCAGCTGGCGGCCGTAATCGTGCCGCAGCGAGTCCACCGCGGCGCCCAGGCGCTTCAGGAAGGTCCGGGGTCCCTTCTCGGCCTCGGTCTTGAACCTGTCCTGCGCCAGCAGCTTGCCTGCGCGGTTCACCACGACCAGCTTGGTGTTGGTGCCGCCTATGTCTATGCCGATGCCTAGCATTTCGCCTCCTGTCCGCAGCGCAGTATACCGAGCACTGACCCCGCCAGATAGAACGAGCCCAGCACGGCCACGGGCCCTCCGCCGGCAGCGGCGGCCGCTATCGCGGCGGCCAGGTCGTCGTGCACTTCGGCGTCGGCGTCCGGCCTTATCGCCAGCAGCTCGTCGGCCAGCGCGCACGGGTCCGCCGCGCGCGGGGATTCCGGCCTAGTAAGGACGAACTTCTTCGCCAGCGGGGCCAGCATGGCCAGCAGCTCGCCGCGCTCCTTGTCCTGCAGCATGCCCAGCACGAAGACCGCCTTGCCGGTATTGAAAGGGGACGCCTTCCACGTGGAGACGAAAGCGGCCGCGGCCTCGGGATTGTGCGCGCCGTCTATCACGAACAGGGCGTCTGAGAAAGAGGGTCCGCCGCGCAGCACCTGGAACCTGGCCGGCCAGCGCACCGAGGCGAAGCCGACGGCGGCGTGGACCTTGCTGATGGGCCAGCCGCGGCCGCGCAGTATCTCCAGGCCTTCCCAGGCCAGCGTGGCGTTGTTCACCTGGCTCTCGCCCAGTATGCCGTAGTCGTAAAGATCGCCGGTCTTCTTGTGGCGCAGCGAGAGGCGGCCGCCGTTCCAGTCCCGCGCGGCTATCTCGAAGGCCGGGGCGAAGAAATGGCACTGGGCGCCCCTGGCCGCGGCCTCGGCCGAGACCTCGCGCCTGGCGTCGGGCGGAAGCAGGGGGGCCAGGCAGATACCGGACTGCTTGATTATCCCCGCCTTCTGGGACGCTATCTCGGCTATGGTAGCGCCCAGGTATTTCTTGTGGTCGTAGTCCACCGAGGTTATCACGCTGAGCTCCGGAGAAGGGAGCACGTTCGTCGTATCGAGCCTGCCGCCTATACCGACCTCTATCACCGCCAGCTGCACCCCGCAGCGGTCGAAATGGAGGAAGGCCATGCAGGTCAGCAGCTCGAAGAAGCTCAGGTCCGGCCCCGCGGCGAACACTTCCTCGAACAGCCGCGCGAAGTCCGCTTCGGCTATCTCCTCGCCGCTGACCTGGATGCGTTCGGTCATCCTGATCAGGTGCGGCGAGATGAAAAGGCCGGTCTTAAGGCCTGCGGCGCGCGCGGCGGCCTCGAACAGCGCGCAGACCGAGCCCTTGCCGTTCGTGCCGGTGACATGCACCGTCTTCAGGCGGTTCTGCGGGTTGCCCAGCTTCCCGAGGCAGGCGTAGACCCTGCCGAACCCTTCCTTCTTTACGTAATCCTGCCGCGAGACCAGCGTTCTTTCAGCTTCCGCGAAAGTCATGCGAGCCGGCCGGCTTGCGCTTCGCCCGGCCATCCTCCGGTACGCCCGTTACGCCTTCACCCGGGACACGTCCACGCCCAGGTCCTTGAGCTTCTGCAACAATCTCTCGTAGCCGCGGTCTATGTGATAGATGCGGCGTATGACCGATTTCCCCTTAGCCGCGGCGGCGGCCACCACCATCGCGGCGCCGGCGCGGATGTCCGAGCACATCACCGGAGCGCCCAGCAGCTGCGGCACGCCGCGCACCACGGCCTTCTGGCCGTGCACGGTTATGTCCGCCCCCATGCGCACCAGCTCCGGCGCGTGCATGAAGCGGTTCTCGAAGATATGCTCGTGCACCTCGCTCAAGCCGTTGGCGCGCGCCATGAACACCATCCACGGCGCCTGCAGGTCGGTAGGGAAGCCGGGGTGCGGCTTCGTGGCCACGCTGACCGGCTTAGGGCGGCCGTGCGGGGCGATAACTTCCATCGAATCCTTGTAGCAGTTTATCCTGGCCCCGGCCTTCTGCATGGCCTTGATCACGGCCGAGAGGGTCTTGGGGGCCGTATTGAGCAGGCGGATCCGGCCGCCGGCCGCGGCGCACAGCAGCATGAAGGTGCCGGTCTCTATGCGGTCCGGCATCACGCTGTGTCTGAGTCCCTTGAGCTTCGCGGCGCCGGTCACCCTGATGGTGCTCTTCCCGGCCCCCTCCACCCTGGCGCCCATCTTGTTAAGGGCGGCGGCCAGGTCCTCTATCTCGGGCTCGCGAGCGCAGTTATCCAGCACCGTGGTCCCCTCTATCAGCGCCGCGCACATCATCAGGTTCTCGGTGGCGCCCACGCTGGGGAAACGGAACTTCACGCGGCCGGCCTTCAGCTTCTTCGCGCTCAGTATCACGTCGCCCTTCTCGTAGGTTATCTGCGCGCCCAGCTTCTTGAAACCTTCAAGATGTATGTCTATCGGCCGCATGCCTATGGAGCAGCCGCCCGGCATGGAGAAGCGCGCGGTCCTGTAGCGGGCCAGCAGCGGCCCCGCGGCCAGCACGGAGGCGCGCATCTTGCGCACCAGGTCGTACGGGGCGTGGTGCTTCAGGGAGGCATGCTCCTCCGCGACGAAGCTGCCGTAGCCATAGAAGCAGTTCTTGCCCAGGTAGTTCAGCAGCTCGAAGGTGGACTTTATGTCCATCAGCTCCGGCACGTTCCTTATCTCCGATTTTTCCTTGGTCAGCAGCGTGGCGAAAAGTATCGGCAGCGCCGCGTTCTTCGAGCCGCTTATCGTGGTCTGACCGGAGAGGGGCCGGCCGCCGCGTATGATGAAATTGTCCATGTTATTTTTTCCTCGCGAAAACGAAGCGTTCCACCCCGCGCAGGTCGCTGAAGGTCTTCCTGTCCCTCCAGACGGCCGGCGGCAGCGCGGCAGCCAGTCCCCTGGCCTGGCCTTCCCCCAGCTCCAGCAGCATAGCTCCGCCTTTCTTCAGGCGCGACGGCGCCAGGCGCACCAGCATTCTGACCACGTCCAGTCCGTCCCCTCCGCCGTCCAGAGCGACGCGCGGCTCGCTCAGCACTTCCGGGGCCAGACCCGGGATGACCCGCGTGGGGATATACGGCGGATTAGAAACGATGGCGTCAAAAGGCCCCTTCACGGCGGAAAGGCTGCAGCCCTTCACGAACCCGACCCGCTCCGCCAGCCCAAGACGGGCGGCATTGGCCGTGGCGCAGGCGATGGCCCTGGCGGATTTCTCCACTCCGGTGACCTTAAGCGCAGGCAACTTCGCGGCCAGCCAGAGCCCGATGGCCCCTGAGCCGGAACCGTAATCGAGCGCCGAGAGCGCCCCCTTCCTGCCGCGCAGGAAATCGGCGGCCAGTCCCGCCAGCTCCTCCGTCTCGGGGCGCGGCACCAGCACCCGCTTGTCCACCTCTATCCTAAGGCCCCTGAAATCCTGCCAGCCCAGTATGTAGGCGAGCGGCAGCCCCTGCTCCTTGAGCAACAGGCCCTTCTCGAACTTCCGCAGAGCGGCGGGACCAACCTTGGTGTCCGGCTCGGCCAGCAGGCGCAGCCTTTCCACGCCAACGGCGTCGGCCAGCAGCCACTGGGCGTTCAAGTCCGGCTCGTCCACCCCGGCCGCCTCCAGGCGGGCCGCGGCCTCAGTCAGTATCCGTCCCGCCGTCATCCTTCCTTTCCTTGCCGATATTGAGCTTTATCTCTTCCAGCATCCCCCGGATGTTGCCTTCCATTATCTCCGGCATGTTGTGCCAGGACATCTGCACCCTGTGGTCGGTCACGCGGTTCTGCGGGAAATTGTAGGTGCGTATCTTCTCGGAGCGGTCCCCGGTGCCCACCTGCGCCTTGCGCGCGCCCGCGGAGGCCTTCGCCTGGTTCTCCTCGTTTATCTGCGCGAGCTTGGCCACCAGCAGCGCCATCGCCTTCATGCGGTTCTGGCCTTGGGAGCGCTCCTCCTGGCACTGCGTCACTATGCCGGTGGGGATATGGGTGATGCGGACGGCCGTCTCCACCTTGTTGACGTTCTGGCCGCCGGCGCCGCCGGAGCGGTAGGTGTCCATCTTCAGGTCGGCCGGGTTGATCTTGACCTCGACCTCGTCCACTTCCTTCATTATGGCGACGGTGACGGTGGAGGTATGCACGCGGCCGCTGGCCTCGGTCTGCGGCACGCGCTGCACGCGGTGCACGCCACCCTCGTATTTGAACCAGGCGTAAGGGTCCTGGCCGGATATAAAAAGCACCGCGCTCTTGACGCCCTTGAGGCCGGTGGAGGAAAGGTCCCTGAGCTCCGCCTTCAGGCCTATGCTAGCCGCGAAGCGGGTGTACATGCGCAGCAGGTCGCCGGCGAACAGGGCGGACTCGTCGCCGCCTACCCCGGCGCGCACCTCGAGGAAGATATTGCGGGAATCGTCCGGGTCGGGAGGGATGACCAGGACCTGCAACTTCTTGGAAAGGGCGGCCGCCTTCTCTTCCAGCCCGGGCAGTTCCGCGGCGGCCAGCTCGGCCATCTCCTTGTCGGTGGACGAGGCCATCTGGCGGGTGTCCTCGGCCTCCTTCGCGGCCCGCTCGAGGGCCGCGGCGGTGTCCAGCACCTGGCGGCAGGCGGCGTGGCGACGGGAGAACTTCTCTATCTCGGCGGGCTGCAGCCCGCCGGAGGCCAGGCGGGCCTCGATCTCCGCGAACTCCCTCTTGATAGCTTCCAGCTCTTTTTCAAGCATAGGCGGCTAGGGACGGGGACATGAAAAAACG
>JAKAMO010000098.1 GCA_021812825.1 bacterium | reverse complement strand
TCACTGCCGGCGCCACCCTGAAGCCTCTTTCTTCCAGGAATCGCCGGGTGGAGTTCAGGACCAGCTGATCGTCGTCGACGAGAAGTATCTTTTTGAACATAAATGGTTCCTTTATGCCAGAAGCCCGCGGCCCAGCGCCTCGGCCCTGCGCCTGTCCCCGGCCGTAAGCTCCGGTCTTTCCGTCATCGCGGACAGGCCGATAAAAAGCGTGCCCGACACCTTCGCTCCCACGCCGGCCGCCGTGACCTTGAGCGCCCGCATGGCGCCGGTGAACAGCCTGCCGAAAGGCGCTGGCATAGCGGCCGAGGTTATCAATACGGCTTTTTTCCCGCCGCGCGCCGGTCTCATGGCCGGAGCCTTGGCGCCCCACGGCCAGTACGCGTAAGGCCCGCCCCGCTCCATGAACTTCCTGAAGACGGCGGTAAGGTTGAAACAGTTCACCGGGGCGGCCAGTATCAGGCCGTCGGCCGCGTCCACGGCGTCAAGGATGGCGTCCATGTCGTCGCGCAGCGGGCAGTCCCCGCGCTTGGAGCCCGGCTCCTGCATGCAGGAGCGGCAGTTGGTGCAGAACTCTATGTTCTTTTCCGTCAGCAGCACCGTCTCCACCGCCGCCCCGCCGGCCCTGGCCGCGGCGGCGGCAGCCTCCACGGCCTGGTCTATGGTGCCGCCGCGACGGTAGCTGCCGTTTATGGCCACTATCCTCTTCATAGTCCGAGATACTTGGCGGCCATGGGGACATCGTCCGTCCAGACGGCCCTGGCGCCCAGCTCCGCCAGCCTCCGCACGTCCCTCGGCCCGTTGGCTATCCCGGCCGAGATCTCTATCCCTTCCGCTTCGGCCTCTTTTACCTGCCTTGGAAAATCGAACGCGGAAGCCCCGAAATAGAACAGCTGCTTCGTCAGCGGCCAGTCCACCCAGCCGGCGCATACTTTGGAAGCGCCGGCCTCCCTGGCCGTTCCCGCAAGGTCGGAGGGAAAGAGCGGCATGACGGCGCGGCCGATGCCGGGAACCACTTCTCCGGCGGCGGCAAGTTGTCCCGCCTGGCAGGAGAAGACCAGCAGGTAGGACCTGGACTGCATTCCGGCACGTTCTATCTGGCGGGCCAGGTCCGCGGCGTCGGAGGGCCGGTCCAGCGAGAGCTCGAAATACATGTCCAGCCCGGGGCGCAGGATCATGAAGTTCAGAATATCGTCCAGGTGGGGTATCGGTTCCTTCCCCATGACGCGCAGGGTCTTAAGATGTCCCCAGGGAGTGCGGGCCACCTCCCAGGAGCGCCCGCACACCCTGGCCGTATCCTTGTCGTGGAAGGCAACGAACTGGCCGTCGGCCGTGCGGCGCATGTCGCACTCTATGGCCGCGGCCCCGTCGGAATAGGCCGTCCTGAAGGCGGCCAGAGTGTTCTCCGGGGCCCTGGCCATCCCTCCCCTGTGGGCATAGACGGAAACCGGGCGCATATTAGGATTCTAGTAAATCTGAACTGCCGGAAAACAGCGGAGGCCGGCGGGATCGGCTCCCTGCCGGCCTCCGTGCGCGCAGTTGCGGTCTATCTGCCCCTGTACGCCTCGACCATCCGCTCCGGAGAAACGGTCCTGTAGCCGTTCTCGGCCAGCCACTTCACCAGGCGTTTCACGGCGGTGCGGCTCTGAGGGTGTATATCGTGCATCAGCACTATGCCTTTGCCGCGCTTCTGTATGAGGGAAATGGTGTTCTGGAAAAGCTGCTCCGGGTCCTTGGTGGACCAGTCCAGCGTGTCCACGGTCCAGCCGACCGGTACCAGCCCCAGCTCCGAATCGAGCGCCTTCACCGCCTCCGGCGTGATGATGCCGTACGGGGGCCGGAAGAAAGCGGGCGTGGAACCGGAAGCCCGGCCGATGGTTTCCTTGACGCCGCGCAACTGTTCCAGTATCTTCCCGGTGGAGTAGGCGGTAAGCGGTTTGCCGTTCTCGGTGGCGTGCCAGTAGCCGTGCACCGCCACCGCGTGTCCGGCGGCCGCCTCCCTGGCTACGCGCTCTTTGCCTTCCGCGCCCAGCTTGGAACCCAGCACGAAGAAGACCGCCTGCACTCCCGCGTCGCGCATATCCCGGGATACTTCGTCGGTCAGCGGGCCGGGACCGTCGTCGAATGTTATGATGACCTCACCCTTCTTAAGGAACCCGTCGGACTGCACGAGGAACGGAACGTTGTTCTTGACCAGGTTGATCTGGCAGTAGCCCGGCTTTATCGGCACGCCGCGGGAAGGGGACGGGGGCAGGGCGGAATAGAAGGCGAACACGCCGTCGAGCTCCTCCCTGACGCGGTAGGAGACGCGCGCCGCGGTCCTGAACGGTGACGGGGAATACGGCCGGCCGGAAAGCAGCTCGATACGGGCGCCGGCATCCTCCAGCCTGGCCCTGAGGTACTGGCCGGCGGCGGAAGCTTCCAGGAACTGCGGGCTGGACTGCGGGGAGACGAAAGCGGCGTTGGAATAGGCCTCGAGAGCGGAATAGAGCTCGTCATACTCCCTCATCAGCGAGGACGCGTCCTCCCGGGCAGCGACGGCGGCGGGCACGGCGACCGGGCCGGGTTCCGGCAGGCGGAGCTCCTGCGCTACGGCGCTCGACAGAGGGAAGAATATGATAGTGGAAATCAGGGCGAGAAGGTTTTTGAGCATCGTCATCTCCTGCCCATATTATGGCAGTAATGGCGACGGCTCATAAGAGGCGAAAGGCCCCAGGGAGCGCGGTTATTGGACCTAGCGCGGGGTGGACCTATTGGACCGCCGGGACGCGCCTAAGGCCTTCCGCCGGTGATGAAATACCAGATGAGCAGGGAAATGATGAGCGAGAGCAGCTTTATCTGCCAGTTGCGGGTAAAAAGCTCCGGAACGTTCATAGGTCAGGCCTGCGACTGATTGTCGGCGCGCGGCGCCTGGGCTTCCGCCCTGGGGGCGCGGCGCAGCAGCGTCTTCTCCGCCTTGGAGCGGTACAGCTGGTACAGCATGTCCTCGAGGTCTTTGGGATCCGCGTGCTGCTGCAGCTTGCCGTTGCGCGCCACGGCCAGCGCGCCCGTCTCCTCCGAAACTATGATTATTATGGCGTCGGCCACCTCGCTGAGGCCAAGGGCCGCGCGGTGGCGCATGCCCAGGATCTTGGAAAGCTCCTGCTGCTCGGTAAGCGGCAGGATGCAGCCGGCGGCGACCAGCCTGTTGTTGGCTATCACGGCGGCGCCGTCGTGCAGCAGCGTGTTCTCGTGGAAGACGGTCAGCAGCAGCTCCTTGGAGATCTCGCCGTTTATGCGCACTCCGGTCTCCACGATATCGCGCAGCGCCATGTCCTGCTCGAGCACGATCAGCATGCCCATCTTCTCGGCGGCGGCCGAGCGCACCGCCTCCATCATCTCGCCGATGAACTTATATTCCTGCGACACCATCACGCGGCCGAGCGGGTTGGAACCGATGTTGGCCAGCGCGAAGCGTATCTCCGGCTGGAACACCACGATCAGCAGCACCATGCCGGCCACCCAGAACTGCTGCATCAGCCAGACGGTGGCCGACAGCCGGAACAGCTGCGCCACGGCGGTGATGACGGCGAGTATGGATACTCCCCAGATGACCTGCATGGCCCTGGTGCCTTTCAGCAGCAGGATCAGGCGGTACACTATGTAGTATACCGCCGCGATATCCGCCAGCGTCCTCAGGTAGTTCAGGTACATTCCAGTGCTTGCGTCTCCGGTGCCGCGCCGGCAGCGCTATGCGCGCGCCGCGACAGGCGCCATGCCCGTCAGGCGGCCTTGGCGGCCGCCATGATGGAGTTGATCTCCTCCGCGTCGACCACCTCGTTCTCTATCAGGCGGGCCGCTATCGCGTCCAGCGCCTTCCGGTTGCCGGTCAGCGCGGCCTTGGCCTTCATGTAGCAGTCGCTGACGATGCGCTTTATCTCGTCGTCCACGCTGCGGGCCGTCTCGTTGGAATAGCCGGGCTGGCGGACTATGTCACGCCCGAGGAAAACCTCGTTCTCGTCCTTCTTCAGCGAAAGGGGACCGATCTTGTCGCTCATACCGAACTCCAGCACCATCTTCTGCGCGAAGTTCGTCACCTTCGCCAGGTCGTCGTGGGCGCCGGTGGTGATCTCGCCTATGACTATCTCCTCGGCCGCGCGGCCCCCGAGCAGCACGCAGAGGCGGTTGAGTATCTCGGTCTTGGAGGTCAGGTACTTGTCCTCGAGCGGCAGCTGCAGCGTATAGCCGAGCGCTGGGCCGCGGGGGATGATGGAGACCTTGTGCACCGGGTCGCAGCCGGGCAGCGTCTTGGCCACGAGCGTATGGCCGGCCTCGTGGTAGGCCACGACCTTCTTTTCGTGATCGGATATGATGCGGGACTTGCGCTGCGGGCCGGCCATCATCTTCTCGATGGCCTCCTCCAGGTCCTTCTGGTCCACGACCTTCTGCTCCTTCTTCGCGGCTATGATGGCCGCCTCGTTGACTATATTGGCGAGGTCCGCGCCGACGAACCCGGGGGTGTGGCGGGCTATCACGGAAAGGTCCACTTCCGGGGCCAGCTTGACCTTGCCGCCGTGCACGGCCAGTATCTCCTGGCGGCCTTTGATGTCGGGCACGGGCACGTTGATGCGCCTGTCGAAGCGGCCGGGGCGCAGCAGCGCGTTGTCCAGCACGTCGGGGCGGTTCGTCGCGCCGATAAGGATGATGCCTTCCTTGGATTCGAAGCCGTCCAGCTCCACGAGCAGTTGGTTCAGCGTCTGCTCGCGCTCGTCGTGGCCTCCGCCTATGCCGGCGAAACGGGAACGGCCGACCGCGTCCAGCTCGTCCAGGAAGACTATGGCCGGGGCCGATTTCTTGGCGCGCTCGAACAGGTCGCGCACGCGGCTGGCGCCCACGCCCACGAACATCTCCACGAACTCGGAGCCGGAGGAGGTGAAGAAAGGCACGCCGGCCTCGCCCGCCACCGCCCGCGCCAGCAGCGTCTTGCCGGTGCCGGGAGGGCCGTACAGCAGCACGCCCTTCGGCAGCTCGCCGCCGAGCGTCTGGTACTTCTTGGGGTTCTTAAGGTAGTCCACGATGTCGCGCAGCTCTTCCTTGGTCTCGTCGCAGCCTGCGACGTCCTTGAACGTGATCTTCTGTTTCTTCAGGTCCTGCTGGCGGGCGCGCGACTTGCCGAAGGCCATCGCCTGCTTGCCGCCCATCTGCGCCTGCCGGATGAACAGGAACCACCAGATGAACACGAAAAGCAGTATCCAGCCCACGTTCAGCACCAGGCTGGCTATCCAGCTGCGGTCGGCCTCGGCCTTGTATTCCTTCACGCCGGCGGAGTCCATGTCCTCGATCAGCTTGGGGTCGCTCATCGGGATGGTCCTGAAGGGAACGGCCTTGTCCCCCTCGGTCATCTCTCCGGAGATCTTGTCCTGGCTCACGGAGACCTTGGCTATCTGGTGATCGCGGAGCTTGGCCTTGAACTCGGAGTACGGGATGTTGCGCTCGCGCTCCACCCCCTTCATGTTCTGATAGACGGCGATGAACAGCATGAACGCCAGGAACCAGAATAACAGCTGCCTTAAATTCTTTTTCAACGGCATGGTCAGTTACCTTCTATTGCTCCTTCCCTCAGCACCCCTATGTACGGCAGGTTGCGGTAGATCCCGTTATAGTCCAGGCCGTAGCCGACCACGAACTTGTCGGGTATAGTGAAGCCGGCGTACTTTATCGGCACTTGGGCCTTGCGCCGGCTGGGCTTGTCCAGCAGGGTGCAGATCTCGAGCGTCCGGGGACGGCGCGTCTTCAGGTTCGGCAGCAGATAGTTCATCGTCAGCCCGGAGTCGACGATATCCTCCACGATCAGCACGTCGCTGTCCTCTATGCTCTCCTTGAGGTCCAGCATGATGCGCACCACGCCGGTGGAATGCGCGCCGGAATAGGAGGAAAGCATCATGAAGTCCAGCCGCACGTCCGTGGTGATGTGGCGCGCCAGGTCCGTCAGGAAGAAGACGGAACCCTTCAGCACGCCCACCAGCGTAAGGCAGCGGCCGGCATAGTCCGTGGATATCCTCTCCCCCAGCTTTTTAATGCCGGAGGCGAGCTCCTCGGAGGAGATAAGTATCTCCTGCAGGTCCTTATGCATCATATTATTTTAGATTTTTTAAGCGCGTTTTACCATTAAAAAGAGGAGCCGGGGCATAAGCCCCGGCTCCTCCGGCTGGCCGGCTTTCAGTTAGCGGTCCTGGATCAGGCCGTCCGCGCCGGGGGCCTGCTGCTCGAGCTGCGCGTAGAAGAACTGCGACATGATCTGCGACACCATGCCGGGCTTGGTCTCCAGCTCCCTGGCGTCGCTGATCTTCTTGGCCGCCGCGAGGTCGCGGGCGAAAGCCGCGTCCAGCTGGGCTACCGAGGAGCGGTCGAGGACGTTCACGTTCACCTCGGTATCTATGCGCTCCCCGCGGGGGTGCAGGTTGTAGGAACCGATGTCGGCGAACTCTCCGTCCACGGTCATGAACTTGGAGTGCAGGGTCTGCATGTCGCCCTGCTTCAGGTAGATGTTAACGCCGGCCTGCTGCAGCGGGATCAGGCACTTGGCCATAGCGTCGACTATCGGCTTGCCCTCGGAGTCTATGCTCTGGCTGGAATTGGTGAGGATATTGACCTCTACACCGCGGGCGCGGGCCTCGAGCACGGCCTGCGTCACGGCCGGGAGGGCCACGAAGTAGGCGTTCTCTATGTTGATATTGCGGGTGGCGCCGTACATGGCCTTCACTATGCTGACCAGGATAGGAGAGGTCTTGGGCGGGTTCTGCAGCACCACCGCCACGCGGGCGGAGCCGCCCTCGTATTCGGGGGCCTGCGGGGCCCGCACGTCCACGGACTTGAAGCCGAGCTTGCGGACGGACACCTGCTTGTTCCAGACGTCGCCCAGCAGGCGCTTGGCCTCGGCCACGGCCGGGCCGGAGAAGAGGATGTCGGTATCGCGCCAGAGCACGGTGCCGGCCTTGTGGGAGTAGACGTCGCCGAAATTCATGCCGCCGGCCACCGCGTACTGGTCGTCGGCTATCATCACCTTGACGTGCCAGATGTCGCCGGAGCGGTCGAGGTCCTTGTGGCGGATGACGGCTATGCCGGCGTCCTCCATCATCTTGACCACTTTCTTGCCGTGGGTGTTGGCCACGATCGAGTCGATGATGATCTTAACGTCCACGCCTTCCTTGTGCTTGGCTATCAGCATCCGGGCGGCTTCGTAGCCGGTGGTGTCGTCATAGAAGGCCCAGCTGGAGATCAGCAGGCTCTTCTTCGCGCTCCTGATCAGGGCGTCCTTGGCCTCGAAAGAGGCCTCTCCGTCGATAAGAAAGCGGGTGTAGTTCGAGGAGGAGAAGCTGGCGCCGGTGACGGCCTCGAACTCGGAAACGAAACCGGGTTCCGTGAACAGGGAGGGCTGGCCGGCGCTGCGGGCCGGGAAAGCGGCCGACTTGGAGGCGTTGATGACGCGCTCGGAGATCTTCTCGAAAGACGGGGCGCCGGTGCCGGGCAGCCAGCCGAGGTCCGCGATCTGGGTGCCGAGGGCGTGCCAGAGAGTGACGGCGGTGCCGGCGTAAGAGACCGGTTCAGGGCCGGAGAACTGCTGGGGAACGCCGCCGCCTTCCGCCTTCGGCTGCGGTATAGGCGAAGCCTTGAGCTCGTCACCGTTCAGCCCGAGCGAAGCGGACGCGGAACCCAGGTTCTGGGCCGCGGCGAAGCCGGGGAACATGACGCAGGAAAGAAGTATGGTAAGGGCGGTCTTTTTGTTCGTCATGCCTATAGTATACGCCCTTCAAGCCGCCGCCGTAAGGGCCGTAAAGGCAGGCGAAGGCAAAAAAAGGGCCCAGACTTTTCTGGGCCCTATGGGTTAGCGGCCCTGGGACCGGGCCAATGTACCCGCGCAGGCGCGCGGGCGTATCCTATCGATATCTATATTATGGACTCAATCCCAGTCGAACGGATTCTCCGGCCTGGAGGTATCCCCGGAGTCCTCGATGCGCTTCTTCTCTTTCTGGAACTTCTCCTCCAATTCCTTCTTTTTTTCCTCCATGGACTTGCCGGCGTTGTTGAAATAGTCGTCCAGGCGGGTCTTGTCGGCCTGCATCTTCTTCATCGCCTCGGCCATCAGGTCGCCGCCTTCCTTGACCTGCGGCTTGTCCCAGTGCTTGAGCACCTTGCCGGTCTTGCGGTCCACCTCTATGCGCGCCTTGCAGCACGGACAGTCTATCAAAAACGTTCCCTCGCTCATAAGACCTCCCCTTCCTCATTTACAAAATCATTGCCCATTGTCAGGCACGGCAGGCCGGATAAGCAAAACCTTCGTGAAGGCGAGGCTTGCATAGCGCCGAGCCTGAATGATGAGTGAGGCCACGGTGTGGCCGAACGCGTTTTGCGTTCCGGTCTGCCGGGACTGACTCTCACTTAACACCCCAAATTGGGTGCTGCTGCGGCAGCACCGTCACATGCCTCAGCCGCTCGGCTGCGAGGCACGAAGCCTCGCGCACGAAACGCCCCGAGGGCGGCCTGCTCACCCCGCGGCGGCGCGTGGCAGGCTGTATAAAAAAGGGAACTTCGGAGTGAACCCCGGCGGCCAGCCTGACGGCTTTAGCGAAATCTGCCATCGTGCTTTCCGACGTCAGCACCGTCTTGATGAAGGTCTTTTCCGGCGCCACTGCCAGGAAGCGGCCATGAGCCGTCCAGAAGCCGCGCTGTCCCGTCGAGGAAGGCAGCTTTATGTCCATCGCCACCACGTCGACCAGGGCGGAGACGTTTTCCAGCTCCCGGCAGAGGACGCCGTTGGTCTCCAGGTGGAGCCGGAGGCCGGCCTTTTTCAGCTTCGGCGCGAGGATTTTTATGAAGCGCCACTGCAGCAGCGGCTCCCCTCCGGTCAGCGATACATCCCCGGACTTCTTCGCCCTGGCGAGCTTTATCACCCGCCGGGCGGCTTCGTCCGCGGACATCGTTTCGGCAGAGGCCTCGTCCAGCGCGGCCGGCTCGTCGCAGTAGCCGCAGTCCAGGTTGCAGCC
>JAKAMO010000012.1 GCA_021812825.1 bacterium | reverse complement strand
TGAAGGTGCAGTCGGAGAAGGGCCTGGCCAACCTGAAGTCCTACGCCGAGATCACGAAGGGCGGCACGGTGCGCGACGATTCCAAGACCGTCACGATCGCCGTCTCCCACGTGGAATACTCCACGGCCAAGCGCCATTACGCGCACATCGACTGCCCCGGACACGCCGACTACGTGAAGAACATGATCACGGGCGCGGCGCAGATGGACGGCGCGATCCTGGTGGTGTCGGCCGCCGACGGCCCGATGCCGCAGACGAAAGAGCACGTGCTGCTGGCGCGCCAGGTGAACGTGCCGCACCTGGTCGTGTTCCTGAACAAGTGCGACCTGGTGGACGACAAGGAGCTGCTGGACCTCGTTGAAGTCGAGGTGCGCGACCTCCTGAAGAAGTACGAATTCGACGGCGACAAGATCCCGGTGATCCGCGGCTCTTCGATGAAGGCCATGGAAGGGGACAAGGGCGAGCTGGGCGTGCCGTCCATAGAGCGGCTGCTCGAGGCTCTCGACACGGCCATCCCGGAGCCGAAGCGCGAGACCGACAAGCCGTTCCTGATGGCGGTCGAGGACGTGTTCTCGATCACGGGCCGCGGAACTGTGGCCACGGGCCGCATAGAGCGCGGCGTGGTGAAGGTGGGCGACACGCTGGACATCGTGGGCCTGGGCGAGACCAAGGCGACGGTGGCGACGGGCATAGAGATGTTCAGGAAGCTGCTGGACTCTGGCATGGCCGGCGACAACGTGGGCATCCTGCTGCGCGGCATAGACAAGGACGGCATCGAGCGCGGCCAGGTGCTGGCGGCGCCGAAGTCCTGCACGCCTCACAAGAAGTTCAAGGGCGAGGTTTACATCCTGACGAAGGAAGAGGGCGGCCGCCACACGCCGTTCTTCAAGGGCTACAAGCCACAGTTCTACTTCCGGACGACGGACGTGACGGGCGGCGTGGAGCTGAAGCCTGGCGTAGAGATGATCATGCCCGGCGACCACGCGGAGATGACGGTTGACCTGATCTCGCCGATAGCGATGGAGAAGGGTCTGCGCTTCGCTATCCGCGAGGGCGGCCACACGGTCGGATCGGGCGTTGTGACCGAGATCATGGAATAAGCGCGCTGGCGGCGGCGTCCGCGAAGAGCGGGCGCCGCAGGCCGATCTTTTTACGGAGCTAAAGAATATGGGCGACAGAATACATATAACCCTCGGTTGCACGGTCTGCAAGGACAAGAACTATCACTATGCCAGGGGCAAGAAGCAGGAGAACAAGCTCGAACTCAACAAGTTCTGCCGCAAGTGCGGCAAGAGCACTCCCCACAAGGAAGTGAAGTCCTGATACCGACGGGAGTGTCGGTTAATGGTAAACCAGCGGTCTCCAAAACCGCAACTGAGGGTTCGATTCCTTCCACTCCCGCCAGATTTTAGCCGCTACGCCGCGGCTTGTGAGACTTGGACGCGTTTATGGAAAAATATACCGGATTTCTGAAGGAAGTATGGGAAGAGCTCGGGAAGGTCACCTGGCTGCCGCGTAAGGACGTGGTGCGCTCCACCATCGGCGTCAGCGTGGTCGTCATCCTGATCTCTATCTACATCAGCGTGGTGGATTTCGGCCTTACCGCGGTGCTTAAATCCATACTGGGAGGCCGTTAATGGCAGACAAAGCCTGGTACGTCATACACACCCGCACCGGCTTCGAGGAGCGCGTCTTCAAGACCCTCCAGGCGAAGATAGAGGCCCCGGACAACGCCGGCCGCATAGCGCAGGTCCTCATCCCCACCGAGGACGTCATGCAGGTCAAGAACAACCAGAAGAAGGTCTCCAAGCGCACATTTTTCCCCGGCTACGTGCTCGTCAATATGGAGCTGGACAGCAACACCTACTGGGTCATACGCGGCGTGCAGGGCGTCAGCGGGTTCCTCGGGGACCCCAAGCCCGTGCCGATGGGCGAGGAGGAGGTCCAGCAGATCCTGGAGCTCCAGAACTCGACCAGCGCCGAGAAGCCCAAGCCGGCCGTGCAGTTCGAGAAGGGTGAGAACGTCCGCATCATCGAGGGGCCGTTCAAGCACTTCATGGGCCTGGTGGAGGACGTCAACGAGGCCAAGGCCAAGCTGCGCGTCACCGTCACCGTTTTCGACCGCCCCACCCCGGTGGAGCTGGATTTTCTGCAGGTAGAAAAAGTCTAAGGCCGCAAGCTTCGGCGGCTGCAGGATGCCCGTGGTTACGCGGCGCTTCCAGGACGTAAAGGTAGAAAGGAGAGTTTTAAGGAATAATAATCCTTAAAATCTATTATTATGGCTAAAGCAAAAGCGGTAAAGACCTTCATTAAGCTCCAGATCCCGGCCGGCTCGGCCAACCCCGCGCCGCCCGTCGGCCCCGCGCTCGGCCAGCACGGCGTCAACATCATGGACTTCTGCAAGCAGTTCAACGAGAAGACCCGCAAGCTCGAGCAGGGCGTGCCGATACCGGTGGTCATCACCGTGTTCGAGGACCGCAGCTTCACGTTCATCACGAAGATGCCGCCCATGTCCGCGCTGATCAAGAAGGCCGCCGGCCTCGCGAAGGGTTCGGGCACCCCCAACAAGGACAAAGTGGGCAAGATGAACCTCAAGCAGGTCGAGGAAGTGGCCAAGCAGAAGCTGCCCGACCTTAACACCAAGGACGTCAAGCAGGCGATGGAGATGGTGAAGGGCACCGCCCGCAGCATGGGCGTGGACATAGTAGAATAGATTTGCCGCGAAGCGGCAGAAATTGAGGGAGCGGGGACCGCAAGGCCCCCGCGCTCGCACCTCGAGGAGATAAAATGGGTAAAAGAATAGCCAACATAAAGAAAGGTCTGGACCTTTCCAAGCAGTACAACGTGAAGGAAGCCGTGGCGCTCGTCAAGAAGAACGCCAACGCCAAGTTCGACGAGACCGTGGAGGTCCACCTGAAGCTCGGCATCGACGTCAAGCAGAGCGACCAGCAGGTGCGCTCCACCGTGGCGCTGCCGCACGGCACCGGCAAGACCAAGAAGATCGCCGTCATCGCCAAGGGCGAGAAGGAAAAGGAAGCCCAGACCGCCGGCGCCGACGTGTGCGGCGGGACCGACCTGATCGAGAAGATCTTCGGCGGGTTCATGGACTTCGACATACTCGTAGTCACGCCGGACATGATGAAGGACGCCGCCAAGCTCGGCAAGACGCTGGGGCCCAAGGGCCTGATGCCCAACCCTAAGAGCGGCACCGTGACCTTCGACATCGCCAGGACCGTCAAGGAGCTGAAGGCCGGCCGCATAGAGTTCAAGGCCGACCCGCAGGGCATCGTTCATGCCGTGGCCGGCAAGGTCTC
Source organism: bacterium (assembly GCA_021812825.1). The sequence continues at coordinate 36,906 of JAKAMO010000012.1, read as the reverse complement.
CTTCCCGGAGGAGAAGCTGGCCGAGAACGTGCAGGCCGTGATAGACGCGGTCCTGAAGGTGAAGCCTTCGGCCTCCAAGGGCGTCTATATGCAGTCGGTGTTCGTTTCGTCCTCCATGGGCGCGGGGATACCCGTAGCCGTGGAGCAGAAGGCCTCGGCCTAACAAAATTCAAGGCCCGCCGCCAAAAACGGCGGGCCTTTAAACTTAAACCAGTCAGAGGGAAAAATGCGCAAACTGAAAACTCTCGCCGCCGCCGCGGCTCTGTTGTTAGCTTCCGCTCCCGCTTTTGCCAGCGAAGCAGAGCTGGTCATACCCGACCTGTCCAGCGTCTCGTTCCTGGGCATGACCGGGCATAACCTGCTGCTCGCCGGCCTCGTGATCTGCGTGCTGGGCGTCCTGTTCGGCATCGTGCAGTCGATGCAGATCTCGAAGCTCCCGGTGCACAAGTCGATGAAGGACATCTCCGAGCTGATCTACGAGACCTGCAAGACTTACCTGGTAACCCAGGGCAAGTTCCTCGCCATTCTGTGGGCCTTCATCGCGGCGATCATGATCTGGTACTTCAGCCGCGAGATGACCGCGATGAAGATCGTCATTGTGGTGCTGTTCTCCATAGTGGGCATCCTGGGTTCCTACGCGGTGGCGTGGTTCGGCATCCGCATCAACACCTACGCCAACTCCCGCACCGCCTTCGCGGCCCTCGAGGGCCTGCCCTACCCGGCGATGCACATCCCGCTCAAGGCCGGTATGTCCATCGGCATGCTGCTGATCTCGGTAGAGCTCGTGATGATGCTCTTCATCCTGCTGTTCGTGCCTGGCGACTACGCTGGCCCCTGCTTCATCGGCTTCGCGATAGGCGAGTCCCTGGGCGCGGCGGCGCTCCGCATCGCCGGCGGCATCTTCACGAAGATAGCCGACATCGGCTCCGACCTGATGAAGATCGTCTTCAAGATCAAGGAAGACGACGCCCGCAACCCGGGCGTGATAGCGGACTGCACCGGCGACAACGCCGGCGATTCCGTGGGCCCTACGGCCGACGGCTTCGAGACCTACGGCGTGACGGGCGTTGCGCTGATCACCTTCATCTCGCTGGCGGTCTCCCCGGCGCTGTTCATGAAGAACGGCCTCCCCGAGGCGGACGCCACCGCGCTTGCGCACACTACCCAGATACAGCTGCTCGTCTGGATCTTCGTGATGCGCATCGGCATGATCATCACCAGCGCCTTCTCCTATTTCGTCAACGGCGCGATCTCCAAGGCGATGTACGGCAGCGCGAAGAAGTTCAACTTCGAGCACCCGCTGACCATGCTGGTCTGGCTGACCTCGGTGGTCTCCATCGCGATGACCTACCTGGCCAGCTACCTGCTGATCCCGCAGCTGGGCGACGGCACGCTGTGGTGGAAGCTCTCCACCATCATCACCTGCGGCACGATAGCCGGCGCGCTGATACCGGAACTCGTGAAGGTCTTCACCTCCACCAACTCCGGCCACGTGCGCGAGGTGGTGACCGCCTCCAAGGAAGGCGGCGCTTCGCTTAACATCCTCAGCGGCCTCGTCGCCGGCAACTTCAGCGCCTACTGGATGGGCATGTCCATCATAGCGCTGATGGCCGTGGCCTACGCGGTCAGCACGATGGGCCTCGGCGACCTGATGATGGCCCCGGCCATCTTCGCGTTCGGCCTCGTGGCGTTCGGCTTCCTGGGCATGGGCCCGGTGACGATAGCCGTGGACTCCTACGGCCCGGTGACCGACAACGCGCAGAGCGTCTTCGAACTGTCGATGATAGAGAGCCTGCCGAACATCAAGGAAGACATCAAGAAGGAGTTCGGCTTCGAGCCGGACTTCAAGAGCGGCAAGATGCACCTCGAGGAGAACGACGGCGCGGGCAACACCTTCAAGGCTACCGCGAAGCCCGTGCTGATAGGCACGGCCGTGGTGGGCGCGACGACGCTGATCTTCGCGATCATCCAGCTGCTGGCCTCCAGGTTCGGCACCGAGGGCCCGGGCGGCATCTACGCCGGCCTGTCGATCATGAACCCGCTGTTCTTGCTGGGCCTGATCACCGGCGGCGCCATAATCTTCTGGTTCGCCGGCGCTTCCACGCAGGCGGTCTCCACCGGCGCTTTCCGCGCGGTGGAGTTCATCAAGAAGAACATCAAGCTGGAGGGCGGCGGCGAGAAGGCCTCCATCTCGGACTCGAAGAAGGTCGTCGAGATCTGCACGCAGTACGCGCAGAAGGGCATGTTCAACATCTTCCTCGCGGTGTTCTTCAGCACGCTCGCCTTCGCCTGCGTGAACCACTACTTCTTCATCGGCTACCTGATCAGCATCGCCATCTTCGGCCTGTACCAGGCGATCTTCATGGCCGACGCGGGCGGCGCCTGGGACAACGCGAAGAAGCTGGTGGAGACGGAGCTGAACGCGAAGGGCACGCCGCTGCACGACGCCTCCGTCGTGGGCGACACGGTGGGCGACCCCTTCAAGGACACCTCGTCCGTGGCGATGAACCCGATCATCAAGTTCACCACGCTCTTCGGTCTGCTGGCGGTGGAGCTGGCGATCACGCTGGACGCGAAGGTGGCGCACATGCTGGCGCTGGTGTTCTTCGTCATCAGCACCGTCTTCGTGTGGCGCTCGTTCTACGCGATGCGCATCCCGCAGGACCTGAAGTAACAAGGCCTACTGCGGCCTACAGGAAGATCCCCGCCCCGGAGGGGATCTTCTTTTTTGTGTCAAACGTGTGGGGCTGGGCGGGGTATGGGGCTTCGGGCACGGTGTGCGAGACCCCGTGCCTGATGGGCCCATACCCTTGCCAGGCCCCCGACTTCGCATCTCGCGGTTTTTGCCGCGCCCGTCCATGAGCGAGCGTCGCCCCTCTCGAACTTGGACCGGATTTAGTATGATAGGTGCTGATGTTCCTGATCAAGAAGATACTCGAAGCTTTCGTGCTGCCACCCGGAATAATGGTGGTGATCCTGGCCGCCCTGGCCGCCTGGCTGTGGAAGCGCGAGCGGAAGGCGGCCGCGATCTGCGCCGTCCTGTCGGCGGTGATCTGGGCCGGGACTTCCAAGGTGTTCTCCGACGAACTGATAAAGCCGCTGGAACTGGCCTATGCTCTTCCGGATAACCCACGCGGCGACGCCATAGTCCTGCTTTGCGGCGGCTTCCGCGGCGGGGGGAGGCCTTATTCTTCCTCGGAGCGCCTCGCCCCCGGCACGCTGGAGCGCTCCGCCGCGGCCTACAAGCTTTTTAAGGACATCGGCCTGCCGATAGTCGTCTCCGGCGGGGCCCCGTTCTCCTCCGAACCAGAATCCGAGGCCGCGGCGGCCTGGCTCAAGGAGCTGGGCGTGCCGGACGGCAAGCTGACGGTGGAAAAGGCCTCCAGGGACACCAGGGAGAACGCGCTTCTCACGATGAAGCTGTGCGGCGAGAAGGGCTACAAGCGCCTTATCCTCGTCACTTCCGCCTACCACATGCCGCGCTCCGTGCTCCTCTTCGCGAAGTCGGGCGCCTCGGACCTCGTGCCTTTCCCGGTGGCCCGGCGCTCCGGCGGCCCGCTCTATGTGCGCGACTGGCTGCCCGGCAGCGGCGTGGTGGAGGCCAGGCTGGCCCTGAACGAGTACCTGGGCCTGGCGTGGTACCGCCTGTATTTCACCTTCTTCTAGCCTTCCCTAAATGGTAGAATATAAAGCCCGGGTCCCTATGAGACCCGCGCAGGCGGCTTTTGCCGCCGGGGTAATTCAGGAGGAAAAACGTTTGTATCATAATAACAAGCCAAGGGTCAGGATCAACCGTTATATCACCGCGCCGCAAGTGCGCCTTATAGACATGCATGGGACCATGCTCGGCGTAAAGCCGCTAGCGGAGGCCGTCACTATGGCCCGCGGCGCCAACCTGGACCTGGTCGAGATATCGCCGATGGCCAATCCCCCGGTCTGCAAGGTGATGGACTTCAACAAGTTCCTGTACGAGAAGGAAAAGCAGGAGCGCGAGAACAGGAAGAAGCAGAAGGCCGGCTCGCTGAAGGAGATACGTCTTAACCCCCGTATAGCCAGCCACGACCTGCAGACCAAGGTAAAGCACATAGAGGAGTTCCTGAAGGAACACAACAAGGTGCGCGTCACCGTGGTGTTCCGCGGCCGCGAGAACCAGCACCGCAACCTCGGCGAAGAGATCCTGATGTCCATAAAGGACAACCTCTCCGAAGTCGGCATCATAGAGGGAAAACCTCAGCTGATGGGCAACCGCATGAGCATCATGCTGGCCCCCACGCACGTCAAGCCCCATAAGCCGTCCGGCCAGCCCAGGCCCGAGGGCAAGCCGGAGCAGGAGGCCTGACCTTCCCAAGACGGCCGGTAAAGTTATATAATAAGCAGAATAAAGCGAGAAAAACTATGCCTAAAATGAAATCCCACAGCGGAGCCAAGAAGAGATTTAAGAGGACCACCTCCGGCAAGTGGCTCCACCGGAAGTCCGGCCTGCGCCATCTGCTGACCCCGATGTCGGCCAAGCGCGGGCGCAACCTGCGCACCGCGAAGGTGGAGGAGAAGAACTCCGCCGAGGGCCGCATGCTCAAGAAGTATCTCCCCTACGAATAACTATACTAAAGGAGCCGCCGCCCTTACACGGCGCGGAGCAGCGATATGAGAATAAAATACAGCGTAGCGCGCAATAAGCGCAAGAAGAAGGTCTTAAAGCTCTCCAAGGGTTATTACGGCAACAAGGGCAACCGCCTCCGCCAGGCCAAGCAGCAGGTGGCGAAGTCCCTGACCACCGCCTATATCCACCGCCGCGACAAGAAGGGCGACATCCGCCAGTTGTGGATAATCCGCCTGAACGCGGCCGCCCGCGAGGAGGGCCTGTCCTACAGCAGGTTCATGGACGGTCTGAAGAAGGCCAACATCACCCTGAACCGGAAGATGCTGTCGGAAATTGCCATCCGCGATCCCCAGTCCTTCAAGCAGCTCGCAGAGATAGCGAAAAAGGCCGCCGGCAAACCGGCGAAATAAGGACTTTCCGTGAACGCCACGGAATGGAAGGAGAAACTGTCCGCAATACGGGACAGTTTCTCCGTTTCTATAGCCAGGAAGCCCGCGGAGAACCCGGAGGCGCTCGAGCTGCGCTACCTGGGCCGCAAGGGCGAGCTGGCGCTGCTGCTGCGGGACCTGAAGGACATCCCGCTGGAGGAGCGCAAGCCGCTGGGCGCGCTGGGCAACACCGCCAAGGCCGAGATGGAGGCCAGGCTGGCCGAGCTGAAGGGCTCCGCCGCTTCCTCCTCCGCGGCCGTTTCCGCCGGCATGGACCTGACCATGCCGGGCCTGCCCTATCCCAAGGGCAGCCTGCACCCGCTTACCATCACGATGAACCGCCTGGCAGAGGGCTTCCTGAAGCTGGGTTTCACGATGTCCGATGGGCCGCTTATCGAGGACGATTACCACAACTTCGAGGCGCTGAATTTCCCGCCTTTCCACCCGGCGCGCGACATGCAGGACACGTTCTACGTGGACGCGAAGGACCACGCCGGCAAGGGGATGCTGCTGCGCACGCATACCTCCCCGGTGCAGATCCGCTCGATGGAGAAGGTTGAGCCGCCTATCCGCGTGTTCCATACCGGCCGCGTGTTCCGCTCCGAGGCCGTGGACGCGAGCCACTCCTTCGCCTTCCACCAGATAGAAGGCCTTTACGTAGACAAGGGCGTCAGCATGGCGGACCTGAAGTGGACGGTGGACACGTTCATGAAGGACCTTTTCGGTACCGGAGTGAAGACCCGCTTCAACCCGTCGTACTTTCCGTTCGTGGAACCGGGCGCGGAAGTGGACATGAGCTGCATCTTCTGCAAGTCCTCCTCCGGCCGCTGCCCAGTCTGCAAGGGCACGGGCTGGCTGGAGATGATGGGCGCGGGCCTCGTGCACCCGAACGTGCTGAAGGCCTGCAAGTACGATCCGGAGAAGTGGAGCGGCTTCGCGTTCGGAGCGGGCATAGAGCGCTTCGCGATGCTGCTGTTCGGCATCCACGACATGAGGATGCTGTACGAGAACGACCTGCGCGTGCTGAAGCAGGTGCAGTAGTCGGTTGAGGGCCGCCGCCGGGACCGGAACGTAAAACGCGCGGGGAACTGTCGCTTCGCTCCATCCGCCCACACCGGTACCGAAGGTTTTGCTGGGCTATGCCCGTGCCGCATCAGGAGCTATGCTCATCAGGCGGCCTAACCCGGTCCCAACGTCGGCCCGAAGGCCATATTAACGCAGATCGTTTTCTGGTTGGGGTTTTAAAAAATAATGTATGAAGATCTTATATTCTTGGCTTGCTGATTTCATAGAGAACCCGCCGTCCGCGGAGGACGTGGCGGCCAAGCTCAACCGCATCGGCCTCAAGGTAGAGGATATGCACAGGAGCGGGGCGTCCTTCTCCGGAGTGTGCGTGGGGCTCATCGAGAAGATAGACAAGCACCCGAACGCGGACAAGCTGTCGCTGGTGGACGTTAGCGACGGGCGGGGCGTGATGAAGGTGGTCTGCGGCGCGAAGAACATCGCCGTGGGACAGAAGATCCCTTTCGCCAAGGTCGGAGCTATGCTCACCGAGGGCGAGCTGAAGAAGGCGAAGATACGCGGCGTGGAGTCCGAGGGCATGATCTGCTCCGCGGAGGAGCTGGGCCTCGAGGGCTACGACAATACCGGCATACTCGTGCTGCCGGAAGGGACGCCGGTCGGCATAGACGCGGCGGCCCTCTTCCAGAAGCCGGAAGTGGTGATGGAGGTGGAGATGCTCCCCAACCAGGCGCATTGCCTCTCCCACTACGCTATCGCCCGCGAGCTCTGCGTGTTCTACGGGCTTAAGCTGAAGGAGACCGGGGTCTTCACTGGAGAGGCTTCCGGGACGGCGGTGCCCGTGGAGATAAAGGTCCCGGACATGTGCCCGCGCTACGGAGCGATAGTGCTCAAGGGCGTGAAAGGGGCTAAGACGCCGGAGTGGATGGCCAACCGCCTGCGCGCGATGGGCTCCAATCCAAAGGGCAACATCCTGATAGACGGCTCCAACTACGTGATGTACGAGCTGGGGCAGCCGACGCATTGTTTCGATATAGCCAGGCTGGGCGGCCCGAAGATAATCGTGCGCCGCGCCCTGCCCGGGGAGATGCTTAAGACGCTCGACGGGCAGGACCTGAAGCTGGACCCGGGCATGATGGTGATAGCCGACGCCTCCAAGCCGGTGGCGCTGGCCGGCGTTATGGGCGGAATTGATTCCTCGGTATCCGAAGGGACGGACTTCATACTCATCGAATCCGCCAGGTTCGACGCCCCGACGGTGCGCCAGGCCTCGAAGGCGGCGGGCATAAAGAGCGAGTCGTCCTACCGCTTCGAGCGCGGCACCGACCCGGAGCTGCCGCTGAAGGCGGCCCGCCGGCTCGCCGGCCTTATCCTCGAGGCCGCTGCCGGAGCTAAAGTCGAGCAGGTCACCGACAACTGTCCGGTGAAGTACCAGTCTCCGGTAGTGGAGGTGGCCCCGGCCAGGATAAACGCGATACTCGGCACGGGCATCGCCGACGGGGAGATCTATGCCTGCCTGAAGGCCTTTCAGCCCGACCTGAAGGATTCCAGGCCCTGGAAGTTCGAGGCCCCGTCCTACCGGCAGGACCTGGAAGGCATCTGCGACGTGGCCGAGGAGGTGGCACGTTACATCGGCTACGACGTGATCCCGTCCTCCTCCAGCATGCCGATGCGCCCGTCCGCGCCTACGCCGCAGTGGCTGGCCGCGGCCGAGCTTAGGACTGTCCTGGCCGCGCTGGGCTTCAGCGAGGCCTACAATTACGATTTCGTTTCGGCGAAGGAGCTGAAGGCCTGCGGGCTGGACCCGGCGGCGGAGCTGGAGGTGAAGAACCCTCTTTCCTCCGATTTCCAGTATATGCGCCCGACTCTGCTCGCCGGCCTGCTCAAAACGCTGCGCTACAACCTGAACCGCGGCCGCGAGACCGTGCTGGTCTTCGAGGTGGGCAGCGCGTACGCCCGCAAGGGCGAGGGCAAGGCTGAGGAGGTCCGTTGCGCCGGGCTGATGTACGGCCCGCTGCCCGAAGGCGGCTCCTGGCAGGGCGGCGGCGCCAAAGCCGATTTCTACCACCTCAAGGGCGTGGCAGGCAGGCTGTTCGCCGGCAAGGGAGGCTTCCGCTACGAGAAGCCTAAGACCGTTCCGGCCTACTTCCATCAGGGACACTGCCTGGAGATGAAACTGGGCCCCGGTTCGGCGGGCTTCCTGGGCAAGATAGGCAGGGACGTCGCCTCGGCCTGCGACCTGAAGGACGACAACATCTTCTATTTCGAGATCCCGCTCGGCGTGCTGGCCGCCGCCGGCAAGACGGAGTTCTGGCAGAAGATAGCCAGGATAAAGCCGGTCTCCACCTTTCCGCACAGCTGGCGCGACCTTTCTATAGTGCTGGAGGAGCGCCACGAGTGGGGGGAGCTCGAGCGCTCCTTCTCCGGAGTGCAGGACCTGGCCTCGGCCAGGCTGGTGGACGTTTATAAGGGCAAGAGCATTCCGGCCGGCCACCGCAGCCTCACGATACGCTTCACGTTCTCCTCGATGGAGAAGACCCTGAACGACGCGGACGTGGGGACCCGCATGACGGCCATACTGGACAAGCTCTCCAGGAACTTCGGGGCCAAGCTCAGGGCATGATGAAGCACAAGCTGGAAGGGGTCTGCTCCAAGGAAGTGAGCTTCAAGGTGGTCTCAGGCCGTCTTAAGGACGTCAGGTTCTACCGCGGCTGCCCGGGGAACCTTAAGGCCCTGGCGCTGCTGCTGGAAGGCATGAGGGTGAGGGACGCGGTGGACAAGCTCAAAGGCATAACCTGCGGGGATAAGGCCACGTCCTGCTCGGACCAGCTGGCCAGGGTGCTGGAGAGGATAGCCAAGGAAGCGGAATGAGAGCTCCTCGGGAGCAATAAAAAGGCCGGGCTGTCCCGGCCTTTTTTGCGCCCGCCGGCCCATGCATGACCTTTTGCGTACTCCTGCGCCCGTGCAGGACGGTATACGCGCGTAGGTATTAAAGCCCCATGCTCTGGGTCCTAGTGCCCGTGCCGTCCCTGCCGTCCTCTGTTAAGATATCATCATAGTTATGGGACCGCTCAAGGCGCTGATCTCTGCGATGCTCCTGCTGTGCTGCAGGCCAGCCGTCGCTTTGGACCCGCCGGAAGGCGGCCGTTCCGATAAAAGCGTCGTTCATTACGGCATCGACCCGGAGCTGGGCATAGAGAGCCGCTCTTTCTCCCCGGAGCTGGTGAGCGGGCTGTATGAGCGGCTTTCCGGCCGCAAAAGTTCCGGCCTGATAGGCCAGGGCGGTTCCGGGCTGCCTTCGCGCGGCAGGGTGAAGATACTGGTCCTGCTGGTCGAGTTCGACGAATACCCAGCCCGGCCAGGCGAGACAGCTGAGGCGGTCCAGTCCAGGATATTCGGTTCGGGGGGGAGTTTCCCCTTCGAGAGCCTGTCCGCTTTTTACCGCCGTTCCTCCCGCGGCGCGCTCGAGATCGAAGGGAACGTGCTGGGCTGGTACAAGGCCGGCCGCCGCGCGGACGTGCCGCAGACCAGGGCCGGCCGCGAAGAACTCATCAAGAAAGCGCTGCTGAGCTTCAAGGGACACGACTTTTCCCAGTACGACAATAACGGCGACGGCGCGATAGACTATTTCGCCGTAGTCTGGACCGGCCCGTCCGGAGACTGGGCCACGTTCTGGTGGGGCGCGGCGCCTCAATTCTCCGACAAGGCTTTTTCCGTAGGCGGCAAGACGCTCGGCTCCTATTCCTGGCAGGGCGTGGCCGAGGACTGGGCGGACCCCTCCTCCGACTTCAGGATAACCACGCTCATACACGAGACCGGCCATTCCCTGGGCCTGCCGGACTATTACGATTACAAGCCCGGCGTCGGCCCTGACGGAGGCCTGGGCTATTTCGACATGATGGACTCCAAGCATTACGACCACAACTGCTTCAGCAAGATGATGCTGGGCTGGGTGGAGCCCAGGGTGGTGAATTACGACGGCGAGTTCTCGCTGGCGGCTGCGGCCATGTCAGGGGAATGCCTGATGGTGGTGCCGCCGGGAGCCCCGGGCGGCAGGTTCGGCGAGTTCTTCCTGGTGGAGAACCGCAGGCGCGCCGGCAATGACGCCGACCCCCGCGATATCGGAGAAGGCTTGGTGATCTGGCACGTGGACGCCAGGCTGAATTCCGCCGGTAACGATTTCCTCTTCAATAACCAGGACACCGAGCACAAGCTGCTGAGGGCAATGGAGGCGGACGGGAGCGAGAGAATAGAGAAAGGACCCAGCAGGCAGTTCACCCGTACCAGCTTCTACTCCGCAGGGCGCGAACTGGGCCCGGGCACGGCCCCGTCCAGCGCTTTCTACGGCGGCGGCGTGACCGGCCTGACTCTCACTTCGGTCTCCGACGGCCAGCAGGCCTCGTTCAGGATAAGTTTCAGGTAAAACGCGAGAGGGGATATAAAGGCCGGGTTTTCACCCGGCCTCTTTGCTTTTCGGGGAGACGTCTTACCTGGGCTGCTGGGGCTGGTGATCCTGCTGATAGGCCATCACGAGCGCCGCTATGGATGCCACCACTTCCTTCGGATAGGTCCTGGTGTCGACCGCGCCGTTGATGGCGTTGCGGTCGATGGTCAGGCGGATGCCGTCCTCCCAGATGTCGAACGAGCCGTCGCCGAAGCGGTCGCGCATCTCTAGCCGGACGCCGACGCTGTCCTGCTCCGGGCGGTCCACCGCCACCGTACCCGTTATCTCCCATCGGCCTGCCCACTCCTCCATGCGCAGGCTGGTGCGCCCGGCGCTGAGCTCGTAGCGGTTCGTGAAGAAGCCGCTGACGCGGCCCCACTGGTGGGTGCCGTTCTCCACGGTGATGTCGGAATCGTACTCCCTGTCGAAGACCTTCCTGAGGCCGATCTCTATGCGGGCCCAGGGATCGCGCGCCTCCACGGTGTTCCAGCCGGAGAAGCCGGAGCCGATGGTCAGCCAGATGCGCTGGCTCAGGTCGGCGGATTTTTCCTCCGGCTTCGGCTCGCCTTTCTCCACCTGCAGGGCCAGTATCATCGAGGTGACGGCGGCCACGGCCTTTTTGGAGATGCGCTCCGCGTCGTAGTTGCCGTTGATAGAATTGCGGTCCGTGTAGAGGTTCAGCCCGTTGCCGAAGACGCTGTAGGAGAAGTCGTCGAAGCGCTTGCTCACGCTGATGCTGACATAAGTGGTCTTGTCGCCGTCGCGGACGTTGCCGCTTATGAAGTAGGAGCTGTCCGAGCCGCTCATGCTGAGGAAGAAACCGGAGCCGGACATGCTGTAATAGGTGCCGGACTTGCGTATTGACGCCCAGGCGTAATCGCTGTCCGTGCGCATGTTGACCTCGAAGCTGCCCTCGAAGCTCTCCCGCACGCGGGTCTCTATGCGGGCGCCGTAGTCGTCGGCCTGCGCCTCCTTGAAGGACGGGTTGTTGCGCACGCCCATCCAGACGTACTGGCTGGCCGCCCTGGTGGCCGCCGGGACCGCCACGGGCGCATCCCCGCTCTCTTTCAGCGCGGAAAGACCGATGGAGGGAAGATCGAAAGAGAAGGCGGGATCCGCAGAGAATACTAACAATACAGCTGAAAGTATCTTGAACATTCCAAACCTCCGCATATAGCTTTTTCAATATTATAGATACCTTTAGAACCAGTCCGTAAGGGCCGCAGGGCCCAGGCACCGGCAGGGACTTTAGGGCAATTGCCGCATTTGCTAGACTTTCAGGAGGATAACGGAGACTCGATGAACTTCAGCAAAACAGCCATCCTTGCCCTGCTGCTCGGAGCCGCGGTCCCGGCCGCAGCCGCCGATTTCCGCGACGAGAGCATCTACCTGGTCCTGACCGACCGCTACGCGGACGGCGACCCCGCCAACAACGACGTGTACGGCGACGAGTACCGCCCGGGCAACCTGCGCTACTACCAGGGCGGGGATTTCAAAGGGCTCATGGAGAACCTGGACCACATACGGAAGATGGGCTTCTCGGCCGTCTGGATCACTCCGCCCGTCATGCAGCCACCGGGACGGTACGTAAACAGCTCCAGAACCTACGACGCCGCCGGCTACCACGGCTACTGGGCCTGGGACTTCTCCCGCATAGATCCGCACCTTGAGTCGAAGGGTGCCTCCTACCGGGAGCTGATAAAGGCCCTGCACTCCAAGGATATGAAGCTGGTCCAGGACATAGTGCTCAACCACGCCCACGGCGGGGACGCGGACCCGGCGGTCAAGTGGTACGCCGAGCGCGGGATAGCGCGCGGCCTCGGCCGGACCTACGATTATTTCGACGACAGGCAGAAGTGGTTCCATCACACGGGACCGGTCATCGCCGACCTGCTGGACTTCAACGAACAGAACCCTGAAGTGCTGAAGTGGTTCACGGAGATCTACCGGGGCTACCAGGCCATGGGCGTGGATGCCTTCCGCGTGGACACGCTGGTCTGGATGAACAACGATTTCTGGAGGGACTTCGCCAAGGCCATGCACGCCTCTAAGAAGGACTTCTTCATGTTCGGCGAGGCCTGGACCAACGACGACTTCGTCATGCTGTCCTCGTATACCAGGCTTTCCCCTGGCGCGCCTATGAACAACGCGATGAGTGTGCTGGACATGCCGCTCTCGTCCATGGGGACCTGGGGCCCGATGGAAAAGGTGTTCAAAGGGGGGGATTATTCCGAGGCTGACCGCCTGTTCTCTCACGACGCCCTGTACCGCGACGCCACCTACCTGGTGACCTTCCTGGACAATCACGACAAGCCCAGGTTCAACGGCGTGGAAGGGGACGGCACGCCCGCCACCCTGGCGCAGTACTTCGACGCGCTGGACTTCTACTTCACGGTCCGCGGCATCCCGTGCATCTATTACGGCACCGAGGCCAGGATGTCCGGCGGCAACGATCCGGACAACAGGCGCATGCTGGGCGCCGACGGCATAGCGCGGTCGGAGTCGGACCCGGTCTTTTTCCGCTTGACCAAGCTGAACGCCATCAGGAAGTCCGCCGCTCCGCTGCGCCGGGGGAGGCAGACGCGCCTGTCGTCCTCGCATGACCAGTACGCCTTCCGGCGGGATTATTTCCGCGAGACGGCCGCAGTCTTCCTGAACAAGGGAGAGGCCGCCGCGCCGATGAGCGCCGAGGGTCTGCCGGACGGCAGGTACCGCGAGCTGTATACGGGTGTGAGGGTAAAGGTCAAAGGCGGGAAGCTGTCGACGGAAGTGCCGGCCCACGGCATGCGGGCATTCGTGAAGGGGCGGGTGAAGGGAAAGCCGTGGCTGCTGGCCGGCGGCGAGGAGGCGGCGGAATGAGCTTCAGGGAGATAAAGGCCGTGATGGAAGGGCAATGGGTCGTGGAGGGGGCCGGCGTGAAGCTGAAGCGGATCTTCGGCTTCGGGAACACGGAACTGACGGACCCTTTCCTGCTGCTGGATAATTTCGGTTCTGACGTCCCTGAGGACTACGTCGCCGGCTTTCCCTGGCACCCGCACCGGGGCATAGAGACCATTACCTATATGCTCGAGGGGGAGGTGGAGCACGGCGACTCGCTGGGGAACTCCGGAGTGATACGGAGCGGACAGGTACAGTGGATGACGGCGGGCTCCGGTATAGTGCATCAGGAGATGCCCAGGCCTTGCGAAGGCACGATGCGCGGCTTCCAGCTCTGGGCCAACCTGCCGAAGAAGCACAAAATGACCAGGCCTCGCTACCGCGACATCAGGGCCGGGGATATAGCCCGTTACGACGGCGAGGGTTTATCGGTACGTATCATCTGCGGTGAGTACGGGGGGGCGTCCGGACCGGCGCAGGATATCATCATCAAGCCCTGGTTCTTCGACGTGAGGGTGGAACCTGGTGCCGTGATAGAGCTTGAGACGCGCCCGGAGGATAACGTGCTGTGCTGCGTATTCGAGGGTTCCGGCAGCTTCGGCCGGAAGAAACCAGTGGAGGTGCGCCCGGGCATGCTTGCCGCGTTCGGCGATGGCGACAGGCTGGCCTGCGCGGCCTCCGGGGAAGGGCTGCGCTTCATGCTGATGGCCGGCAAGCCGCTGCGGGAGCCGGTGGCCTGGCGCGGGCCCATCGTGATGAACACGGAGGCGGAGCTGCGCAGGGCCTTCGAGGAGTACCGGAAGGGTACCTTCATAAAGAACTGACCCGCCCTTACGGGCGGGCCGTCGGGCCGGTCCTGCGGGGCCGGCCTATTTTTTCAACGGGATGTGGAAGAAGAAGCGGGAACCTACGCCGAGCTCGGACTCTATGCCCATCTCGCCGCCGTGGCGCTGGACTATCTCGCGGGCGATCTTGAGGCCTAAGCCGAAGCCGGCCTTGCGCATGCCCTGGGCTTCCTTGGTCTGGAAGAACCGCTCCCAGACGCGTGGCAGGTCCTCTTTCGAGATGCCGATGCCGGTGTCGATCACGCTGACGACCACGCGGTCCGGCAGCAGCTCGCCCTTTATCGTGATCTTGCCGCCTTCCTTGGTGTACTGGATGGCGTTAGTGCAGAGGTTCTGCACCACCTGGCCGATGCGGGCGTCGTCGCCGGCCAGCGGAGGCAGCACCGGCGGGACTTCCAGCTTCATGTTCAGGTTGCGCTTCTGCGCCGCTATCTCCACGCGGGCGTAGACGTCGTGCATGACGGCCAGCAGGTTGAGCGTGCCTATTTCGACGCGCAGTTTTCCGGACTCGATCGCGGCGAGGTCCACCAGGTCGGAGATCAGGATGTTGAGGGTCTTGGCCGAGGTCAGGATGTTGGAGGCGTATTTATGCTCGCTCGGCATCGTCTGCAGCTTCTTGCCCAGCACCTCGGAGTAGCCGAGTATCGCGGTCAGCGGGCTCTTCACGTCGTGCGCCACGGTGGCGAAGAACTTCTTCTGGAAGCCGTTGATCAGCTCCAGCTGCTCCTTCTGCTCCTGCGTCTCTTTCAGCAGGCGGGCGTTCTCGAGCTTCAGGAAGCGGGCCTCCAGCGCCTTCTGCACGGAGAAGATCAGCCGCGAGGCCTCGACCGGCTTGAGCAGCGCGTCGTCGAGGCCCAGCTCCACCACCTGGCTGACGCCCTGCAGGGCCGCCTTCAGCGGGTACTGGTCCACCATGAAGATGATGCGCATGTCCGGATCGCGCTCCCGCATCTTCTGCGCCAGCTCCGCGCCGGTGAGCTCCGCCATGGTTATGGCCGTGCCGATGACGGCGAGGTGGAAGGAGCCTTTCTGCGTCAGGCGCAGCGCCTCCGCGCCGTCCATGGAGGAGGTGACCTCGTAGCCGGCGCCTATCAGCGCCTGGCCGAGGGCCGTAAGGGCGGGCTTGAAATTGTCCAGCAGGAGTATCCTCTCCCGCTCGCGCTCCTTGAGGCGGACTTCGGCCCCGCCCTCGCTGTTCTCCGCCAGGATGCCGGCCACGCGGCCCGCGTTCTCCTTGGGCAGGGCGACGGGATTGTTATCCTTGAGCGCCTGTATGGCGTAGCGGGCCAGGTCGGCGCCGGAGACCAGGTAGCAGACCGCCTCGGGCACGGCCGCGCGCACGGCGGCGTCCAGCTGATAGGCCTTGGCCATCGTGCCGCTGAACTGGGCCACCATGACGTTGTTCACGGGCTGCGCCAGCTGGGCCGGTTCCTCTTCCTCGCCGGAGCCCCCGAGCAGGGACCAGCCTTTCTTCTTGGTACGCTGGCTGACGGAGGCTATCTTGGCCTGGGTCTGGCCGAGCACTGCGCTGGGGAGGTCGTCCGCGGCTTCCACGGAGATCGCCTGCACTCCGGATTCTTTCAGGGCCGTCTGTACCGCGCCTGTGGAGAAAAGCACCTGGTCGGCGAGCAGGACTATGGGCCTGGCTATGACCCTGACCTGGTCGGCAAAGCCCATAGGCAGGGGCCAGGTCAGGCGGCGCAGCGGCGAGGAAACGGAAGGGCCCATGCTGGCCACCGACTCGAGGGTGAAAAGCGGCACGGCGGGATACTGGGCGTGCAGGTCCAGCACTGCGGAGCGTTCGGTGGGGGGCAGCCAGCCGAAGTCCACGACCACGGCGGAGCATTCGCCGGCGGCCAGTCTTTCGGCGGCGTATTTCAGGGAGGGCACGCAGAGCAGTTCCATGCCCCTGCCGGACATGGACGGCGTCATTTCCAGCAGCAATTCCTTGCCGCTGGTCACCAGCAGAACTTTGCCCTTGGTCTCAGCCATGTTCCTTATGCCCTGCAGCCGATCTGAATAGATTATAGCATTGGGGGCGGGGGGGAAGCGCGCCGCCGGGAAACGAAGGACCCCGCCGCTGGGCGGGGTCCTCGGCCTTGCAGGAAGGCGGATCTAGAAGCGCACTGTGCGGGCGAGGTCCTCGTTGTAGGGGACGTCCTCCGCGGCGGTCCTGACGATCTCGGGCTCCATGTTCCTGGAAGGACCGATCTCGGGGATGTACTTCTGCAGCACGGAGATCTTCGTGACGGCTTCGCCTCGGCCCTCGTTCTGGGCGGTGCGGACCTGCGTCTTGCAGCCGGCGGGGCTGTCGGCGAAGTCGTTGCCGCCGCGAACCAGGATGCCTTCTATCTTATTGGTCCTGGCGTTGAACACGGCCGAGCCTGAATTGCCGCCGAAGGTGTCGAGGTCGGTCATGAAGAAGGCCTTGGGCTTGGTGCTGCGCACGGAGGCGTCCCCCGCTACCTTTACCGGCAGGCCGACCGGGTGACCTATCACGAATATCCTGTCGCCGTCCTTAAGGTCCTTGTCGCGGTTGACCGGCAGCGGCTTGCGACCCTCCACCTTGCGGTCGAGCTGCACGAGCGCGAAGTCGGGACCCGCCCTGTTGAGCAGCGCGTTGAGGATGGCGATGCCGGTGCCGATTATGCCGGAGGCCTGTTTGTCCAGATCGCGCTTTATGATTCGCTTGCAGCCGTAGACGTCCTTGGCGGGAACGGAGGTGCGCGCCTGGCCGCCGGCCTGGTCTATGTTGAAGCCGAAGACGAACTTGGTGTCGGCGCAGCGGGCCTCGTCCGTGATGCAGTGGCCGGCCGTCATGACGATGTCGTCGCCGACCAGCGTGCCGGAGCAGAAGGCGCCTATGGGCTGCTCGCGGAACTTCTCTCCGGGGCAGAGGTTGAGTGCGTCGCCGAAGTTCATGGTCTTGAGTCTGGCTTCCCCGTTCTCTAAGTTCACCTGTTTGGAGGGCCAGAGCGAGACCACCGAGTCGGCCAGCTGGCGCATGGCCGGCGAGGATTCGAAGTAATCGAGCCGGTTATCGTCGCCGTAGATGCTCTTGGCCCCGGCGCTCGCGAGCTGCGGCAGCGCGATGGCCGCCGCGGCCAGTATGGAAAAGGATCTGAATATCTTGTTCATAGTTCCTCCGTAATACCTGTATACCTATATAATGGCGGTTTTCAGCGTTTTCCACAAAGGTCTTAGGACCCCGTTTTTTGCGGTAAAAGGGCAGGCTTGGCCTGGGCCCTAAGGGAAGGTGGCATGCCGGCAGGTCCAGGCGGGCAATCCTGTTTAGGTCGAAATGCCCATGACTGCGCCCATACGGCGGGGTATACTTTCAGTACAGGTCGGGCCCGTGACATAACCATGACAATCATCCGGACGGCAATTTGTATATTTTAACCATGCGCAAGAACTCCCTTTCCATAATCCATATCAAGAAGAGAGGAGCCTCGGAACGGGTACTGAGGCTGGCGGCCGCGCTTCGCGAGGAGCTGGACGACTGTTTCTGCCTCGAGTCCTGCCAGCGCTGGATCTGGGTCTTGCCGGCTTCGGAGTCGGACCGCCTGCCGGTCGCCGGGGAAGGTTTGGAGCTGATGCACGGCCGCGAGGCTTACGATTTCCTGCTGCGCGTCGCCACCGGACTGGAGAGCGCCGTGGTAGGGGAATCCGACATCTTCGGCCAGATAAAGGAAGCCTGGAAGGGTTTCTCGGGGAAGGGCAGCCCGCTGCTGCGGGAGCTCGGCGTCTGGATGCAGCGCCTCTTCGAGGACACCAAGGAGATACGCTCGCTGCATATGCAGGACCTCGGCGGCGCCTCCTACGGCAGCCTGGTGCGCAGGATGCTGCACGGGCGCCGCGTAAGGCCCGAAGGCGAGCGCGAGAAGGTGCTGGTGGTCGGCGCCGGCAAGCTGGCCCTTTCCATCGCTCCGTGGCTGGCCGGGTACGACCTCCTGCTCTGGAACCGCAGCCCCGGGAAGCTGCAGGCCCTCGAGGACGAGATCAATTCCAAGAAGACCGCCTCCGGCGGCACGATGACCCGCGTCGTCGGGCCCGAGGCCGAGAGCGCCGCCTGGCGCGACGCCGACCACGTGGTGGTCTGCGTGCCCGCCGACAAGGCCGAGGACGGCCGGCGCATGGCCGACCGGCTGGCTGGCGCCGCCGGCCGCGCGAAGGGGCTGGTGCTGCACCTGGGCGGCTTCAAGCCGGAATGCCAGGACTGGGCGGCCGCCATAGGCGACGGCTTCGTGGCGCTCGACGACCTTTTCCAGCTTAAAGAGGCACAGGATTCAGCGCGCGGCAAAGCTATCCGTGCGGCCCGGCACGCCTGCCGGGAGAGGGCGCGTCTGCGCGGCCTGGGGGGGCTCAGCGTACCGCACGGCTGGGAGGACCTTATGGGGTTCGCCTGTGACCGGGAGCTCTCTTTATCATGGGTCAGCTGAACACGTCCGTTACTCATCTCAAACTTGGTACCCGCCGTTCCCTGCTCGCCTGGGCCCAGAGCTCCTGGGTGGCGCGCGAGCTCGAGCGGCTGCATGCCGCCCGCGGCCTTAAGGTCGAGCTGGTGGGCATAGACACCCGCGGCGACAAGATACTCGATATCCCGCTCAGCCAGGTGGAGGGAAAGGAGTTCTTCGTGGCCGAGCTGGATGACGCGCTGCGCTCCGGCCGCGTGGACTTCTCCGTCCATTCCCTGAAGGACCTGAGCCTCGAGCGCCCCGCGGAGTTCGAGCTGGTCTGCATGCCGCGCCGCGAGGACCAGCGCGACGTGATAGTCTTCTCCCCTAAGACGCTGGAGCGCCTAGGAGCGGGAGAGCCGCTGACCGTAGGCTCCTCCTCTCCCCGCCGGCTCGAGAACCTTCCTCCTTTCCTGTCCAGGGCCCTGCCGTCGGTGAACGGCCGCGACCCGTCGGTGAAGTTCGCCGAGATACGCGGCAACGTCAACACCCGCCTGGGCCGCCTGCACGAGGCGCCCGGAGCCGAGCGCTATCTCGACGGCGTGGTGCTGGCGCTGGCAGGCCTCTCCCGCCTGTGGCGCGACGACAAGGGGCGCGCCGAGCTGGAAAAGCTTTTCAGGGGCTGCCGCTGGATGGTGATGCCCCTCAGGCAGAACCCCACCGCTCCTGGCCAGGGCTCGCTGGCCGTCGAGTGCCGCGCCCCGAAGAACCCTCGCGACGCCGAAGTGAAGGAACTGCTGCTGGCACTGCACGACGAGCCTACCCGCGCGCAGGTGGAGCGGGAGCGCGCCGTGCTGGCCAAGTGGGGCGGCGGCTGCCATCAGCGCTTCGGCGCCAGCTGCGTGCCGGTGCCGGAGCTGGGCGAGCTGCTCTATATCCGCGGCCGGCTGCCCGACGGCAGCTTCATAGACGAGGCCAAGGGCCCCGAGCGCGCGGCGCCCGCGTCCGGCCAGGCCTGGAACGGCTCCGACTGGCGCGGCGAGGGCCTGGAATGGACCTTTGAAGGCAAGGAGAAGGCGCTGGAGGGCAAGGACTGCGCTTTCATAGCGCATGCCCGCGCTGTGCCGCCTTCGTGGGTGGCGCTGCTGTCCGGAAAGCGCATCTGGACTTCGGGAGCGGCCAGCTGGTTCAAGCTGGCCAAGCTGGGACTCTGGGTGGAGGGCTGCGCCGAGAACCTCGGCTTCGATCACTTAGTCCCGACGCTGCGCAAGCCGGTGCTCGGCCTTGCCCCGCTTTCGGGCTGGGTGGCCCTGACGCACGAGGTCGGCGAGGCCGGCTGGGGCGAAGTCGCCGCCGTCGCCACTTACCGGGTCTCCGGAGAAAAGCGCGAAGAGGCCGCCGCCGCCCTGCGGAAGGCCGGCTCGGCCTACTGGGGCAGCGCTTCGCAGTTCGAAAGGTACGGCGCCGCTCTGGCGCCGGAGAAGCTCAAGGCGATGAAGCACGCCTGCGGCCCCGGCAAGACCGCTGCCGCGCTGCGCGCCAAAGGTCTGGAGCCGCAGGTTTTTTTATCTTCGGAGGACTGGAAAAAATGGACAGCAAACTGAGATACCCGCTGGGCGCTAGGCGTCTGCGCCAGAGCCAGGCCGTCCGCGAACTCGCGCGCGAGGTGCGCGTCTCGCAGGAGCAGCTGATACAGGGCTGCTTCGTAGTGGACGGGATAAAGTCGCGCGAGGCCGTGCCCGGCCTCACCGGCGTCTACCGCGAGACCCCTTCCACGCTGCTGCGCCAGGTCGAGAACGACCTGTCCAAGGGCGTAGGCAAGATCCTGCTGTTCGGGGTCCCGTCGGAGAAGAAGAAGTCCGGCTTCGATCCCTCTTTCACCGCCCGCCAGATCGCGGCGCTCAAGAAGAACTTCGGCAAGAACCTCTTCGTGGCCGTCGACGTCTGCCTTTGTTCTTATACGACGCACGGCCACTGCGGCATCCTGAGCCCGGAAGGCGATCACGTGGAGAACGGCAAGACCGTGGCCGAGCTGGCCCGCGTGGCCGCGGCCTACGCCGAGGCCGGCGCTGACTGCGTGGCCCCCAGCGACATGATGGACTCCCGCGTGGCCGCCATCCGCGAGGCGCTCGACGCGCGCGGGCTGGAGCGCACGCTGCTGATGAGCTACTCCGCCAAGTTCCATTCCAAGTTCTACGGGCCGTTCCGCCTGGCCGCGGATTCCGCCCCCAAGGGCGCGGTGACGCTGAAGGACCGCGCCACCTACCAGATAGACCCGGCCCGCCCGCAGGACGCGCTGGAGTGCTCGCTGCGCGACTCCGCCGAGGGCGCGGACATCCTGATGGTGAAGCCCGGCCTGCCCTATCTCGACGTGCTGCGCGACCTTTCCCGCGAGATCCCGAAGCCCTGGGCCGTCTACGAGACCAGCGGCGAGTACGCTGGCATCGAGGTGCTGGCCGAGAAGGGGCTGATAAACGGCCCGCTGGCCCACGTGGAGATGTGGACGTCCTTCGTCCGCTCCGGGGCCTCGATGATCATCACCTACGGCGCCCGCAGCGCTCGCGAATGGCTGCGCGCGGCCGCCGGCCAGTTCTGAGACAGGAGAGACCATGACCTCAAACCTCAAGCAGAAGACCAGCAGGTCCGCCGCGCTGTTCGAGCGCTCCAAGCGCGTCTCGCCCGGCGGCGTGCATTCCCCGGTCCGCGCGTTCAAGGGCGTGGGCGGCACGCCGCGCTTCGTGGAGTCCGCCAGGGGCGCGGTGCTCACCGACGTGGACGGCAATAACTATATAGATTTCTGCATGGCCTGGGGTCCGATGCTGTTCGGCCACCAGGACCAGGACGTAGCACGCGCCGTCAGGGAATCCATGTCCCGCGGCTGGTCCTACGGCACGGCGGAACCCTATTCCCTGGAACTGGCCGAGCTGATGACTAAGAACATCCCGTGGGCCCAGAAGGTGCGTTTCGTGAACTCCGGCACGGAGGCCGTGATGTCGGCGCTGCGCGTGGCCCGCGCCGCCACCGGCCGCGACAAGATCGTAAAGTTCGACGGCTGCTACCACGGACATTCCGACCCGCTGCTGGTGCGCGCCGGCTCCGGCCTCGCCGAGATGGCCAGTCCCGACAGCGCCGGCGTCTCGGCTTCCGTGGCGCGCGACACCGTGGTGGTCCCGCTCGACGACCTGGGCGCCCTCGAGGCCGCTTTCAGGAAGCACAAGGGCCATATCGCCGCCGTCATAGTGGAACCGGTGCCGGCCAACAACGGTCTGTTGGTCCAGAAGAAGAGCTTCCTCAGGGAGATGACAGCCATCGCCCGCCGCCACGGCGCGCTGGTCATCTTCGACGAAGTTATAACCGGCTTCCGCACCGCCTTCGGCGGCATGGCCGAGGTCACCGGCATTCGCCCGGACCTCGTGACCTACGGCAAGATCATAGGCGGCGGCTTCCCGGTAGGCGCCTACGCCGGCCGCCGCGACCTGATGGACATGGTGGCCCCTTCCGGCCCCGTCTACCAGGCAGGCACGCTCTCCGGCAATCCCGTCGCGATGGCCGCCGGCTGCGCGATGTTGAAAAAAATACTGCGCGCGAAGCCCTATAAGGGCCTGGCCGCAGAGGCCGAGAAATTCGCGGCCTCGGCGGAAGCCGCGGGCCGGAAGGCCGGCGTGCCGGTCAAGGTGCAGCGGTTCTCCTCGATGTTCTGGATGATATTCGGGAACATCTCCACCGCCGACGGCTTCGTTCGCAGGCCGGACCAGACCCCGGCCGAACATAAGGACCTCTACCTCAAGGTGTTCCATTACGCCCTCGAGCGCGGGGTCTACCTGACGCCCAGCGCCTTCGAGGTGGATTTCGTCTCCGTGGCGCACAGCGCCGCCCAGTTGGAGCGGGCCTCAAAGGTGGTCTGCCGGGCTATCGAGAATCTCGGAGAGAGCGCGTGAAAAAACTGGCCGCGGGCCCGAGACTTGTCTTCGTAGCGCAGGGCCTGTGGCTGCTGGTCGTGTTCCTTCTTGCCGGCTGGTGGGGCCACCTGATCTACCGGCAGGCCAGCCGGATAGCGGAGCTGGAAGCGAAGCTGGGCATAGCCGCGCAGCTGTCCCAGCTTTCCCTGGACAAGACGCGCCGCATGGTCTTCTGGGAATCCTCTTCCTTCTTCGCTCTGCTGCTGGCGGCCACGGCCTTCATGCTGTGGCTTTACTGGCTGGATTACCGGCGTAACCGCTCGGTACAGGCCTTCTTCGCCTCTCTGACCCACGAACTGCGCACCCCGCTGACCAGCATAAGGCTGCAGGCCGAGGCCATCTCGGGCGCGGCCGCCGAGGGCAGGCCGGACCCCGCGTTGATCGACAGGCTGCTTCAGGATTCTCTTAGGCTTGAGTCGCAGGTGGAGCGTTCGCTGGAGCTGGC
The DNA here is from genome assembly GCA_021812825.1 of bacterium. Next base: position 13,891 of record JAKAMO010000012.1, on the reverse strand, counting down.
CAGGGCCGAGGGCGGCGGTACCGTCCATATGCGCCCCGTGGGCCTGCGTCTCTGGTGGGACCGCTTCATCTCCAACTGGAAGGCAACCTGCGGCGCCGGCTGCTCCATAGAGGTCACGGCGGATATAGACCCGGAGCTTTCAGCCACAGCGGACCCGGGCGCTCTGGCCGTGATCTTCCGCAACTTGCTCGAGAACTCCTCGCGGCATTCCAGGCTCCCCTCCGGGGAGCCGGTGAAGGTTTCCGTCACCTCCTCGAAGAATAGCGGCAAAGTGGAGATAATCTATTCCGACAACGGCCGCGGCTTCGACGGGGATCCCAAAAAGCTGGGCCGTATCTTCCAGAAAGGCGAACATTCCCAGGGGGCCGGGGTGGGCCTCTATCTGGTGCGCCTGCTGGCGGAGCGGATGGGGGGGGAATGCGATTTCTCGGGCGCCGGCGGCTTCCGCGCGGTGCTCGAACTCCCCGAATTCACCGATAACACGGAGCGCGGCTAGTCATGGTAAAAAAGAACGCCGGCAAAATACTGGTGGTGGAGGACGAGCGCAATCTGGGACAGACGCTGGTCGAATGCCTGGAGAAGGAGGGCTACGAGGCCGCCTGGGCCAGGAGCAAGGCCGAGGCGGATGCGGAGATCTCGTCGCGCCGCTTCGACCTGGCCCTGCTGGACGTGGGGCTGCCCGACGGCTCAGGCTTCGACGTGGCCTCCGGACTGCGCAAGACGCAGCCCTCGGCCGCCATAGTTTTCCTCACCGCCATGGGCGCGCCGGAACAGCGCGTGCACGGCCTGGAGCTCGGAGCCGAGGACTACATAGTAAAGCCCTTCCACCTGAAGGAGCTGCTGCTGCGCATCCACAACGTGATGCGCCGCGCCCTGACGCTGAGCTCGGCCCAGGACGGGGTGAAGCTCGGCCGCGCGGTGGTGAACTTCTCGCGCTACGAGGCCGTAGTGGCCGGCGCGGTCACGCCGCTGACCCAGAAGGAGACCGCGCTGCTGAAGCTGCTGGTGGACAGGCGCGGCCACGTGGTCAGCCGCGACGAGATCCTGAACTTCGTCTGGTCGGAGGACGAGTTCCCGAGCTCCCGCACGATAGACAATTTCATCCTGCGCCTCAGGCGCCTGATAGAGCAGAAGCCGGACGAGCCGGAGCTGATACGCAGCGTCCGCGGAGTGGGCTACCAGCTGGCCCCTGAGGAGAAAGGAAAATGACCAACGCTACTGGAACTCTTTTCGGGGCCGCGATAGCCCGCGCCAACACCGGCCGCCCGCCGGTCTGGTTCATGCGGCAGGCCGGCCGCTACCACTCGCATTACCAGGAGCTCAAGAAGCGTTACACCTTCATGGAGCTCTGCAAGAACACCGACGCCGCCTGCGAGGCCACGCTGGGCCCTATAGAGGACTTCGGCTTCGACGCGGCCATACTCTTCTCCGACCTGCTGTTCCCGCTGGAGGCCATGGGCATGGGCCTGACCTACGATGAGGGCCCCAAGCTGGACTGGCACCTGAAGACGAAAGCGGACTGCGGCAAGCTGCGCGGCGGCGCTAACAAGGCAGCTTTCATGTCCTTCCAGGGCGAGGCCATGGCGAAGATCCGCGCCCGGCTGCCGAAGGAGAAGGGGCTGCTCGGCTTCGTCGGCGGCCCGCTGACGCTCTTCTGCTACGCCGTGGAGGGCTCGCACCTCGGCGGCCTGAAGGAATCCCACGCGGCGCTCGCCGACGGACGGTTCGAGGCCTTCCGGGACAATCTGCTGGACCTGCTGGCCGGGAACATGGCCATACAGGCCCGCGGCGGCGCGGACTGTATGGCCATATTCGACACCTGCGCCGGAGATTTCAGCCAGGAGGTGTACGGCAAGTACGCGGTACCCGCGCTGAAGGACGTGCTCGCGCGTTTCAAGAAGCTCTGCCCGGACACGCCGGTCACTTACTATTCCAAGGGCACGGGTCCTGCGCACTGGAAGCTGCTCGACGGCCTGCCGATAGACTGCCTCGGCGTGGACTGGCATCACGACCTCGCTCAGGTGCTCACGGACTGGTCCGGGAAGTACGCCATACAGGGCAACATAGACCCCGAGTGGCTGCACCTGCCGGCGGCGGAACTGGAGAAGCGCCTGCGCGAAGTGTTCGCCAAGGTCAAGGCGCTGCCGGCGGAACTGCGGCGCGGCTGGGTCTGCGGCCTCGGTCACGGCGTGCTGCAGCGCACCCCCGAGGATAACGTCAGGCTCTTCCTCAGGGTGCAGAAAGAGATCTTCGGGAGCTGATATGAACAACGAAGAGCTGCTGAGGAAGTACAACGTCCCGGGGCCGCGCTATACCAGCTATCCCACCGTGCCGTACTGGGAGACCTCGCCGACGCAGGACGAGTGGGTGGTCAGCGTTGCCCGCTCGCTGACCGGCGAGGAGAGCCCGGCCGATTCCGGCATGGAGCGCCAGAAGTGCGGAGCCGCTGTCTACGTGCACGTGCCGTTCTGCTCGCATAGCTGCCTGTATTGCGGCTGTAACACCCGCTTCACCCGCGACTACAAGATGGCCCACAACTACGTGGGCTCGGTGCTCAAGGAATGGAACCTGTACCTGGACCTGCTCGCCAAAAAGGACGCGCGGCTGGCCAGGCCTAAGGCCGTGAAGCTCTCCGAACTGCACGTCGGCGGCGGCACGCCCACCTATTTAAACCCGGAGGACCTGAAGGCCATGCTCGGCGGCATCATCGACCGCTGCGAGAGGGACCCGCAGGCCGAGTTCTCCATAGAGGCGGACCCCCGCGTAACGAAGCGCGAACACCTGCAGGCCCTGCGGGAGCTCGGCTTCACCCGCCTGAGCCTCGGCATACAGGATTTCGACCCGCAGGTGCAGGAGACGGTGCGGCGCGTGCAGGACGAGGCGCTGGTTCGCGGAGTCACCGAGACCGCGCGCGAGCTCGGATACACCAGCGTGAATTACGACCTGATCTACGGCCTGCCTAGGCAGACGCTGGCCAGCGTGACCGACACTATAGAGGCCGTGCGCCGCCTGAAGCCGGACCGCATAGCTTTCTACTCCTACGCCCACGTGCCGTGGATCAAGCCGGCCCACCGCCGCTGGTCCGACGCGGACATCCCCGCCGGCGACGCCAAGCGCGCGCTGTACGAGACCGGACGCCGCCTGCTGGCCGAGGCCGGTTACCGCGAGGTCGGCATGGACCATTTTACGCTGGAGACCGACGCCCTCTGGAAGTCCTCGCAGGAGGGCAAGCTGCACCGCAACTTCATGGGCTACATCACCAGGCAGGTCTCGCCGCTGATAGGGCTGGGCGTCTCCTCGATAGGCGATTCCTGGAACGTCTTCGCGCAGAACGAGAAGGTGCTGGAGACGTACGACGCCCGGCTGGCCAAGGGCGAGCTGCCGCTGCACCGCGGCCACGTGCTGACCGCGGAGGACCGCGTGCTGCGCTACCATATCCTCAAACTGATGACCCGCTTCGAGACCTCGTGGGAGAATCCGGCGCTGCGCGTACCTTTCATGGACAGCCTTCCCGAGCGCCTTGGGGAGCTGGTGAACGACGGGCTGGTGGAGCTTACGGCCTCCGGCGCCCGCATCACCGGGGCGGGGCGCCCGTTCGTGCGCAACGTCTGCATGGCCTTCGACGCCAGGCTGGTGCGCAAGGCCCCGACCACCTCGCTGTTCAGCAAGGCCATATAAAAATGAGCAAGAGGGGGGTGCTGCTGCTCAATTTCGGCGGCCCTGGCTTCCTCCGGGAAGTGCGGCCTTTCCTGTACCGCCTGTTCTGCGACCCATACGTGCTTTCCGGTATTCCCGCCCCTTTCAGGCAGGTTATGGCCGCCGTCATAGCGGCGGCGAGGGCCCCCGAGTCCTCCCGCTGCTACGCGGCCATAGGCGGCGGCTCGCCGCAGCTCCACTGGACCAAAGTGCAAGCGGAGGGCCTGGAGCGTCTCCTCAACGCCGGGAGGGCGGCTGGGGACGAGTTCAAGGTCTCGGTGGGCATGCGCTCCTGGGAGCCGGACATCCGCTCCGGCCTCGGGGAGCTCAGGTCCTGGGGCGCGGAGGAGCTGACGCTGCTGCCGCTTTACCCGCAGTATTCCTTCACTACTACGCGCTCCTCGCTGGAGGAGGCCAGGCGCCAGCTGGGGAGGATGGGATGGAAGCCTGCGCTGTCGGAGGTGGCGGGCTGGCCGGATGATCCGGGCTACATAACGCTGTCGCGCTCGCTGCTGGAGGACACGCTCAGGCAGGCGGCTTCGGCCGGCGCGGAGCCGCATGTCATCTTCTCGGCGCATTCGCTGCCGCTCAAGACGGTGGAGCGCGGGGACCCTTACCGCGGCGAGGTGGAGCGCACCGTGGCCGCGCTGTCCCGCGGCCTTTCGGTCCCCTGGTCGCTCGCCTTCCAGTCCAGGGCCGGGAGCATGCGCTGGCTGGAACCGTATCTCGAGGACGAGCTGCCGCGGTTGGCCGCGGCCGGAGCCAGGGACCTGGTGGTCTGTCCGGTCAGCTTCGTCAGCGACCACATAGAGACGCTTTGGGAGCTGGACATGCTTTACTCCGGGAAGGCCGCGGAGCTGGGCTTCAGGTCCTACCGGCGGGTGCCGGTGTTCAACGGCGACGAGAGGTTCTTTTCGGTGCTCAAAGAGGTAATGAATGATAGGAAAGCTTGATACTTCCAGCAGGGAAGCGGCCGTGATAGGTGCCGGGGTCTCCGGCCTGCTCGCGGCCTATCACCTGCACCGCCGCGGCTACCGCGTGGAGCTGTTCGAGGCCGCCCCGCGCTCCGGCGGCATGATACAGACGGTGAAAACGCCCTACGGCATAGCCGAGAGCGCGGCTCACTCCTTCCTGGTCAGCAGGCCGGTGAAGGAGTTCTTCGAAGAGGTCGGCGTTAAGCTGGCCCCGCTGAACCCGGACTCCAAAGCCCGCTTCATCTTCAGGGGTGGCAAGCCGCGCAAGGTCCCTCTCACGGTTTTCGAGGGGGCGGCGGCGGTGCGCCGCGCGCTGTTCGCCGGCCGCCATCTCCCGAAGGGGCTTTCCTACGAGGACATGAGCGTGGAGGAGTGGGGAGAGCTCTTCCTCGGCCGTCCCGCGGTGGACTACCTGCTCTCGCCTTTCGTGCTGGGCGTCTACGGCTCCTTGCCGTCGCAGCTCTCGGTGCAGGCAGCCTTCCCGTCGCTGCCAGCGCCGGAGGGCCGCCCGCTGCTGGGGTCCCTGCTGGCGAAACGCAAGCTGAAGAAGCCCGGGGCCGCCGCGGAGCCTCCCGGCCCGAAGCACCGCACCACGATGATGAGCCCGCTGGGCGGCATAGGCTCGCTGACGCAGAGGCTCGACGAGATACTTACCGCGGAGCTGGGGGCGCGCTTCCACAAGAACTGCCCGGTGGACAAGCTGCCGGACGTCCCCAACCTGCTCGTCTGCACCGATCCGCGTTCCGCCGGCCGCCTGCTGAGGAAGGAAAGTTCGGAGCTGGCGGAGAAGCTGGAGGCCGCGGAGTTCAGCAGCATAGTGAGCGTCACCGCGGTCCTCGACCGCGCGAAGTTCCGCCGCCCCGTGAAAGGCGTGGGCGTGCTGGTGCCTCCGGTAGAGAAAGGTCCCTGCCTTGGCATACTTTTCAATTCCAGCTCCTTCAAGGGGCGGGTGCTGGACGAGGGACGCCACGCCTCTTTCACAGTGATGCTGGGCGGCGCCGTGGACCCCGGCTTCGTCGGCGCTTCCGACGCGGCGGTGCGCGAGGCCGTGATGCGCAGCGCGCGCCAGCTGCTCGGTTATGAAGGGGAGCCGGTACATTTGCAGGTGTTCCGCTGGGAGCGGGCCATACCCGTCTACAGCCCGGCCCTGCTCAAGACCTGGAAGCTCGCGGAGCGCACCTGGTGCTCCGCGCCCGGCAGGGTGCTCTTCGGCAACTACAGCGCGCAGGTCAGCCTGCGCGGCCTGGTGGAGGGCAGCCGGGAACTGCCGCCCCCGCTGCCCTGAGCTACGACTAATCAATCTAATTATGTGCGTCTGGCAGCGGCTTGGCTCGGAAGGCCCTCGCGCAGGCCTGAGCTTGCGAAGCGCGAAGGCCGAGCGGGAGCGCGGCCACGGTGTGGCCGATAGCGTGCCTGACGAGACAAGCCGGTGACAGGCGCCGCGCACATTGAGGCGATTTAGACCGGGGAAGTTTATATAATTTATCTATGCATAACCGCATAAAGAGCCTGGAAGCGCTGGTGAACGAGGCCATGTCGCGCCTCTCCGCGCTCACCGAGGAGAATGCCATGCTGAAGAAGCAGGTGGAGATGCTCGGCGCGGCCCGCAGCAAGGCCGCCGCCAGCGGCGCCGCCGGCAGGGAGCTGGCCGAGTTGAAGGCCAGGGTACGCCGCAGGCTGGAGCGGATATGCGACAAGATAGAGCGGGCCGGCGAAGGGCAGCCCGGTCTTTTCGACGAGGACGAGGAGTAAGCCATGCCATCAGGCGGAGATTTCGAGGCCAGGATCTGCAACCGCAACATGAAGTTCCCCGCGGTGGACGGCCTCACGCAGATAGAACAGAGCTCCATCGTAGGCCAGGTGGAGGAGAAGATCAAGAGCATCGAGGCCAGGATGAAGATCGCCGACTCCTCCAAGCTGGCCATCCTCGCCGCCTACGATTTCGCGGTAGAGCTTTACAACCTGCGCCAGCGCTCCGAGACCAACCTCACCGCTGACTCCAAGAAGATAGACGAGATGGTGGAAAAGCTCAAAAAGACGCTGGGCGACGCCCAGGAGAAGGGAGAGTAGGGTACCGCATGTCAGGAGACCTCTTCGAGGAGAACTCTCCCGTCCAGGAACCCGAGGGAGGGCCGGCCTATTCCCCGCTGGCCGCGCGCCTCGCCCCTAAAGAGCTGGACGAGTTCGCGGGCCAGGAGGAGATCCTCGGTCCGGGCAAGCTGCTGCGCCGCGCTATAGAAGCGGACAACCTCAAGTCCGCGGTGTTCTTCGGCCCGCCCGGCTGCGGCAAGACCGCCCTGGCCCGCTACGTGGCCTCCCGCGCCAACGCCAAGGTGTTCGAGCTGAACGCCGTGCTGGCCGGCGTGCCGGACCTCCGGAAAATTATCGAGTATTCCAAGGGGCTCGGCTCCGGCCTGGCCGCGCGGCAGCGCGTGCTGCTGGTGCTCGACGAGATACACCATTTCAACCGCACGCAGCAGGACGTGCTGCTGCCCAGCGTGGAGAAGGGGGAGATCATCCTGATAGGGATGACCACCGAGAACCCGTTCTTCTACATCAACCAGGCGCTGCTGTCGCGCTTCATCGTGGTGGAGTTCAAGCCGCTCTCTACGGCGCACCTGTCGGACATCTTCGACAGGGCGCTCACGCACGAGGAGGGCCTGAAGGCCCTGAAGCCGGAGGCGACACCGGAGGCGAAGAAGTACCTGGTGGAGAACTCCTCCGGAGACGCGCGGCGCCTCCTGAACGCGCTGGAGCTGGCCGCAGTCACGACCAAGCCCGGCAAGGGCGGGGTCAGGAAGATAGACGAGGCCGTCGCGCGCGAATCCATCCAGCGCAGGAGCCTCCGCTACGACCGCAGCTCCGACGAGCATTACGACCATATCTCCGCCTTCATCAAGAGCATGCGCGGCTCGGACCCGGACGCCGCGGTCTATTGGCTGGCCAAGATGCTGGAGGCCGGCGAGGACCCGAGGTTCGTCGCGCGCCGTATTTTGATCTGCGCCTCAGAGGACGTCGGCAACGCCAACCCGATGGCCCTCGTAATGGCGCAGAGCGCCTTCAACGCGGCCGAGGTGCTGGGTATGCCGGAGGCGCGCATCATACTGGCGCAGGCGGCCATTTACGTGGCCTGCTCGCCAAAGTCCAACGCCTCTTATACGGCCGTCAGCGCGGCGCAGGACGAGGTCAGGAACGGGGTCGAGCGCGCGGTGCCGATGCACCTGCGCGACGCCAGCAAGGACGGCGACGCCCTCGGTCACGGCAAGGGCTACAAGTACCCGCACAGCTTCGAAGGACATTACGTCAAGCAGGAGTACATGCCCGACCCCAAGACCTTCTACGAGCCGTCCGACCAGGGCTTCGAGATAGAGATCGGCAAGCGCCTTAAACGTCTGCGGGGGCAGAAGTGAGCGCACCGAAGATCTATACCGTCACCGAGCTCAGCCAGGGCATAAAGTACCTGCTCGAGAGCAATTTCCGCGAGCTCTGGGTGGAGGGGGAGATCTCCGGACTGAAGGTCTCGTCGCTGGGACATATCTACTTCGACCTGAAGGACGCCGGCTCCAACATCTCCGGTGTGCTGTTCCGCGGCTTCGCGCAGGGGCTCAAGTTCGAGCTGGCCAACGGCCTGCTGGTGCGCGTGCGCGGCAATATCACCACCTACGATCGCCAGAGCAAGTACCAGCTGATGGCCAAGGCCATAGAGCCCGCCGGCATAGGCCCGCTGCAGCTGGCCTTCGAACAGCTGAAGAAAAAACTCGCCGCGGAAGGCCTGTTCGATCCTTCCCGCAAGCGGCCGATACCGGCCCTGCCGCAGCAGATAGGCGTGGTCACCTCCCCGACCGGAGCGGCCATACGCGACATCCTCTCCGTGCTCAAGCGCCGCTATGCCAACATGCACATAGTGATAGCCCCGGCCAAGGTGCAGGGCGACGGCTCCAAAGAGGAGATAGCCCAGGCTATAAGGGACCTCAACGACAATTTTCCGGACATGGACGTGATGTTGGTGGGGCGCGGCGGCGGTTCCATGGAGGACCTCTGGGCCTTCAACGAGGAGATCGTCGCCCGCGCTATAGCCGGCTCGCGGATACCCGTGATCTCCTGCGTCGGCCACGAGACCGATTTCACCATAGCCGACTTCGTCGCGGACCTGCGCGCGCCGACCCCTTCCGCCGCGGCCGAGGTGGTGGTGAAGAGCAAAGAGGAGCTGGGGTCGCACATAGCGCAGCTCGAAAAACGCCTGCTGCAGAGCCTGCGCATCTACTACGAGAACCTGCGCGGCAGGTTCCTGCGCCTGGCCGGCAGCCGTATGCTTACCAACCCGCTGACGCTGCTGGAGCGGCCGCTGCAGCGGCTGGACCAGGCGGTCGAAGGGCTGTTCGACGCGTCCGGCGAGAAGCTGCGCCGCGCCGGGGAGCGGCTCAACCTCAATTCGGAGAAGCTCAAGGCGCTCAGCCCGCTGTTCCCGCTCAGGAAGGGCTACGCCATAGTGAAGGACGGCAAGGGTAAGGCGGTCAAATCCGCGGCGGCGCTGGCGCCCGGGGACAGGTTGAACCTGCAGTTCGCCGAGGGACGCGCCGACGCCGAGGTGCTCAAGGCCTATGGCGGCGCGGCGGAGGAGAAGCCGTCGCCGAAGAAGAAGCAGGCGGAGCCGAAAGGCGGCCCGCAACAGGAGACTTTATGGTGAAAAAAACGGAAAAGGGCGGCTTCGAGGAGAAGCTGGCCAAGCTGGAAGAGATAGTGGGCAAGCTGGAGGACGAGGGCACTCCTATAGAGGAGTCGCTGACGCTCTTCGAGGAGGGCGTGGCCATTTCCAAGGAGCTTTCGGTGAAGCTCGAGGAAGTCAAGCGCAAGATAGAGGTCCTCAAGAAGGACGCCGAGGGCAAGCTGAAGCTGGAGAAGTTCGAGGACGAGCCGCAGTAGAATAGACCGTCATGACCGCAGATCGCTTGGACCATCTTATAGGCACCGCTGCCGGCTTCGGCGTGGCCGCGTTCTTCATCTACCGACGCTTCCGCAGGAACTTCGGCCGCCAGCGGCTCAAGCGCGGCACCCTGAAGCTGCGCGTAGCTATCTTCTGCTCGGCGGGCCTGCTGATACTGGCGTCGACCCTGCATTCCATCGCGGCTGCGCTGGCCGCCCTTGCCGGTCTGGGCGCGGGCCTTGGCATAGCTTTCGCGGCCGCGCGGCATACGCGTTTCGAGGAGCGCGACGGCGAGCTTTATTATGTCCCGCATACCTATGCCGGGTTGGCCGTCTCCGCCCTGTTCCTGGGGCGCCTGCTCTATCGCCTGGTGTCCGGACTTTCCGCGCCGGCCCCGTCGTCGGCGGTCCTGTACAAAACAAGCGCCTTCGGTTCCGTCGCCTTCAATCCGGCCACGATGGCCATCTTCTTCATCCTGGTCGGCTATTATGTCTATTTCTACAGTTACCTTCTGCTCCGTTCCGGCCGCCTGACGGCCGAGGACCTGGAAAGCCGCGCTGCTGCGGGAGGGAAGGGGATATGAGATACTGGGCTTATATCAATAGCGAGATCAGGGGGCCTTTCGGGAAGGAGGCGCTGGTCTCCATGAAGGAATTCTCCGGGTCGCTTCTGCTCTGCCCGGAGGGCGGGCAGAGCGGCCAGACGGCCGACTGGAAGCCGGCCTCCTCTTTCCCGGAAGTGATGTCCGCGAAGCCGGAAGCGCCCGCCGCGGCGCCGCAGGTACCGAAGCCCGCCGCGCCGGGGGCCGAGTCACCACTGGCGCTGACCATGCGCGGCTCCCTGATACTGGACCCTGAGATAGAGCAGGCCGCGATAAAGCCCGCGTCCGCTTCCCCTGCCCCCGCCCCCGCGGCCACCGTTGCCGTGAACAGGAGCGTATTCGAAGCGCCCGCTAAGAGCGCCGGCGGCGCGGCCCAGCCCGAGCTGCTCGCCGGCAAGCTGGACCAGATAGGCGCCATGCTGCTTTCCGTTTCCAACGGCCAGACCCAGCTGCTGAGCAGGATGACCAAGCTCGAGACCGAGCTGGCCGCCCTCAAGGCACTCATAGTCCCGCCGCCGCCCAAACAGCCTTAATCCCGCCGACTTTTGCCTTCCGGTCTAGCCTTTTCAGTCTATTGCAAGACCGGTCTTTCCATTTTGTAGGATAAGGACAGGGGGATAGCTTCACGGTCCAGTTCATCGGCCGCGCCGAGGGGCGCGGGGCCGCACTGTCCCCGTCAATCAAAGGGGGGAAAATGAACAAGAACATGAGAGTAACGACGAAGGCCAGGCACGCCTATACGCAGGCGTACGCCAACTACCTGCGCAGCGGGAACCTGGAGGAGGCCACGCGGCAGGTGGCGCAGGAGATTTACGAGCACAGGGGCAAGGCCCCCGGCACTCCGGACGGAGACTGGGCGGAAGCCGCTAGGATAACGGCCGAATGGCCGGAGACGATAACGGAGGCCTCGGAGTCGCACCTGTTCGACAAGGCGCTGGCGAAGACGCGCGCCTGGCTGAAGGACGTGGAAACGGAGCTGGACTACACCAATCCGAACGACGCCTACCGCGCCCTGCGCGCCGTTCTGCACGCCATCCGCGACAGGCTGCCGGTGCAGGAGTGCGCCGAGTTCGCCTCGCAGATGCCGGTGTTGATAGCCGGCATGTATTACAGCGGCTGGACCCCGGCCAACAAGCCGGAGAAGCTGCGCACCGAGACGGAGTTCTTCGGGAAGGTGGGCGCCGCGCTGCCGCCCGGGGCGGACCCGGAGCGCGTTACCAGGGGCGTAATAGCCGTCCTGCAGAAGCATATCTCCCCGGGGGAGATGAAGGACGTGAAGAGGAACTTTCCCGAGCGCCTGCGGTACCTCTGGGAGACCGAGGGAACGCACTGAGCCGGGAGGCGGGGCCGCTCCCGCCGCGGTGAGCGGGGGGAGCGGTCAGGCCTTGAGCAGCGGGAGCACGGCCTTCTCCAGGTCGCGCGCGAAGGCGGTGTTCAGCAGGTCGGCCGGCCTGCCGAGGGCCGTTTCCAACCCGTCGTCGAACCGGATGCCCGGGGAGGAGCCGGCGCGGCCGGAGCGGCCGCGCATGTTCTCCACCACGCCCAGCAGCGGTACCCCCAGCCTGCGGTAGAGCTCCAGCGAGCGCTCCAATACCGACCTGGCCATAACCGACGGGGTCGTCACCGCCAGCACCTCGGCCTTGGGCAGCAGCCTTATGGCGTCGAGCGCGGTGTCGTTTATGCCGGGGGGCATGTCCACCACCAGGAAATCAAGGTCGCCCCACAGGGTGACCGCCAGCATCTCCACCACCGCGCCGGAGATATCGGCGCCGCGCAGCGGCACCGCCCTGCCCGAAGAGAAGAAAGAGACCGACATGAACCTTACGCCGGACACCTCCGGCGGAAGAAGGCCCATCTCCTCCTCCGGGTAGGCGCCGTCGGCGCCCAGGGCCACGTGGGCTGACGCCCCGCAGAAGTCCAGGTCGGCCAGACCGGTCCTGTAGCCTTTCTTCGCCAGCAGCAGGGCCAGCGTGGAGGCCGTGACGCTCTTGCCTATGCCGCCTTTCCAGCCGGTGACGGCGATGACGCGCTTCACCCTGGCCAGCCTGTCTCCTATGACCGAGGGCCTCGGGTCTATCCTCGTCGGGGTCATTTTTCCCCCTTGAGGTATTTGATGTAGACGCCGCGGCCCGACTTCACCTCGAAGTCGGGGCTCGCGCAGGCGGGGCAGGCCAGGAAGGCGTGAGCGAGCTCCGGTATGAAATGGATGTTCTCGCCTTCCTCGTCGGTCTTCTTCAGGTGCTCCAGCGTGAAGTCCTTGCCGCAGGCGCGGCACCCGAAGGCGGCGGCTTCCTCTATGAGCTTGAAGCTGCAGGCGGGCGGCGGCGTGTCCTTGAGCAGCTCGCGCAGCGCCGTGGAGAAGATGTCCCTGTCTATGGCCTGCAGTTCGCCCAGCACCACGCCTATCTCCGAGAGTCTGCGGATCTTCTCCGAGGCCGCGTGCTTGTTAGCGGATTTTACCACCGATTCGGCTAGAGCCCATTCGTGCATATCAGCGTCCTATGTCCGTGGGCGCGCGGCCCAGGGAGTTCAGCAGCTTCACAACGGCCTGGATGCGGGAAGGCACGTCGTCCTCCACGCCGGCCCGGCCGGGGTAGATCTCGTACTGCCTGCGGTACTTCACCGGGGTCACGTTGATCATCAGGGAGTTCGCGCCGGCCATCAGCCCTTCCCTGGCGCCGTTGTCCTTGTCGAGCGTCTCGAGCGCGGTGGTGACCAGGATGTTGGCCTCCGGGTTCATCAGCCGGGCTCGTGCTATGGTGTCCAGCATGGAGCCCAGCGGCGGCAACTTCTCCGCGGAAAGCGGCGTCTCGGGGTGCGGGATGAACGGGCCGAAAGAGAACATCTCCGCGCCCAGCTCGGCGGTGAGCCGGATGTTCCTGAAGGTGTCGCGGTTGGAGCCGCCCGGCAGGCCGGCGAGGAAGCCCGTGATGATCATGTAGCCGAGTTCCCGGACGCCGCGTATCAGTTCCAGCCGCGCGTCCAGAGAAGCGCCGGGCTTCATGCGGCCGAACAGGTCCGGGTTCGAGGTCTCGAAGCGCATAAGTACGCCGCGGGCGCCGGCCTTGTAGAGCGCGGCGTAGGTGGAAAGCGGGCGCGGGCCGATGCTGACTATCAGCAGCACCGGGCAGCGCTTCAGGATGCCCGAGACTATGCGGGCGAGCTTCGCCTCGTCGTACCAGGGGTCCTCGCCGGACTGGAGCACCAGGGCCTTGAACCCCAGCTCCTTCACGGCGTATTCCACCGCGTCGAGGATCTCGTCCTCGGTCATGCGGTAGCGGCCGACGGCGGAGTTGTCGCGGCGCAGGCCGCAGTAGAGGCAGTTGGCCGCGCAATGGCTGGAGAACTCGAGGATGCCGTGCACGCAGCAGGAGTTGCCGAGCTTCTTCTGCCGTACGGCGTTGGCGCGCTCGTGGAGCGTGCGCGGCGCGGCGGCCAGCTTCCTGTCGGTGTCGCGCAGGCGGAAGAAGAGCCGGCGCCACTCGGCCATGATCTCCATGGCCTCGTCCTCCGGCACGGTCTGGATCACGAAACCGCCCTGCGCGTAGACGTAGTCGCCTACCGAGACGCTGGCCAGGCCCGTGTGCGCCTTCTTGGTCTCGTCGAAGTACTCTATGGTGGCGGCGAAGCCTTCTAGCTTTACCACCTTGCCGGGTATGGCGTAGCACATGGCGAGCTCCTAGAAGTAGAGGTCCC